>DASTRJ010000093.1:0-27945 GCA_035761245.1 Capillimicrobium sp. | reverse complement strand
GTCGCGAACTGGTACGCGCCGAGCGCGAAGACGATCGAGCCGCCGCTGAGGTGGATGAAGTTCGCGGTGACGATCCGCCACCACTCGCCGTCGAGCTTGCCGAACACGATCGCGTCGAGGACCGAGAAGGCGCCCGCCGTGGCGACCAGGGCGGCGATGAAGCTCGCGGCGACGAGCGCGATCGTCGCCCCGGGGCGGCCGCCGGCGCGCGCGCTCGGCAGCTCGCGGCGCCCGAACCGGTCGCCGAGCGAGGGCCGCTCGCGGCGCCGGTTGCGCGGTGCGCGCCCGAGCGGCTCGCGCGGGATGCCGCCGCGCTCGATCTTCGGGGCGCGCTTGCGCACCCGCTGCCCGCAGTACGGGCACTCGGTCACGTAGGGGCTGACCTCGGAACCGCAGTTCTTGCAGACGACGAAGAGATCGGCCCCGCGTGCCATGAGTCGATGATACGGCCCGCGAGGGGCCGCGCGATCAAGCTGCGGTGGCGTCGACGATCTCGGCCATGACCTCGCGCAGATCGTGGTTGGCCTCCCACACGATCAGCTGGCGCGAGGCGCCGTTGCCGCGCGCCAGGAGGTCCTCGAGGCCGTCGAAGGCGTCCCCCGAGCCGAGGTCCTGCGCGTGACCCCGCAGCCGGTCGATGAGGCGGCGCGCGAGCTCCTTCGTCGGGACGCGCTCCGAGGACGGCAGGTCGACGAGCTCGCCGTCGAGGCCGTGGCGCGAGGCCATCCACTTGTTCTCGTCGAGCATCTCGTACGGGTACTCGGTGAGCTGCCGACCCTCGTCGAAGTGCTCGGCCAGCTCCTTGACCATCGCCTGCACGAGCGCGGTGATCGCGAGCGTGTGCTCGATGCGCGTCTGGGAGTCCATCGCGCGGATCTCGACCGTGCCGAAGTTCGGGTGCGGGCGGACGTCGTACCAGAGCCAGGTGTAGTCCTCGATCGTCCCCGAGCTGCACATGAACTCGATGCGGCGCTCGTAGTCGGCCCAGTCCTCGTACTTCGGCGGGATGCCGACGCGCGGGAAGGCGCGGAAGATCGGGGTGCGCGTGGACTGCAGCCCGGTCGAGTCGGCGCGCCAGAACGGCGAGTTCGCGCTCAGCGCGAGCAGCACCGGCACGTGGACGCGCATCCCGTTGGCGACGTGGATCGCCTTGTCGGGGTCGTCGAGGCCGACGTGGACGTGCATGCCGAAGATGAGCTCCTGGCGCGCCACGAACCGCAGCGCCGAGATGAGGTCGCGGTAGCGCGTCCGGGCGACGATCCGCTGGTCCTCCCACATCGCGAACGGATGGGTGCCGGCCGAGCCGATCGCCAGGCCCTTCGTCGCCGCCCGCTCGCGCACCTGGCGGCGCAGCGCGCGCAGCTGCTCGCCCGCCTCGCGCGTGTCGGCGCACGGGTCGGTGGAGACCTCCAGCACGGACTCCATGAGCTCGGGCTTGATGGCGCCCGCGGGGGCGTCCTCGAGCAGCGCCTCGATGGCGTTGACGAGATCCATCGTCTCGCCGTCGACGATCATGAGCTCCTCCTCCACGCCGATCGTGAAGTTGGGCCCGGAGAAGTGGTGCTCCATGGTCGGGCGGGAAGGCTACCCGGGGTAGAGTCCCGATAACGACCTAGGACCATCAGAGGAGAACTCGCCGTGGCCGCAACCGAGATGACGACCTCCCGCCTGGAGGAGCTGCTGGGCGACGAGGCCGACAGCCTGCTCAACCACGAGTGCAAGACCGTCGACAAGGCGAACCTGCACCTGCCGGGGCCGGACTTCATCGACCGGGTCTTCGTCGACACCGATCGCAGCAGCAACGTGCTGCGGAACCTGTCCTGGATGCTGAACTCGGGCCGCCTGGCCGGCACCGGGTACTACTCGATCCTGCCGGTCGACCAGGGGATCGAGCACTCGGGCGCCGCCTCGTTCGCGCCCAACCCGCTCTACTTCGACCCGGAGAACCTCGTCGAGCTCGCCGTCGAGGGCGGCTGCAACGCCTTCGCCTCGACGCTCGGCGTGCTCGGCGCCGTGAGCCGCAAGTGGGCGCACAAGTTCCCGTTCATCGTCAAGCTGAACCACAACCAGCTGCTGACGTACCCGAACCAGTTCGACCAGACGATGTTCTCGTCGGTCCAGCGCGCGTACGAGCTCGGCGCGGCCGGCGTCGGCGCGACGATCTACTTCGGCTCCGAGCAGAGCAACCGCCAGATCGTCGAGGTCTCGCGCGCCTTCGAGGAGGCGCACCGCCTCGGCATGTTCACCGTGCTGTGGTGCTACCTGCGCAACTCGGCGTTCAAGAAGGACGGCGTCGACTACCACGTCTCCGCCGACCTCACCGGCCAGGCCAACCACCTGGGCGTGACGATCGAGGCCGACATCATCAAGCAGAAGCTGCCGGAGAACAACGGCGGCTACCCGGCGATGGGCTCGGGCTTCGGCAAGACCAGCCAGCTCGTCTACGACAAGCTGACGACCGACCACCCGATCGACCTCACGCGCTGGCAGGTCGTCAACGGCTACATGGGCCGCGCGCCGCTCATCAACAGCGGCGGCGCCTCGTCGGGCGCGACCGACATGGCCGAGGCGGTCCGCACCGCGGTCATCAACAAGCGCGCCGGCGGCTCCGGGCTGATCTCCGGCCGCAAGGCGTTCCAGCGTCCGATGGACGAGGGCATCGCGCTGCTGCACGCCATCCAGGACGTGTACCTCGCCGACGACGTGACGATCGCGTAGCGCGGCCCTCCCGCCGCGCGCTGCAAGGCGCGCTGCGTCCCGGCCGCCGCGTGTGACACGGTGGCCGGGATGCCCCGCCGCACCATCCTCGTCGCCGCCGCGCTCGTGCTCGTCCTCTTCGGCGGGCGCATCGCGGCGCAGCGCGCCGAGGACCGCTCGGCGCCCGACGGCGTCGAGGCGACCGTCACCCGCGTCGTCGACGGCGACACCGTCCACGTCGACCTCGACGGCGCCGACGAGACGGTCCGCTACATCGGCGTCGACACGCCCGAGTCCGTCAAGCCGGGCACGCCGGTCGAGTGCTTCGCCAAGGAGGCGAGCGCCCGCAACGCCGCGCTCGTCGACGGCGAGGACGTCCGCCTGCGCTTCGACGCCGAGCGCCGCGACCGCTACGGGCGGCTGCTCGCCTACGTCTACCGCGCCCGCGACGGGCTCTTCGTCAACGAGCGCCTCGTGCGCGACGGCTACGCCCGGCCGCTGACGATCCCGCCCAACGTCCGCCACGCCAACCGCTTCGCCGCCCTCGCGCGCCGTGCGCGCGAGGACGACCGCGGCCTCTGGAGCGCGTGCTGAGCTAACCGCGCCGCTTGCGGCAGCCCTGCCGGTCGACCTTGACGTCGCCGCTCACGACCTTGCCGGACTGCGCGGTGATCCGGCGCTGCGCCCGCGGGTTGCGCGCGCGGCACAGCTTCTCGCCGGTGACCACGGCGCGGTCGCCGCGGCCGAGCGCGAGCTGGAAGCGGCTGATCGGCACGTCGGGCACCTGGAACGTCGTGCGGATCCGGCCGCCGCGCGTGAGCGCGACGTCCCCGAGCAGGTCGAGGGAGATCGGGCCCTTCAGCCGCACGCCGAGCTTCGGCAGCGCGGAGCCGGGCACGGAGACCATCGCGACCGGGCCCTGGAGCGGGATCGGCAGCAGCGGGCTCGTCGCCGAGGCCGAGCCGGCGATCGACGCGGCCGGACAGGCGTCGGCGTCCCACTGGTCGTTGCGGCACGGCGCGGTGATCGGGCCGGCGGTGCGGGCGCCGAGCGCCTTCGGCAGCGTGATCTCGACCGTGCGGACGTTCGCCTCGCCGGCCGCCTGCGTCAGCGTCACCGTCACGCCGGTCGCCCCGTCGCGCCGGCGCGGCTTCGACGTCGTCACCCGCGTCCCGGGCGCGAACGGCAGGGCGTCGCAGCCCGTCACCGTCAGCGGCGCGGAGACGCGCGCCTCCGTCCCGCCGGCCGACGTCAGCACGCCGGCGATCTCCTTCGGAGCGCAGCTGGTCGGGTTGAACATGAACCCGTCGCGCACGATGTCGAGCGTCACGCTGCGCAGCCGCAGCGGCAGGCCGCCGATGATCGTGGGCAGCGGGTCGCTGACGATGTCGAGGCCGACGTCCGACCGCACGCGCAGGCCGGCGCGCACGACCGTGCGGCCGAGGTCGAAGGGGCCCACCCGGGCCGGGACGACGATCGACAGGCCCGCGATGTCGCCGGGACGGTACGGCCCCGTCAGGAAGACCTGGCCGCCGGTGATGAGCGCCGGGGCGCCGGCGCCCGCGGTGGCCGTGGCGGCGCCGATCTGCGTCGAGCCGTCACACGTCCCCTCGGCCGCCGCCGCGTCGGGGCAGATCGGGAACGCGGCGAGCCGGCCGAGCAGCCCGGGCGGCAGCGAGAGGCGCGTGGCCCCGAGCGGCTGCTGACGGTCGTCGCGAGCGAAGGTCATCGACAGGTGCGTGTCGGCGCCGGCGGCCGTGTTCGACGTCGAGGCGGCGAACCGCGGCGCGAACGGCAGCGGATCCGGGCACGCCGAGCCCTGCGGGTCGAAGGCGACGTGGATCGCCCCGCTCGGCGTGACGGTGGAGCCGGCGGTCGAGGTGAGGAAGGCGTCGACCGTGCGGGTGCCGCACGTCGGCGGCATCGCGATCGCGGCGCGATCCCCGCCCCGGAACGTCAGCGAGAACCGGCGGACCGGCACCGGCGGGGCGCCCGCGAACGTCGTCGTCACCTTGCCGGTCGACGGGTCGACGTCGACCTCCCCGACGAGCTTGATGCGCACGCCCTGGCCGGCGGCCTCGACGAAGAGGCGGAACGGCTGCCCCGGCCTCGGCTCCGCGATGAAGACGCTGCCGCCCAGCGGCTCGGCCAGGACGGGCACGTCGAGCCCGACGCTGCCCACGACCGACTCGCCCGGGCATTGCGCCGGGCCGGTGGAGCCGGCGTCGAACGCGGCGTCGGAGCACGGGATCAGCGTGCCCGCCAGCGACGGGTTCAGCGACATGCCCTCGGGCAGCCCGACGATCGCGCGCCGCAGCGCCGCCGAGCCGCGCGCGTCGGGATCGGTGCTCTGCGCGAACGCGAGGTCGACGCGCAGCGACGACGGCGAGTCGACGACGGGGTTGTCGGCGGCGACGCCCATCTCCGCGCCGAACGGCACCTGGTCGCAGCCGGTGCGCGCGGGCAGCGTGGCCGTCAGCGCGTCGAACGCCGCGTCCTCGTAGCTGTTGGCCTCGATCGTGGTCGTCAGCGGCCCGTCGCAGGACGTCGGGTTCGTCATGAACGCCACGCGCGGCCCCGGGACGCCGTGGTCGGCCGGCACGCCGAAGAACGTGAAGTCCGCGCCGACCACCTCCAGGCCGGGGAGGTTCGGCGCGTCGGGGATCGTCAGCGTGAGCCCGCCGTCCGGCCGCAGCGACGTCGTCCCGACCGCCCTGACGAGCCCGAAGAAGATCCATACGCCGAAGACGGCCGGGCTGTCGGCCGTCGGCGTGAGGTTGTAGACGGGCGCGGGGATCGGCAGCGGCAGGTTCGCGTTGCCGAGGTAGAAGGTCGCCTCGCCCACCTGCGAGCCGGCGGGGCACGGGAACGTGAAGAGCGGCGCGGAGTCGAAGGCGGCGCGGTCGCATCTCGGCACCACCTGCGGGTTGCCGACCAGGCCCGGCGGCAGCGCCACGCGCGTCGTGCGCAGATGGCCCCGGACCGTGCCGCTCGCGTCCGCGTCGACGCGGAACGTCGTCGTCACGTCGGCGTGCGCGCCGGCGGCGTCGCTCGACGTCGTCGCGGTGAACGACCGCAGCCCGAACTGCGCCTCGGCCGGCGCCGCCAGCACCAGCGCCGCCGTCACGATCCCGCCCACGATCGCCCTGCGCACAGCGCACCTCCGTCCGGTGGACCGCGGCGAGCGACACGTCAACCGTAGAGGTCAGGACGCCGGGAAGGCAAGCCTGAGCGCGATGCGCCGTCAACCGGCGAGTCGGCGGCCGGAACGCCGGAGGGGTACGCTTTCCCCGTGGCCCAGCGCATGCGCCAGAGCCTCGCGGAGCTCGAGCGAGCCTTCGTCGAGGAATCCAGGGAAGACCGCGAGCGTCGCGAGGCGCTCCGGCGCGCGGCCATCGAGCGATCTCGCCAGCGCACGATCGAGCGCCGTCACCGGCATGGCTCGATCCGCTTCGCCGCGCTGGTCCTCGTGCTCATCGCGACCGCCGTGGCGGTGACGATCGCGATGTTCGAGATCCTCTACATCGTGATGGGCTAGCCCTACTTCGCGGCGCCTCCGAGCCGCCGCAGCTCGCTGTCGACCTCGGCCCGCAGGTCCCGCGCGTCGGCGTCGTGCCCGTGATCCATGGTCCGGCCCGCGGCGACTCCCACACCGCCGCGCTCCTCCTGGATCTCGAGGTAGACCTCCTTGCGGAACACCGGGATGTCACGGGGGGCCTGGATCCCGATCCGCACCTTCTCCCCCATGATCGACAGCACGGAGACCTCGATGTCGTCTCCGATCATGATGCTCTGGTTGGACTTGCGTGTCAGCACCAGCATGGTTTGGCACCTCCCTGCCATCGGCGCACGATTCCAGACTGCGATGCCCTGCCGGGTGTACGACGAAACGTGCGACCGCACCGTACCCGTCATTCGCTAGGGTCCTCGCCACTCATGGCACGTCGCTCATTGCGTCCCCACCTCAACCAGATTCGCACCTGGGTACGACAGGGTCGCACGGACGCCTGGATCGCGCATCAGCTCGAGGTGACCGTGCAGCAGATCGAGACCTTCAAGCGCGAGAACGAGCTCACGCCCGACGCGACCGAGGCCGAGCCCGGCGCGGGCGTCGACTTCGACGACGAGATCGACCTCCGGGCGGAGGACGACGCGCTCATCGCCGCCGAGCTCGAGGCCGAGCAGGCGAAGGCCGCCGAGGAGGCCGCCGCGGCCGCGGAGGCCGCCGAGGCCGCCGAGGAGTCCGAGGACGGCGAGGGCAAGAAGCCCGCGCGCCGCCGCGGGCGCCGCGGGCGCGGTCGCCGCACCACGCGCGGCTCGTCCGTCCTCGAGGGCACGTTCGACCACGGCGAGGAGGGCTACGGCCTGTGGCTCGACCCCGCCGTCGAGGACAACCCCGTCTACGCCGAGCACTGGGCCGGGCACCGTCCGGTCGAGGTCACGATCGAGGCCGATCGCATCGTCATCCGCCGCGCCGAGACCGGTGACGGCGACGACGAGGACTAGCGATCCCCAGGCCTGGAGCCGAATCCGGGCCTTCGACCTCAGCCTCCCCGGCCGGGTGGCGACTCGCGTCCCCACCCGGCACGGGTGCGCGTCCCGCTGCTCCGAGCCCGCCGTCTGAGACCTCGACCTCGTCGACGTCGAGTCCCAGCGGCCCCGACCGCCGAGCTCGTCGCCGGCCGAGCCCGCTGACGTGACGCGCCCCGCCGGCGGCGAGCCGGCCCGCGAGGGATCGGCCGCCGGGCGGCACGTCGCGATGGTCGCCGGCGCGGTGCCCGAGAGCTGCCGGGCGCGCCGGCCGGTGCGCGAGGTGCCACCGCCGGACCTCGTGCGCCCGCGCCGCCGGGCGCTCCGCGAGGCGCTCGGCGAGCGCGCGCGATCGCACGGTGGCCCACGCGATGGCCGAGCGCGGCTTCGTCGCGGTCTCCGCTACGGCTGGGAGGGCCGCGACGGCGCGGCGCCACGGCGACGGATGCACGGGTCAGATCGAAGACGTCCACACGCTGACCGCCACCGCGGAGCCCGTGTGGTGGTCGCCGCTCAGTCCCAGAGCCGGCGCCCGCCGGCGTAGTCCGTCGCCTCCCGCAGGAAGCGGTGGAACGCCGCGTCGGCGACGACCGACGCGTCCCACGCCCAGGGGGCGTCCGGCGCCACGCGCTGGGCGATGTCGAGCGTCCAGTCGGTGCCGCGGTCGTACTCGTCGGCGAGCTCGTCGACCGTGAACGTGATGCCGATGCGACGGCGCAGCTCGGCGACGATCGCCTCGACCACCCGCTCCATGGCGAGGCGCTCGTCGGGCGGCGCGTCGGCGACGCGCCGGTCGCCGGCGCGCCAGTCGAACACGGCGGTCTCGAACGGCATCGGGACGCAGGCTAGCCACGACCGAGGAGGCCGTGGCGCGAGGTCAGCCTCCGGGCAGGTCCTCGATGACGTAGGCCTTCTCGCCCGGCTTGACGTAGCCGAGCCGGCGGGCCTCCTGCTCGAGCGTCGCGGGGTCGTCGAGGGCCGCGAGCCGTGCCTTCAGGCGCGCGTGCTCCTCCTCCAGGCGCTGGACCTCGGCGCGCTTCTCGGCCGCCTCCTGGCGGGTGGTGAAGTACGAGCGGGCGGGACCGACGTAGAGGGCGACGATCCCCACGAGCACGCAGAGGAGGGCCACCCGGCCGACGCGATCCCAGCGAATGCGAGCCATCGCTGCGGCCTTCGCGGGCGGCGGGCGCCCTCCTGCACGTGCAGACGAACGTTCGAGCCAGAGGCGCGCCGCGCCTACGACCGGAACACCGAGCGCCCCGGGAAGGTCGCGTCGGCGCCGAGCTGCTCCTCGATGCGCAGCAGCTGGTTGTACTTCGCGACGCGGTCGCTGCGCGACGGCGCACCGGTCTTGATCTGGCCGCAGCCCGTCGCCACGGCGAGGTCCGCGATCGTGACGTCCTCCGTCTCGCCGGAGCGGTGCGACATCACCGCCGTGTAGCCGGCCTCGCGCGCGGTCCTGATCGCGTCGAGCGTCTCGGTCAGCGTCCCGATCTGGTTGACCTTGATGAGGATCGAGTTGCCGACGCCGGCCTCGATGCCGCGCTTCAGCCGCTGCGTGTTCGTCACGAAGAGGTCGTCGCCGACGAGCTGGACGCGGTCGCCGATGCGGTCGGTGAGCGTCTTCCAGCCGTCCCAGTCCTCCTCGTCCATGCCGTCCTCGATCGAGAGGATCGGGTAGCGGGCGCAGAGGTCGGCCCAGTAGCCCGCCAGGTCGTCGGACGTGAGCTGGCGGCCCTCGTGCTCGAGGTCGTAGACGCCGTCGCGGCGCAGCTCGCTCGTCGCCGGGTCCATCGCGATCGCGACGTCGTCCCCGGGGCGGTACCCCGCGGCCTCGATGCCCTCGATGAGCGCCTGCAGCGCCGCCTCGTTGGACTCGAGGTTCGGCGCGAAGCCGCCCTCGTCCCCGACCGCGGTGGCGAGGCCGCGGTCGTGGAGCGTCCTCTTCAGCGCGTGGAAGACCTCGGTGCCCATCCGCAGGCACTCGGCGAAGCTTGGCGCGCCGACCGGGACGATCATGAACTCCTGGAAGTCGACCGAGTTGTCGGCGTGGGCGCCGCCGTTGAGGACGTTCATCATCGGGACGGGCAGGACGTGCGCGCGCTCGCCGCCGAGGTAGCGCCACAGCGGCGCGCCCTCCTCCGCGGCGGCGGCGTGGGCGGCGGCCAGCGACACGCCGAGGACGGCATTGGCGCCGAGGCGCGACTTGTTCGGCGTGCCGTCCAGCTCGATCATCGTCCGGTCGAGCCCCGCCTGGTCGGTGGCGTCGTGACCGCGGACGGCGTCGGCGATCTCGCCGTTGACGTTGGCGACCGCCTGCGTGACGCCCTTGCCGAGCCAGCGATCGCCGCCGTCGCGCAGCTCCGTCGCCTCGAACTCGCCGGTCGACGCGCCGGACGGCACGGCGGCGCGGCCGCCGGCGCCCGAGCGCAGGCGCACCTCGACCTCGACGGTCGGGTTGCCTCGCGAGTCGAGGATCTGCCGGGCGTGGACGGTCTCGATCTGGCTCATCGGTTCGGGTGCTCCTCGTTCAGCCGCGACTGCGCGTAGTACGCCAGCCGGCGGTCCTCGGTGATCTCGTTCCAGCGCTCTCCCGCTGCCTCCGCGAGCTCGACGGCGCCCTCGACGCGACCGCGGAACCGGTCGGCGGACGCGCGCAACGCGAGCTCGGGATCGACCTTCGCCTTGCGGGCCACGTTGACGAGCGCGAAGAGCGCGTCGCCGATGCTCTCCGGGGTCGGCCCGAGCGCGGCCACCTGCTCGAGCGCGCCGCGCGCAGCGTCGAGCGCCTCGTCGGCGCCGAGGGGGTCGAAGCCGGAGGAGGCCGCGCGGCGCTGCACCTTGCGCGCCAGCAGCGGCCCGGGGAGGTTGTCGGGAACCTCGGCGAAGACGCCGCGCTCGCGGCCCTCCTCGGTCTCCTTGATGCGGTCCCAGTTCGCGAGGACCTGGCCGGCGGTGTCGGCCTCGGCCTCCCCGAAGACGTGCGGGTGGCGGCGGATGAGCTTCTGGCGGCAGTGCTCGGCCACCGCGGCGAGGTCGCCGGCGCCGCGCTCCTCGAGCAGCAGCGAGAGGAAGTGCACCTGGAAGAGCACGTCGCCGAGCTCGTCGAGCAGCTTGGCGTCGTCGCCGCGCCCGGCGGCGTCGGCGAGCTCGTAGGCCTCCTCGACGGTGTGCGGCACGATCGAGCGCTCGTCCTGCTCGCGGTCCCAGGGACACTCGCGGCGCAGGCGGCGCGTCAGGTCGTCGAGGCGCCCGAGCGCCTCGGTGATCTCGTCGCGTGACGGCGGCACGCGCCGGAGGATATGGACCGGGCGCCGGCGGCGACCTGCCGCCGGCGCGCCGCGTCCTACGGGGTCGTCGTGGTCGGCGCGGTGGTCGTCGCCGTCGTCGACGTCTTCGGCTTCTCGTAGTTGGAGCAGTCCTCGGTGACGTAGCCCTCGCGGCAGACCGTCTCCGACGTCCACTGCTCCTCGAAGTCCTTGACGAACGCGTCGAGCGCCTTCTGCTGGCCCTCGGAGGCGAGCAGCTGCTTGATCGTCGAGGACGCCTCCTCCTGCGTCTGCTGGTCGGCCGGGGTGATCTTCTCGACCTCGAAGACGTACCAGCCGAACTGCGTCTTGACCGGCCCGCCGAGCTGGCCCTTGTCGGCCGAGAAGACGGCCTCGTCGAGCGCGGCCTCCTGCTGCCCCTCGGCGATGCCGGAGAGCAGGCCGCCGGCGTTCTTGGACGCCTCGTCGATCGAGAACTCCTTCGCGACGTCGTTCCAGCTGCGGCCGCTCTCGAGCGCCTGCTTGGCCTGGTTGGCCTCGTCCTCCGTCTTGGTCAGGACGATGCGCACGTCACGCGTCTCGGGCGTGGCGAAGCGCTCCTTGTTCTCGTTGTAGTAGTCCGTGATCTGCTGCTCGGTGACCTTGTCCTTGCCCTTGGTCACGGCCTCGCGCAGCTTGTTGGAGAGCGCGTCGAGCTTGACGCGGAAGAGGACGTCGTCCTGCGTCATCCCGGAGGTCTCGAGGAACTTCTCGTAGTCCTCCTCCTTCGGGAACGACTGCTTCTTGGTCTCCTCGAGCTTCTTCTGGATCTCGTCGTCGCTGACGGTGATGTCCCGCTCGGCGGCCTCCTGCTCGATCCACTGCGCGGAGATCAGGAACGACATGACCTGATCGCGCGCCGACTCGTACTGCGTCTTGCACTGCTCGCGGTACTGCTCGTCGGTCGTCTCCGGCTGACCCTTCGCGGGCTTCGGCGCCTGCTTCTTCAGCTGCGCCACGCAGGCCTCGAAGTCGGGCGGCTCGCCCAGCTCGATCTTCTGGCCGCCCTGGCTGGCCTGGGCGACGGAGACGTCGAGCCAGTGCTCGAAGTCCTCCTTGCTGATCGACGCGTCGCCGACCTTCGCGACGGCGTTGCCGGGGATCTCGTTGTCGTCGCCACCACACGCGACCAGGCCGAGCGAGAGCAGGGCCAGCAGCGCGATGGGCAGGAAGAGTCGAAGCGGTCGGGACATAGGCCGCTGGAGGCTAGCGGAACGAAGGCGCATGGCCGCCAGGTTGGCGGATGCACCTCACGGCGCGCTCAAGCCGGCCGTTCGCATCTCAAGAGGCCGAACCGCACTCGGGGATCGAGTATCCAGCCTCGCACGTCGTGAGCTTGCGCCACTTCGCCTGGACCTTGGCATTGTCGCGGGCGATGCGACGCCGATCGGCCTTCGAGAGCAGCTGGGGAAGGATCTCCTGCCGCGCATCGTCGAGCGGCGTGATGCCCGGGGGCTGCTTGTTCAGCAGCGTGAAGACGTACCAGCCGTCATCGCCCTTGATCGGCCCGACGAGCTCGTCTTGCGTCGCGCGGGCCACGGCGCGTGAGACAGCATCGGAGCCCTGGACCGCGCCGTTGATCGTGGTGAAGGGCCCGGCGTCCGGACCGACGACGTCCCTGACGACCTCCGTCCACGAGTCGCCAGCCTCGATGCGCTCGCGCGCTTCGGCGGCCTCTGCGCGCGTGTCGGCCTTGACCATGGCAAGCTGGCGCGTCTGCCCGTGGCGGAAGTCGTCGCGGTGAGTGCGGTAGTACCGGCGCACATCCGCCTCCTTGATGTCGGTGAGCCGTTCGACCTGGTCGTCGAGGATCGCGGCGTCCAGCATCTGCTGCCGCAACCGAGCGCGCAGATCGGCCTCGGTCAGCCCGGAGTCTGCAAGGTAGGACTCGAGCGCGCCAGCCACGGGGAAGGTCACGTCGGTCTGCTCCGCCCACTCCCGTTCGAACTCTGCATCCGTCGGCGCCACGCCACGCGCCTCGGCCTCGAGTTCGATCCACCGCTGGAGTACGAGCTGCTGTAGCGATTGCGTGCGGACCGTCTGATACTCCCGCCGGCACTCGTCACGGCGCGCGGCGTCCGTGCCGGGATCCTGCTTGCCGCGTGCCTTCCGGAGCTCCGCGACGCATGCCGCGAAGTCAGGAGGATGCGGAAGCGTGGCCCCTGGACGGAACCGGCTCGCGAGGGTCTTCCAGTTCGCGGCGGTCCAACGATCAAGCTCGTCGAGCGTCACGGGCGTGTCGCCGACGGTCACCACCGGCTGCGGGTCGGGCGCACCCTCGTCGTCATGGTCTCCGCCACCGCATCCACCGATCACGATGGCGCTACACGCGGCGACCAGGGCAAGCTCTCTCCTCATGGCGCGCCACCGTACCGGGAGACGGATCCGTTTTCAAACAGGTGTGGACCGGTCAGCGGTCCTCGCGGTGGCTATGCCGCCTCACGCGTCACCGAGAGGAGCACGTCGGCGGCCTGCACCACCGCGGGGAAGCGCTGCTGCGGGTCGTTCGGCACGCGCACCGAGAGCTGTGACTTGCCCGACTCGTAGAGCGCGCCCGGGATCTCGGCGCGGATCTTCTTGGCCCGCACGGAGTCGAGCTCGATCGGCGTGACCGCGAGCCGGTCGCCGCGGAAGGTGACGGCCCGCGCGCCCGCCTGGCCGAGCTTGATGCGCGCCTGCTGGAGCTGGATGAGGTTGGAGAGCGGCTCGGGGATCGGGCCGAAGCGGTCCTCGAGCTCGTCGCGCAGGAGCGCCAGGTCGGCGACCTCGGTCGCGCCGGCGATGCGGCGGTGGACGTCGATCTTCGCCTGCTCGTACGGGACGTAGTCGGCGGGCACGTACGCGTCGACGTTGACGTCGAGCCGGACGGGCTCCGGCGCCTCGGAGGCCTGCCCGTCCGCGGCGCGCACCGCCTCGTCGAGCATCTGCAGGTACAGCTCGAAGCCGAGCGCGGCGACGTGGCCGGACTGCTCGTCGCCCAGCAGGTTGCCAGCGCCGCGGATCTCGAGGTCGCGCATCGCGATCTTGAAGCCGGCGCCCAGCTCGGTGTAGTCGCTGAGCGCGGCGAGGCGCTGCGCGGCCTCCTGGGTCAGCGCGTCGTGGCTCGGATACAGCAGGTACGCGTAGGCGCGCTCGCGAGAGCGCCCGACCCGGCCGCGGATCTGGTAGAGCTGCGCGAGGCCGAAGATGTCGGCGCGCTCGACGATCAGCGTGTTCGCCTGCGGGATGTCGATGCCCGACTCGATGATCGAGGTGGCGACGAGGACGTTCGCCTCGCCGCGCAGGAACGCGAGCATCCGCGCCTCGAGCTCGTCGGTGTCGAGCTGGCCGTGCGCGACCTCGAACGTCAGCTCCGGGCACAGCGCCCGCAGCCGCTCGGCGGTCTCGTCGATCGTCTCGACCCGGTTGTGCAGGAAGAACGCCTGGCCGCCGCGGCGCGCCTCGCGCTCGAGCGCCTGCTTGACGAGCTCCTCGTCGTACTCGCCGACGTAGGTCTTCACCGGCCGGCGCCCCTCGGGAGGCGTCTCGATCGTCGAGATGTCCCGCACGCCCGCCAGCGACATCTGCAGCGTGCGCGGGATCGGCGTCGCGCTCATCGCGATGACGTCGACCTTGAGCTTGAGCTGGCGCAGCAGCTCCTTCTGCTTGACCCCGAAGCGCTGCTCCTCGTCGACGATGAGCAGCCCGAGGTCCTTCGGCCGCACGTCGCGCGACAGCAGGCGGTGCGTGCCGATGAGGATGTCGACCTTGCCCTCGTTGAAGCGCTGGACCGCGTCCTTCTGCTCCTGCGCGGAGCGGAACCGCGAGACGTGCTCGATCGTGAACGGCAGGTCCTTCATCCGCTCGGCGAACGTGCCGTAGTGCTGCTGGGCGAGGATCGTCGTCGGGACGAGCATGAGCACCTGCTTGCCGCCCTCGACCGCCTTGACGGCGGCGCGCAGCGCCACCTCGGTCTTGCCGTAGCCTACGTCGCCGACGATGAGCCGGTCCATCGGGCGCGGCGTCTCCATGTCCGCCTTGACCTGCTCGATCGCCTCGCGCTGGTCGGCGGTCTCCTGGTGCGGGAACTGCTGCTCGAACTCGACGAGGAACTCGCCGTCGGGGCCGAAGGCGTGGCCGGTGCGGCGCTTGCGCTCGGCGTAGAGGTTGAGCAGCTCGCCCGCCAGCTCCTGGGCGGCGCGGCGCGCGCGTGCCTTGATCGTGTCCCAGCGGGTGCCGCCGAGCTTCGACAGCGGTGGGTGCTCGCCGCCGGCGCCGACGTAGCGCGAGATCTTCGCGAGCTGCTCGGTCGGGACGAAGACGCGGTCGGCGCCCGCGTACTCGAGCAGCAGGTAGTCGCGCGTGACGCCCGCGACCGTGCGCGTGTCGAAGCCGGCGAAGCGGGCGATGCCGTGGTCCTCGTGGACGACGATGTCGCCGGTGCGCAGGTCGGCGAAGGACCGCAGGACGCCGCGGCGCCCGCCCGGGACGCCGGCACCCTCGGGCTCGGCGCGCCGCCGGCGGATCAGCCGGTGCTCGGGGATGACCGCGAGCTTCAGGCTCGGGGCGATGAAGCCGTCGCGCAGCCTGCCCGTCGTGAACTGCAGGCTCGGGACGCCGTCCCAGCCGCCGCCGTCGAGCCAGCTCGCGCTGAGGCGCGCCAGGTTGTAGCCCGCGCGCTCCCCCTCGCCCTTGCGCGACCAGGCGACGACCGTGCGGTAGCCGGAGCGGATCAGCTTCTCGAGCTCGGTCTCGGCCTCCTTGAGCGAGCGCGCGCCCGTGTCGGCCGCCTGGCTGCGCAGCTGGATCGGCTGGTCGCTCGAGATCGCCGAGAGCCGGACGCGGGCGCGCTCGTCGAGCGCGGCCTGGATGTCGTCCGGCTTGACGTAGAGGTGATGGGCGTCCTGGTCGTGGAACGCGGCGCAGACGTCCTGCCAGTGGTCGGCGAGCGCCGGGCCGATCTCCTCCTCGGCGGCGATCGTGACCGCGCCGTTCTCGGGGACGAGGTCGAGGAAGGCGCGGAAGCGGTCGACCGGGAGGAGCTCCGCGACGTCGGGGCGCTCCTCGTTGGCCGAGAGCGCGGCGATCTCGGCCAGCTCGCGGTGCTCGGGGGCGAGCTCGGCGGCGGGCGCGATCGTGACCTCCTCGGCGTCGCCGAGCGAGCGCTGGGTGAAGGTGGAGAACCAGCGCAGCGACTCGATCTCGATGTCGAAGAGGTCGACGCGGACGGCGCGGTCCTCGGTCGCCGGGTAGACGTCGAGGATGCCCCCGCGGACCGCGAACTGGCCGCGGTCGGAGACCTGGTCGACGCGCTCGTAGCCAGCGGCGACGAGCTGCGCGGTGAACTCCTCGACGTCGATGAGGTCGCCGACGCGCAGCGTCAGCGAGTGCGGCCGCAGCGCCGGGTCGGGGACCTTCTCGCTCAGCGCGACGGCGGAGACGACGACGACCGGCGCCTCGGGCGCGTCGGCGTCGAGCAGCGCGTCGATGGCGGCGACGCGCAGGCCGACGAGATGCGGCGGCGGCGCCAGGTGCGACTCGTAGGCGACGCCGCGGCTCGGGTAGAAGCGCACGCGCCGCGGGGCGAGCCACGTGCGCAGGTCGGCGGCGAGGTCGCGGGCCTGGCGGTCGTCGCCGGCCACGACGATCGCGGGCCGCTTCGGGTCCTGGTCGGCCAGCGCGGCGAGCACGAACGGCCGCAGCGAGGAGGACGTGAACGCGCGCCCGCCGTCGCGGGCGAGCGTCGCGGCATCGGGGTCGTCGTCGAGGAGGTGGAGAAGCGGTCTGAGGGCCATTCGCGCAGCACGACCGCCCGCGCGGACGGCGCGGCGGAGCGTGCGCTCAGTCTATGAAAGGCGCTCCGCGCGCCGGCGCCCGGCGGCGCTCAGACCAGCTCGGTCTCGCCGAGCACGATCCGCTCGGCCGCATCCGCCGCACGCTCCACGAGCGCGGCGACCTCGTCGCGGGGCTGGCGCCACTTCCCCAGGACGTACGACGCCACGATGTCGGGGTCGGTCGAGTCGGGCCGGCCGACGCCGACGCGGACCCGGCCGAAGTCGGCCCCGCCGAGCTCACGCTTCAGCGACTTGAGCCCGTTGTGGCCGGCCAGCCCGCCGCCCAGCCGCGTCCGGATCTCGCCGAACGGCAGGTCGATCTCGTCGTGCACGACGAGCACGCGGTCGAGCGGCACCTGCAGCGCACCGCGCGCCGGGCCGGCCGAGCGCCCTGCGTCGTTCATGTAGGTCTGCGGCAGCAGCACGGCGATGCGCACGCCGGGCGGCCCGTACGGCATCGCGCGGCCGTCGGTGATGAGCCCGGCGTACTTCCTCTTCGGGCGCGGCAGCTGCCAGCGCTCGACGAGCGCCTCCGCCACGGCGAAGCCCACGTTGTGCGGCGTCGCGGCGTACTGCGAGCCGGGGTTGCCCAGCCCGACGACGAGCCAGTCGACGGGCAGGGCTGGGACCTCCTACTCGGAGGTCGTGTCCGGAGCCTCGGCCTCCGCGGCCGCCTCGTCGGCCGTCGTGGCCTCGCCCTCGGCCTCCGCGGCACCGCCGGCCTCGCCGACGCGCTCGGTCTCCTGCTCGATCTCCTCGTCGGCCTCGACCTCGAGCTTCGGCGGCGTGACGGTCGCGAGCACCGTCTCCTCGAGGTCGTCGACGATCGTCACGCCCGACGGCGCCGTGAGCGCCGAGAGGTAGATCGTGTCGTTCATCTCCGCGCCGGACACGTCGTGCTGGATCGACTCGGGGATCTCGGTCGGGAGCGCCTCGATGGTGACCTCGCGGGTCACCTGGTCGAGCACGCCGCCCTCGCGGACGCCCGGCGCGTCCTCGGCGCCGACGAGGTCGACGACGACGGTCGCCTGGATCGGCTGGTCGAGCCGGACGCGAAGCAGGTCGACGTGGACGGTCTCGCCGCGCACCGGGTGGCGCTCGGCGTGCTTGACGACGGCGGACGAGCTCTTGCCGTCGAGCGAGACGTCGAGCACGGCACCGGCCGACGCGAGCGCCTGGCGCAGCTCACGAGCGTCGACGTCGAAGGCGATGGGATCCTCGCCGCCGCCGTACAGCACGCCGGGAATGCGGCCCTCGCGGCGCAGGCGGCGCGCGGCGCGGGAGCCCTCGGCGGTGCGCAGGCGCGCGTCGAGCTTGGTGGCAGAGGTCTTGGCCATGGGACCGACGATGGTAGCGGCAGTCAGCAGGCCGCCGTCCGCCCGATGGGGCGGCCGATGGAGAGCAGCTGCACCGACGGCCCGGTGAGCGCGTTGCCGCCGCGCTCGACCTCGACGCACTGCACCGTCGTCAGCCGCCCGGGCGCCCGCCACACGACGCGCGTCGGCCCCTCGGCGGCGCCGAGCGCGTACGACGTCGACGAGTCGTAGGCGACGATCTCGATCTCGCCCTCGCTGCGCAGCGCGGCGGCGTCGGCCCGCACCGTCGCCTCGCAGGCCGGGCGCTCGCGGCAGCCGTCGTCGAGCACCGCGAGCATCGCGTCCGCGTCGCCGCGCGCCTGCGCCCTGAGCAGGTCGGTCACCAGCCCGCGCTCGGCGCCCTCGGCCGACAGCCAGCGCGCGAGCACCACGGCGATCCCCACGAAGGCGACCACGGCGACGGCGATGACGGCCCAGCGGCGCACGGCGGCCGGGAGCGTAGTCGCGGCGGCGGCTACTCGTTCATCTCGAGGAACCGCTGCACCGACGCCTCCTGGTGCTCCAGGCGCTCGGCGGTCTCGAGCGCGTGCTGGGCGGCCCGCTCGAGGAAGTCCTCCAGGCACCGCTCCGGGTCCTCCGGCAGCGGGTACACCCACGCGACGTCCGGCTGCGCGCAGGCGATCCCCATCGGCGGCAGGCCGTCCGCCAGCGTGTGCGTGCCGCAGACCGGCGCGACCGTGATCTGCCGCTCCGGCGCGACGAGCGCGACCGGCATCAGGCGGTGCGCGGGCAGCCGGACGTCGATGTCGATCGAGCGGTCGATCGACACCTCCGGCCCGACGGCCTCGGCGAGCGGCTCGCGCCACACCGCGAGCACCGTGTCGGCCGCCATGATCGCGTCGCGCAGCGCGCGCGCCTGCTCGACGTAGAGCTCCTCCGCCTCGTCGCGATCCTCGGCGTCCGCGAGGTCCAGGTCGCACGGGACGCGCAGGAGGTCGCCCGCGCCGACCGCGGTGCCCGCGCCGAGGCCGCCGTGGGCCACGTAGGTCTGGATCGTCCCGAGATCGCGACGCCCGTGGAAGATGACCGTCAGCGCGTCGCACGTGGAGAGCGGCTGGACGCGCAGGGCGACCGCGGCCGCGTCCTCCTCGTCGATCAGCGCGCGGCGCAGGAGCTCGTCGCTCTGCCCCTCGTCTCTCATCGTTGCAATCCTCCCCGTCTGGGGTACCCGATTCAATCGAGTCCCCGGACAGAACGCGACGCTTCGACCAGGACCGCCATGAAGCTCATCTACAAGCCGTTCGGCATCCTCCTCGGCATCTTCGCCGGCCTCGTCGGCAGGCGGATCTTCGACTTCGCGTGGTCGCGGATCGACGACGAGGACCCGCCCAAGGCGACCACCGAGCTCGCCCCGTGGTCGAAGGTCATCGCCGCCGCGGCGCTGCAGGGCGTGATCTTCCGGGTCACGCGCGTGCTCGTCGACCGCTACGGCGCCAAGGGCTACGCACACCTCACCGGGGTCTGGCCGGGCGAGCGCCGCCCGGACGTCAAGCCCTAGGCCCGGCGGACCGTGAAGCCGCGGTCGCGCAGCTGAGCGAGGTCGTCCTCGAAGGCGGCGAAGTCGCCGCCGACGAGGTGGCCGTGCTGCGGCTCGCGGCGCGCCCACGTGCGCAGCGCGACAGGGCCGACGACCTCCAGGGCCTCGGCGGTGAGGTCGAGCAGGATCCGCAGCCGCGGGTCGGCGTCGGCCTGGCCCGACAGGATCGTCAGCGCGTCGGTGCCCAGCACGGCGCAGAGCTCCTCCTCGCCGAGGCCGAGCCGCTCCATCAGCAGCTGGGCCTCGCCCGGCATGGAGCTCAGAACAGCTGGTTCTCGCCGCCGAAGACCTCGGACACCGAGTCGTCGGTGAAGATCCGGCGGATCGAGTCGGTCAGCAGCTCGGAGCACGACAGGACGCGGACGTTGTCCGGCGCCCCGCTGCGCAGCGGGATCGTGTCGGTGACGACGATCTGCTCGAACGGCGCGCCCGCGAGGTTCTCGTAGGCGGGGCCGGAGAAGATCGCGTGCGTGGCGGCGGCGTAGACGCGCTTGGCGCCCGCGTCGAGCACCGTCTGCCCGGCCGCGCACAGCGTGCCGGCCGTGTCGATCATGTCGTCGACGATGATCGCCGTCTTGTCCTTGACGTCGCCGATCACGTAGCCGATCTCGGCGACCTGCTGGGCGGGGCGGTCCTTGTCGAGGATCGCCAGCTCCGCGCCGATCTTCGAGGCGAACTTCTTGTTGAGCTTGACGCGCCCGGCGTCCGGCGCGACGACGACGAGGTCCTGCAGCCCGAGGTCCGCGAAGTACTGCGTGAGCATGAACAGCGCGGTCATGTGGTCGACCGGCTTCTGGAAGAAGCCCTGGATCTGGCCCGCGTGCAGGTCCATCGTCAGGACCCGGTCGGCGCCGGCGCGCTCGAGCATCTTCGCGACGAGCCGCGCCGAGATCGGCTCGCGCGGCATCGACTTCTTGTCCTGGCGGCTGTAGCCGAACCACGGCGTGACCGCGATCACTCGGTGCGCGGACGCGCCCACCGCCGCGTCGATCATGAACAGCAGCTCCATGAGCGCGTCGTTCGCCGTCAGCCCCAGCTCGGGGTTGGCGCACGTCGGCTGGATGAGGAAGACGTCCGCGCCGCGGATCGACTCCTCGAAGCGGCAGTAGACCTCGCCGTTGGTGAAGGTCTTCAGCGTGATCGGGCCGAGGTCGACGCCGAGCTTGTCGGCGATCTTCGCGGCGAGCTCCGGGTTCGCGCGCCCCGAGAACAGCATGAGCCGCTTGTCGTACTCGATCGGCAGGCTCGTCGAGGCCACGACGGTGTCCGTCTGGATCGCGCTCATCGGCTCCACGGATCCTACTCGGACGGGCGGCGGCGTTCCGCGTAGCCCTCGACGTTGCGCTGGCGGCTGCGCGCCACGCCGAGCGCGCCCGGCGGGATGTCGGCCGTGATGACCGAGCCCGCCGCCGTGTAGGCGCCGTCGCCGACCGTCACGGGCGCCACGAACGTCGTGTCGACCGAGGTCTTCACGCCGGCGCCGATCGTCGTGCGGTGCTTGCGCTGGCCGTCGTAGTTCGCCGTCACGTTCGAGGCGCCGATGTTCGTGCCCGGCCCCACGTCGGCGTCGCCGATGTAGGACAGGTGCGGCACCTTCGTCCCCTCGCCGATGTCGGAGTTCTTGATCTCGACGAACGTGCCGGCCTTCGCCCGCTCGCGCAGCAGCGCGCCCGGGCGCAGGTAGGCGAACGGGCCGACCGTCGCGCGAGCGCGCACGTCCGCCCCGTCGAGCCACGAGTGGCGGATCGTGGCCTCGTCGCCGATCGTGCTGTCGACGATCGTCGTGTGCGGGCCGATCGTGCAGCCCTCGCCGACGACGGTCGAGCCCTTCAGCGAGCAGCCCGGCTCGACGACCGTGTCCTGCCCGATCGCGACGTCGACGTCGATCGTCACGGTCGCGGGGGCGAGCACCGTCACGCCGGCGAGGGCGTGGCGGTCGAGGATCCGCTGCTGGGCGATCTCGGTCACGCGGGCGAGGTCGACCCGGTCGTTGACGCCGAGCATGAGCGTCGGATCGTCGAGCACGTGGGCGGCCACCGGGCGCAGCGCCGGCAGCACGTCGGGCAGGTAGTACTCGCCCTGCGCGTTGTCGTTGGTCAGCCGCTCGAGCTGCTCGAGCAGCGGCCCGCCCGCGAACGCGTAGACGCCGGTGTTGACCTCGCGGATCGCGAGCTCCTCGGCGGTGGCGTCGCCCGGCTTCTTCGTCTCGACGACGCGGTCGACGCTGCCGCCGGCGTCGCGGACGACCCGCCCGTAGCCGGTCGGGTCGTCGAGCACCATCGTGGCCATCGTCGCCTGCACGCCCGCGGACTCGTGCGCCGCCGCGAGCCCCGCGATCGCCTCGGCGGTGATGAGCGGCACGTCGCCGGAGAGCACGATCACCGTCTCACCGGCGCCGAGGTGCGCGGCGGCGCTGCGCACGGCGTCGCCCGTGCCGAGCGGCCGCTCCTGCACGGCGAGGAGCACCCCGTCGGGCAGCACCGGCTCGAGCGCGCGATCGGGGCCGCCGACGACGATCACCTTCCCGGCCCCGGCCTCGAGCGCGGCGTGGACGGGCCAGAGCGCCATGGCGCGGCCGCAGATCGGGTGCAGGACCTTGGGCACGCGCGACCGCATCCGCGTCCCCTGTCCGCCGGCCATGATGACGACGGTGGGCTGACTCACGCGGCCGATGCTACGACGCGACGGCACCCGACTGCGGAGCGAGGACTCGAACCCCGTCCTGGAGGACCAAAACCTCCCGTCCTAACCCGTTAGACGACTCCGCAACGGGGACGACGGTACCGCAGGATTGCGGCCGGGAACGCCGGGGCATCCGGCGACCATGCCCGTCGCCATCGTCACCGGCTCGGACTCCGGCATCGGCCGCGCGACCGCCGTCGCGCTCGCCGCCGCCGGCCACGACGTCGGCATCACCTGGCACTCCGACGAGGAGGGCGCCAACGGCACCGCCGAGGAGGTCCGCGGCCACGGCGTGCGCGCCGAGATCCGCCGGCTCGACCTCGAGGACCCCGAGCACGCCGCCGACGTCGTCGACGAGCTCGCCGAGGCGCTCGGCGGCCTCGACGTGCTCGTCAACAACGCGGGCGGCGGCAACGCCGGCCCGTTCCTGGAGGCCGGCCTCGAGGACTTCGTCGCGACGCTGCGCCGCAACGTCACCGGCACGTTCGCCTGCTCGCAGCGGGCGGCGCGGCGGATGGTGCGCGACGGCGTCCGCGGCCGGATCGTGATGGTGACGTCGATCCACGAGCACCTGCCGCTGCCCGAGGCGTCGGACTACGTGACCGCCAAGCACGCGCTCGGCGGCCTCGTGAAGTCGATGGCCATCGAGCTCGGCCCCCACGGGATCACCGTCAACGCCGTCGCCCCCGGCCAGATCTCCACGGAGATGACCGGCATGGAGGACGTCGACCCCCGGGAGGTCGAGCGCAAGGGCATCCCGATCGGCCGGCCGGGCGACGCGCGCGAGATCGCCGCGATGATCGTCGCGCTCGTCGGCCCCGGCAGCGGCTACACGACCGGCGCGTCGCTCATCGTCGACGGCGGGCTCGGCCTCATGGGGCCGGCGCTCGGCAACGAGGCCTAGGCCCGCGAGGCGGGCGTCAGCGCCGCGACGACGTCCGGCGGAGCAAGCGGATCGGCGACCAGCGCGGCGGCGTCCCCCGGCGTGGCGAGGACGCGCTCGGTGCGCAGCAGGCCCACGGAGAGCTCCGCCTTCAGGAGGGAGGCGAGCGTGAGCTGCGTCACCTCGCCGCCGCCCCACGCGGCCGGGTCGATGGCGAACAGCGCGGGATGCGGCTCGCGCGCCGCGATGAGGTAGTAGGTGCCGTCCGTCGCCGGGCCGATCGAGACGTCGACGCCGGCGGCGAGGTCGTCGGCGACCGCCTGCGCGTGCCGGCGGCCGAGCCCGGGCACGTCCGTGCCGACCATGATCACCGCGCGGCCGGTGCGCTTCGCGGCGGCGCGGAACGCGCCCTCGAGCCGGGCGCCGAGGACGTCGCCGGCCTGCGGCAGGAGCGTGACGCCGTCGGGGACGAGCCTGGCGACGTCCGGCCCCGCCCCGGCCGGCGCGTAGGCCACGTGGGCGGCGCCCGGCGCGGCGTGCTCGACCGCCCACGCCGCCGCCCGGGCGACGAGCGCGGCCTGCAGCCGCGCGCAGCCATCCCGTCCGAGCAGCGGCTCGAGCCGCGCCTTGACGGCGCCCGGGCGAGGCGCCTCGGCCATGACGACGATGGCGGGCGCGGCGTCGGCGGTCAATCGAACCGGAAGTGCGTGCCGACGGCAGCGGCGGCGTGGACCTTGCCGGCCGCGCGGCGCAGCGTGTCGGCGAACACGCCGCCCGACCGGCCGATGAGCTCGATCAGCGTCTCGACCGGCGTCGGCTCGTCGGCGACACCGTTGGCGTAGTCGGTGGCGTAGCCGAGCAGCGCGTAGGGCAGCTCCGCCTCGCCGCACAGCACCGTCTCGGGGCCGGCGGTCTGCGAGACGGCGGTGACCCCGGCCTGCGCGAGCGATCGGATCTCGGCGCGCGTGTTGAAGCGCGGCCCGTCGACGTGGCCGTAGCACCCGCCGTCCACGACCGGATGGCCCGCCTCCCGCGCCGCCTCCAGCAGCGCGGCGCGCAGCTCGGGGGCGAACGGCGACTCGTAGATCCAGTGGCCGCGGCCCGGCATGCCGGGCTCGGTGTAGAGCGTGCAGAGCGAGCCGTCCGGCAGGCGGTTGGCGAGGAAGTGCAGGTCGTCGAAGACGATCAGCGACCCGAGCTCGAGGGCCGGGTCGAGCGCGCCGCAGACGGTGACCGCGAGCACGCAGTCCACGCCGGCCTCGGCGAGCGCCAGGACGTTGGCCTGGTGCAGGACGCCGCTGGAGAGGCGCTCGTGGCCCTCGCCGTGCCGCGAGACGTGCACCGCCTCGACGTCCGCCCAGATGCCCTCGGTGACGCGCGCCGTGCCGAAGCGGGTCGCGACGTCACGCGCCACGGCGTCCGCGAAGCCCGGCAGCGCGTAGGTGCCCGATCCCGTGACGATGCCGACCTTCATGCGCGCGCATCCTACGCGCGCGGCAGGCGCGATCAGCCGGCCGGCGGGACGTCGGTCGCCGTCTCGACGACCTCGGCGGCGGGCTCGACGATCGCCGGGGTGGCCTCCTGGACGGCGGTCTCGACCGGCGGCGGCGGAGGCGGCAGCTCGACGGGCGCGGGATCGACCGGCGGCACGTCGACCGGCGGGACCTCGACGGGCGGCTCCTCGACGGGCGGCTCCTCGGCCGGCGGGTCCTCGCCCGGCGGGTCCTCGGCCGGCGGGTCCTCGGTCGGCGTCTCGCCGGTGGGGTCGCCGGCGGGCGGCTCCTCCTCGACGGGCGGCTCCTCCTCGACGGGCGGGTGCGACGCGGCGTCGGCAGGGTCGGTGCCGGCGAGCAGCTCGGCGGCGTTGCCGAAGCCGTCGTCGTCGCTGTCGCGATCGCCGTCGGCGAGAACCGCCTTGATCGGCGCGGTGCCGGCGGGAACGCTCTTGGTCGGGACGACGTCGGCCTCGTCGGCGCCGTCCTTGGTGGCCGGCGCCTTCGGCGGGGTGGCCGGCGACGCCCCGGCGGACGTGACGGTCGACGCGGGGTTGAGGCCGAGGCGCTGCTCGACGGCGTTGGGCAGGCCGTCGCCGTCGGAGTCGTCGTCGCCGTCCGGCACCCCGTCGCCGTTGGTGTCGCTCACGCGCGGGTTGGCGCGGACGAGGTACTCGTTGCGGTTGCTGATGCCGTCACCGTCGAGATCGTCCCCCGCGTCGGTGCGCGACCGCGGGTCCATCCGGTTCTCGACCTCGTAGGCGTCCGGGATGCCGTCGCCGTCGGAGTCGCCGCGCAGCGGGTCGGTGCCGAGCATGCGCTCGACGTGATCGGTGAGGCCGTCGCCGTCGGCGTCGACGTCGGAGCCGGTGGAGACGGTCTGGTTCGTAGCCGTGTCGATCGCGTCGCCGCCGCGGCCCGCCCGCGCCCCGCCGGTGGCGAAGCGGCCGGGCACGCGCTCGCCGTCGACGACGAGGCCCGCCAGCGGGTTGCCACCGGGCGCGAGCTCGCCGCCCGCGACGACCGCGGGCACGCCGCGGCCGGGGATCGAGATCGAGGCGGGCCGGCCGCTCCCGACGTCGAGGCGCGCGACGACCTCGCCGCGCTCCGGCTCCGGCAGCACCTGGCTGCGGGCCCCGTCGCCGGGGAGGATCGGCCAGTCGGTGAAGCCGAGGACGTGGACGTTCAGCCCGGAGAGCGAGCCGGCGATGAGGGCGGTCGAGGCCGCGACCCCGGCCGTCAGATAGGCCGTCTTCCGTGCCCGGCGTGCCAGCCGGGCCGCATCAGGGCGATGCGCCTCCACATCCTCTGTATCGGCAGTGGCGGCGAGAGCTTGAGCGGTGATCTCAGCGATTGGCCCCGGAGCGCGGCACCCGCCCGCCGGTCGAGCCGGGCTCGCTGCTCGGGCCGCCGGGGGCGGCGATGCCGAGCACCCGCATCGCCTTGAGGCCGAGCGACAGCTTCTCGCGCCCGTCGCTGGACGCGACGTCCAGGCCGCTGAGGTCGCGAACGCGCTCGAGGCGGTAGCGGATGGTGTGGCGATGGGTGAAGAGCCGCTGGGCGGTGCCGGCCACGTTGCCGTCCGCCTCGAGGAACGCCTCCAGGGTCTTGACGAGCTCGGTGTCGTACTGCCCGTCGTAGGCGACGAGCGGCTCGACCGTCTCGGCGTAGAAGCGCTGCAGCTCCGCGGGGTCCTCGCTCATCGCCGACAGCAGCAGCCGGTAGGCGCCGGTCTCCTCGAACGCGAGCGCCTCGCGGTCGGCGTGGCCCTCCGCGACGTTGGCGGCGAGCAGCGCCTCGTTGGCCGAGCGGGCGAGCTCTCCGGGCGCGGTCGCCTGGCGGCTGCGCCCGACCGCGAAGCCGAAGCCGCTGAGCGCAGCGTGCAGCTCGCGGAGGATCGCCTCGGCGGCGCGGGCGCCGGCCTCCTCGTCGGCGCCGGGCAGGAGCACCACCGCCTCGGCGTCGAGCGAGTCGTGGCGGCCGCCGGGCACGGCGACGCTCCCGGGCAGCGCGGCGCGCGCCCCGCGCTGGGCGACGGCGAGGAAGCGCGCGCGCCAGCCGTCCTCGGTGAGCGCGAGCGGATGGGCGCGCGCGACGACGACACAGCCGCCGTTCTCGACGTCGATCCCGAGCTCCCTGCCGCGGGCGACGATGGCGTCGAGGTCGTCCGCCGGCTCGCCGCGCAGCAGCGCGGAGACGAAGTCGGCGGCGGCCTCCTCGGACGCGCGCTCCGGTCCGCGCACCCGCTCGACCTCGGAGGCGACGAGCGTCAGGACCAGGCGCGTCACGGCGGGGCTCGGCTCGGAGCGAGCCTGCATCCGCAGCTGGCCGACGACGGTGTCGGCGACCCGCAGCTCGTGGGTCTCGATGCCCTCGCCCCCGGCCAGGAGGCGCTGCTCGTCGGCCGGCGAGCGCGCGGCGACCGCGAGCACGGCGCTGCTGCGATCGATCAGCGCGAGGCTCGCGTCGAGCGCGCGTGCTGCGGCGCGGACGACCTCCGGCAGTCCCGCGCCCGACTCGACGGCCTCGGTGATCGCGTCGAGGGCGGAGAGGTCGAACCCGGCCGACGTCGGTGTCGCCGGCGTTGACATCCGCCGCTCAGGCTATCCGTCCCGGGCGCCCGGTTCGAGCGCGAGCGGCTACAGCTCGTCCCAGAACCAGGTGATCGCCAGCCCGCCGGCGACCCCGATGCCGACGAACGTGGCGAGGACGTAGAGCGACAGGAAGCTGGCGGCGAGGCGCTCCCACACGCGGCTGTACGACTGCCACGCCGGTCGCAGGATGAGCAGCCCGAACGCCAGCAGCACGGCCAGCCCGCACACGCCCGCGACGACATAGGTGATCTGCTCGTTGCTCATGCGCTCACCCGATTGTGGCGAACATGGGTGACGAGCATGCCGACGACGCCGCAGACGGCGTAGACCGTCGCCGCGAGCCCCGCGCCGCCGACGACGTCGGACCACCACTGCGCATGCAGGTAGATGCGCGTCACGCCGACGGCGAGCGCGATGGCGATCGCGACCGTCACCAGGAACGCGCGCCCGGCGAGCCAGGGGACGAAGCGCCAGAGCACCACGGCCACGGCGATCCAGGCGATCGCGTAGGCGGCGTGGGCCGACGGGTACGCCGACCCGGCCGTCTCGACGAGCGAGCCGCTCGGGCGGGGGCGGTCGACGACCGCCTTCGCCACGTGGACCGAGACGACGAGGATCGCCGTGGCCGCGACGAGGGCGAGCGACGCGGCCCACCGCCGCCACGCCACGAGGATGCCCGCGGCGACGATCACGAGCGGCGCCACGACCACCAGCGAGCCGAGGTAGGTGACCATCTTCGCCGCGTCGATCAGCCAGGCGGTGTGGAGGTCGTCGGCGATCTCGTAGGCGCGCTGGTCGGAGAACGGCAGCGGCTCGCCCGGGCCGACGGAGAGCGCGAGGGCCAGGAAGCCGAAGCTGCCGACGGCCGCGATCGCCACCAGCGTGGTGACCTCCAGCCCCAGCTCGCCCGGCGTCAGGCGGTTCCACGCGAAGCGCGCCGGCCCCTCCAGGCGCCCGGCGGCGGGCACGATGCCGTGCCAGACGATCGGCCGCACGACGCGCGCGACCGGCCGCAACACCGGTCGCTCGGCC
>DASTRJ010000092.1:0-22127 GCA_035761245.1 Capillimicrobium sp. | reverse complement strand
TCCATGTTGAACACGTAGATCGGCAGGTCGTTCTCCGCGCAGAGCGTCAGCGCCGTGGCGTCCATGACGCGCAGCTGGCGCGCGACCGCCTCCATGTGCGTGATCTGCGGGATGAACTCGGCGTCCGGGTCGCTCGCCGGATCCGACGAGTAGACGCCCTCCACCCCGTTCTTGGCCATGAGGATCGCCTCGGCGTGGACCTCGACCGCCCGCAGCGCCGCGGCGGTGTCGGTCGTGAAGAACGGGTTGCCGGTGCCGGCCGCGAAGATCACGACCCGCTTCTTCTCCAGGTGGCGCATCGCGCGGCGCCGGATGTACGGCTCGGCGACCTCCTGGATCTCGATGGCCGACTGCACGCGGGTGTGGACGCCGAGCTTCTCCAGCGCGTCCTGCAGCGCCAGCGCGTTGAGCACGGTGGCGAGCATCCCCATGTAGTCGGCGGTCGCGCGGTCCATGCCGGCCGCCGCGCCCGCCATGCCGCGGTAGATGTTGCCGGCGCCCACGACGATCGCCACCTCGACGCCGCGGTCGTGCAGGCGGCGGACCTGCTCGGCGATCGCGCGCACGCGATCCGGGTCGGTGCCGTAGTCGAGGGAGCCCATGAGGGCCTCCCCCGACAGCTTCAGCAGGATCCGGCTGAACGCCGGTGCCGCGGCGTCGCTCACCTACTGGCCGACCGCGAAGCGCGCGAAGCGCCGGATCTGGACGTTCTCGCCGGTCTTGGCGCGGATCTCGTCGAGCAGCTGGCCGATGGTCTTGCCCTCGTACTTGTCGCCGTTGACGTGCGGCTGGTTGAGCAGCACGACGGACTCATACCACTTCCGCAGCTTGCCCTCGGCGATCTTCGCGCGGACGTTCTCCGGCTTGTCGGCGGCCTCCTGCTCGTAGACGCGCAGCTCGGCGGCCTTGCGCTCCTCGTCGACCTCGTCCTCGGAGACGTACTCCGGGGCGGCGGCGGCGATGTGCATCGCCACCTCCTTGGCGAAGGTGACGAGGTCCTCGTTGCGCGCGACGAAGTCGGTCTCGGTGTCGACCTCGACCAGCACGCCGACCTTGGCGTTCGAGTGGATGTACGTCTGGATCGTGCCCTCGGTGGCCTGGCGCTCGCCGCGGTCCTCGATCCGCTTGCCCTGCTTGACGCGCAGGATCTCGATCGCCTTGTCGACGTCGCCGCCCGACTCGGTGAGGGCCTTCTTGCAGTCCATCATCCCCGCGCCGGTGCGGTCGCGCAGGGCCTTGACGTCCTTGGCGGAAATCGTGATGTCGGTCACTTCGAAGCTTCCTCGTCAGCGTTCTCGTTGGGGGTCGTCGGCGCGTCGCCCGTCACGACGCCGACGTTGTCCTCGGTCTTGGGCTCGTCGCCGCCGCCGGACGTGGCGGTCGGCTGCGCGGGCGGGCCGGGCTCCGGCTCCGGCGCGCTGGCCGGCTCGGGCGACTCGGCGACCGTCGCGCTCTCGGCGGCGCGCACGTCCTCGTTGGTCAGCGGCTCGCCGGCCTCGGCGGCCGGGGCGGGGACGGTGTCGGTCTCCACGCCGGCCTTCTTGCGCGAGGTCTCGGCCTTGGTGCGGTCCGCCTTCTGGCGCACGACCGGGTCGGGGTTCGGGCGCCCGCCGGCCGCGACCGCCTCGGCGACCTCCGCCTCGGCGTCCTGGCGCGGCTTGCCCTCGCCGCCCTGGACGAGCTGCTCCTGGCGAGCGCGCTCCTCGGCCTCCTTGCGGGCCCGCTCCTCGGCCTCCTTGCGGGCGCGCTCCTCCTGCTCGCGGCGCTGGCGCTCCTCGGCCTCCTTGCGGGCCTTCTCCTCCTCGGCGCGGAACCGCTGGTGGCCCTCGGAGACCACCGAGCCGATCGCGCGCGTGATGAGCGCGCACGACTTGATCGCGTCGTCGTTGCCCGGGATGACGTAGTCGATGCCGTCCGGGTCGACGTTGGTGTCGACGAGGCCGATGATCGGGATGCGCAGGCGCTGCGCCTCCTTGACGGCGATCGCCTCGGTCTTGAGGTCGATGACGAACATGGCGTCCGGCGTGCGCTGCATGTGCTTGACGCCGCCGAGGTTCGCGCGCAGCTTGGCCAGGTCGGCCTCGGCGGCGAGTCGCTCGCGGGTCGGCAGCAGCGCCAGCTGACCCTCGCGCTCGTAGCGCTCGAGGTCGTGCAGCCGCTTGATCCGGTTGCTGATCGTCTGGAAGTTCGTGAGCAGGCCGCCCAGCCACCGCTGGTTGACGTACGGCATGCCGGCCGACTCGGCGATCTCCTTGACCGCGTCGCGCGCCTGCTTCTTCGTGCCGACGAAGAGCACGGTGCCGCCGCGGTTGGCGATGCCGGCGGCGAAGCGCTGCGCGTTCTCGAGCAGCGCCTGCGTCTTGAGCAGGTCGATGATGTAGATGCCGTCGCGCTCGCCGTAGATGAAGCGGCGCATCTTCGGGTTCCAGCGGCGGGTCTGGTGCCCGAAGTGGACGCCGGACTCCAGCAGCTCGCGGATGCCGACCTGTTCGGCCATCGTGGGTCTCCCTTGGTGTGAGTGTGATTCGCCGCCGGTCGGCCGGACCCGCAGGTGCGGGCAGGGATTGGCCTCGGGCAGCCTTCTGCGACGGCCTAGTGTAGCCCGGCGCGCTCGAGCGCCGCGGCGAGATCGGGCGGCAGCGGCGAGCTCACCTCGACCCGCCGCCCGTCGTCGGGGTGGTCGAAGGCGAGGCGCGCGGCGTGCAGGAACTGGCGCTGCAGGCCGAGCGTCTCCCGCGGCGGGCGCGGCCCGTACTCCGGATCGCCGACGACGGGATGGCCGATCGCCTGCAGGTGGACGCGGATCTGGTGCGTGCGCCCGGTCTCCAGGCGCACGCGCAGCAGCGTGGTGCGCGGCAGCGCCTCGGCGATCTCGAAGTGCGTGACCGCGTCACGGGGCGTGTCGGTGTCGGTCGAGTGGCGCGTGCGGTCGCGGCGATCGCGGCCGATCGGGGCGTCGATCGTGCCGGTGCGCGCCGGCGGGCGCCCCTCGACGAGCGCCAGGTACTCCCGCTCGATCCTGCGCGCGCGCAGCTCGGCCTGCAGCGCCCGCAGCGTGACGTCGTCCTTGGCGGCGAGCAGCAGCCCGCTCGTGTCGCGGTCGAGCCGGTGGACGAGCCCGCCGCGCTCGGCCGCGATGCCGCGGGCCTCGAGCGCCTGGGCGAGCGTGCCGGTCCAGTTGCCGGCGGCCGGGTGCACGACCAGGCCGGGGGGCTTGTCGACTACGAGGAGCGCGTCGTCCTCGTAGGCGATCGGGACGTCGACGTCGGCCGCGGCCTGCCCGGCGGCCGCCGGCGGCGGCGCGTCGTCGACCTCGATCGTCTCGCCCGCGGACACGCGGTGGCGCTTCGGCCGCACCGCGCCGTCGACGGTGACGCGGCCATCGTCGATCAGGCGTTGCGCGCGCGAGCGCGAGCCGAGCGGCTCGGCCAGCAGGTGGTCGAGGCGCAGGCCGGCCTGGTCGTCAGCGACGCGGACGATCATCGAGCACGAAGACGAGCGAGATCACCCCGACGGTGATCGCGATGTCGGCCACGTTGAACGCCGGCCAGTGCGGCAGCTTGAGGAAGTCGGTGACGGCATCGATCCGGATGCGGTCGATGACGTTGCCGAGCGCTCCGCCGAGCAGCAGGCCGGTGGTCAGCCAAGCGCCGCGGCGGTCCGTGTGAGTCGCGAAGAACGCCACGATGCCGACGACGGCGGCGATGACGAGCGCCAGCACGATCCCCGAGCCGCCCAGCGCGCCGAAGGCGATGCCGTCGTTGCGCACGTGGACGAGGTCGAGGAACGGCAGCAGCTCGATGTGCTCGCCCGGCTGCACGTCGGCCCGCACGAGCGCCTTCGTCACCTGGTCGGCGACGAGCACCGCCGCGCCGACGGCGGCGACGCGAGCCCACGCGCGGCGCGCGCTCACCCGCGGATGAGGGAGACGACGATCGCCCCGACGATCCGCAGCGCGAACAGCGCGACGATCGGGCTGAAGTCGAACGGCCCGACGCTCGGGATGATCCGGCGGAACGGGGCCAGCAGCGGGTCCGAGATCTCGCGCAGGAACTCGAACGTCCCCATCAGGTAGCGGTTGTACGGGACGCCGCGCGCGAACGCGAAGACCAGCGACATCACGATGTAGGCGAAGATCAGGATCGTGTAGACCCAGATCAGCGTCGCGACGAAGTCGGCGACGTCGTCGCGGGTGACGGCCGCGAGCATGGCCGTCACCGGCCGATCACCGCCCGCATCGCCTGGTCGATCGCGGTGCGCAGCCCGTTGGCCTCGAGCGCCGCCAGCCCGCGCGCGGTCGTGCCGCCGGGCGACGTGACCTCGCGGCGGACGCCGAGCGTGTCGCCCTCGCGGGCGATGAGGAGCTCGGCGCTGCCGGCCAGCGCGGCGAGGAAGATGTCGGTGGCGCGCGGGGCGGGCAGCCCGGAGCGGATCGCGGCGTCGATCGACGCCTCGGCGATCAGCGCCACGTACGCGGGCGTGACGCCCATCGTCGCGGTGGCGGCCTCGAGCTGCGACTCCGGCAGCACGAACACCGTCCCGACGCGCTCGAACAGCGGCACGGCGACCTCGCCGCCCTCCGCGATGCACGTCACGCCGCGGCGGATGGCCACCGGCGTGTTCGGCATCGTGCGCACGACGGTCGAGTCCGGATAGGCCGCCTGGAGCTGCGCGACGGTCGTGCCGCCGAGCACCGAGATCACCGTCTTGCCGGCGGCGTCGATCTCGGCCGCCACCTGCTCGAGCTGGTACGGCTTGTGCCCGAGCAGGATCGTGTCGGCGCGGCGCGCCAGCTCGGCGTTGTCGCGCAGCGCCTCCCCGCCGACCTCGGCGACGAGCGCGGCGGCGCGCCCCGAGCCCGAGTCCGTGGCGAGCACCGGCTCGCCCCACCCGCGGGCGAGCGCGCCCGCCATGTTCCCGGCTCCGATGATCCCGATCATGCGGCGCCTGAGTCTAGGCGACGCCGCGGAGCGCCCGGCCGGGCGGCCGGCACGCGTCAGCTCTGGTTGAAGAAGCCCTTCTCGATCAGCCGCGCGCGCTCCTCGGCGGAGATCTCGACGTTGCGCGGCGTGAGCATGAACACCTTGTCGGCGATCCGCTGCATGCCGCCGTCGAGCGCGTACGTCAGGCCGCTGGCGAAGTCGATGAGGCGCTTGGAGAGCTCGGTGTCGACGCCCTGGAGGTTGAGGATCACCGGGATCGAGTCCTTGAACTTGTCGGCGACCTGCTGGGCGTCGTTGAACGACTTCGGCACGACGAGGTGGACCCGCACGTCGCTGGAGCGCCCGTTGGCCGCGCGCGCCGCACCGCCGCCCACCGGGCGCAGGACCGTGGTCGGCCGGCCGGCCGGCTCGTCGTCGGCGAAGATGTCGTCGAAGTCGTCGCGGCGCCGGCGCGACAGGCGGCGCACGTTGGGCCGCTCGCGGTAGCGGTCCTCCATCTCCACCTCGGGCTCGCGCAGGTCGGGCTCCTCGTCGACGAGGTCGCGGGGGTCACGCTCCTCGGCGAGGCCGAAGTAGACGAGTGCGCTATGCCAGGAGTCTCGGAAGGCCATCGGGTCCTGCCTTTCGCGGTCGCAGGCGAAATCCCTGCTACTGCCGAGTGTAGAGCCGTGAGCCGATCCGCACGATCGTCGCGCCCTCGCGCGCGGCGACGGCGTAGTCCTGGGTCGTGCCCATGGACAGCTCGCGCAGGCCGTGGCGCTCCGCCAGCTCGCGCAGCGCCGCGAACCAGGGCGCGCTGTCCTCCGGACGCTCGGCCCGCGGCGGCATCGTCATGAGGCCAACGACCCGCACGGGACAGCGCTCGAGGAAGGCCGGCAGCTCGCCCGGGTCGATGCCGGCCTTGCCGGCATCGCGCGCGATGTTGACCTGCACGAGCACCTCGGTGTCCGCGGTCCCGTGGCGGGCGAGCTGCTCGAGCGCGCTCTCGCTGGCCACCGAGTGGACGTAGCGCGCGACCGGCAGGATCTGCTTGACCTTGCGGCTCTGCAGCTGGCCGATGAAGTCCCACGTGAAGCCGGGACGGGCATCGGCCTTCGCGATCAGATCCTGGGCGCGGTTCTCGCCGCACAGCTCGATCCCGGCCTCGGCGAGCGCGCCGAGCTCCTCGAGCGGCACGTACTTCGTCGCGGCGAGGATCTGGACGCCCGGCCCGACCTCCTCGCGCACGGCGGCGAGGTTCTCGCGGATGACGTCGGGGTCCAGGCCCCGGATCAGCTCCGCCACGCGACCCCCGCCTGGCGGCCGGTGGCCGCGCCGTCGCGCCGGTGCGAGAAGAACAGCTCCGGCTCGCACATCGTGCACAGCTCGCAGTCGTCGACGACGCTCACGCCCGCGTCGAGCAGCTCGCGGCGGGCGATGCGCTTGAGGTCGAGGTTGCGCCCGCGGCGCGCGCCGGCGTGCTCGGCGAAGGCCTCGCGCACCTCGTCGCCGACCTCGAAGCAGCAGACTCCGATGCCCGGCCCGATCGCCGCGTGCAGCTCGCCGTCGCCGTGGGCGCGCACGAGCTCGGCGCCGCGCCGCAGGATGCCGCCGGCGAGCCCGCGCCAGCCGGCGTGCAGCATCGCCACCGCGCCCGGCCCGGCGATCGCGACCGGCAGGCAGTCGGCGACGAGCACGGTCGCGGCCATCCCGGCCCGGGCGGTCACCCGGCCGTCGGCCTCGTCGAGCGCCGCGTCGTCGGTGGCGATCGCGGTCGCGTGGACCTGGCGGGTCAGGTTGAGCTCGGCGACGCCGGCGGCCGCGGCGAGCCGGGTGCGGTTCTCGGCGATCGCGGCGGGGTCGTCGCCGTCGCCCTCGGCGGTCGTGCGCCCGAGGTTCAGCGAGGCGAACGGACCGGTCGAGACGCCGCCGCGGCGCGTGCTGAAGAGCGCGCGGGCGCCGTGCGGGAGCTCGGCGGCGAGGTGGTCGTCGTGCCAGTGGAACGGCATCGCGGGTGCACGCTAGCGGCCGAGCGCCGCGCGCAGCTCGGCGTCGCGGGTCGGCTCGATGAGCCCGTTGAGCCGATCGTCGAGGGCGCGGCGCAGCGCGGCGCCGACCTCGGGCCCCTCGGGCACGCCGGCCGCGAGCAGGTCGTCGCCGGTGATCTGCAGCCGGACGTGCCGCAGCCGGGTCAGCCACTCCTGCGCCGGCGCCTCGGCGCCGTACGTGGCGGCGAGCGCGATCGCCTCCGGCGGCTCGCGGCGCCCGACGGCGGCGATCTCCGCGGGGGTCGCGGCGGCGCGCAGCTCGCCGGCGACCGCGCGGGCCTGCGCGGCGCGGCGTGCGCGGCGGATGCCCGGCAGCGGCTCGCCGAGGCGCGCGGCCCACTCGGCGGCGGCCGCGGGATCGCCCGCGGAGCCCAGGAGCAGCAGATCGGCGCGGCCGTCCTCGGGCAGGAGCGGCATGGCGGCGGCCGCCCGAGCCGCGTCGACGGGCGGCACGGCGGCCGCGCCGAGGAGCTCGGCGGCCGCCGTGAGCGTCCGGATCGCGTCGGCCTCGCCGAGCATCAGCCGGACCTCGTTGGCGATCCGGTCGTCGCTGACCGTGCTCGGGTCGGCGGCGCGCGCGAGCGCCGCCGTCTGCGGCTCGATGTCGAGGCCGAGCCGGACCGCGTAGCGGACCATGCGGTAGGCGCGGGTCGGGTCGTCGGCGAACGACCGCTCGTGGAGGACGCGCAGCCGCCGCGCGTCGAGATCCTCGCGCGCGCCCGGGAACGCGACCTCGCGCCCGTCGTCGAGCGCGACGGCGATCGCGTTGACGGTGAAGTCCCGGCGCCGCAGGTCGGCGTCGATCGTCGCGCCGAGCCGGACGTCGGGCAGCGCGCCCGGGTGGGCGTAGGTCTCGGTGCGCGTCGCGGCGAAGTTGACCTTCGTGCCGTCGACGAGCGCCTCGGCGGTGACGAAGCGATCGTGCTCCTCGAGCACCTCCCCCAGGGCCTGCGCGACCTGGACGGCGTCGCCTTCGACCGCGACGTCGAGGTCGCGCACCGGCGCGCCGAGCGCGGCGTCGCGGACGGCACCGCCGACGAGCCAGAGGCCGCCGCCGCGCTCGCGCGCGTGGGCGCGCAGCCGCGCGAGGCCGGGCACGTGCGCGAGCCGGTCGAGCACCATGTGCGGCATCCTGCCGCAGCGATGGCCCGGAACGTCGAGTGGAAGGCGCGCCTGCGCGATCCCGACCGCGCCCTGGCGGCGGCGCTGGCGGCCGGAGCCGCCGACCGCGGCGTCCTGCGCCAGCGCGACACGTACTTCGCGGTGGCGCACGGGCGGCTGAAGCTGCGCGAGCAGGAGCCGGGCGGCGCCGAGCTCGTCCAGTACCGCCGCGCCGACCGCGCCGAGGCACGCGTGAGCGACTACCGCGTCGTGCCCGCGCCCGATCCCGTCGGCCTCCGCGCGGCGCTGTCCGAGGCGCTCGGCGTCCGGGTCGTCGTCGACAAGGAGCGGCACCTGCTGCTCCACGGCCGCACGCGCGTGCACCTCGACGCCGTCGAGGGACTCGGCAGCTTCGCCGAGGTCGAGGTGGTGCTGGCCGAGGGCGACGACGTGGCGGCCGCGCGCGAGGAGGCCGAGCGCTGGCGGGACCGGCTCGGCGTCGCGGCGAGCGACGTCGAGCCGCGTTCGTACGCCGACCTGCTCCTCGCCGCTTCGCGCTAGCGCGCGGGCGCGCCGGCCGACAGCGCGGCGCTCGCCGTGTCGAGCAGCGCGCGCAGGCGCTTCGGCATCGCCGTGACGGCGTCGACGACGGTGACCTCGTGGCCGCGGTGCCGGAAGCGATACTCGAACGCGTCGGCCACCGGCCCCTCCGGTGCGTACGTCGGGCGCAGGGTGGCGAAGCGGGCCGCGCGCAGGGCGCGGCGCAGGTGGGCGGTGTCGGCGCGGTCGAGCTCGGCTCGCGCGGCGGTGCGGTCGGTGCGCCACGCCGTGCCGTCGGCGCGCAGCACCAGGTGGTCGCGTACGCCCGCGAACCCGCCGGTGCGGTCGACGACCAGCCGGACTGCGCTCGCGGGAGCCGCGAGGAGGGCGGTCGCGGCGAGCGCCGCGGCCAGGGCGCGGATCATGCCGCCGCCTCGGCCGGGGGCCGCACCGGCAGGCCGACCGACGCCAGGTAGCGCTTCGTCTCGGGGATCGAGAACTTGCCGAAGTGGAAGATCGACGCGGCGAGCGCGGCGTCAGCGCCCGCCTCGAGCGCCTCGGCGAGGTGCGGCAGCTCCCCCGCGCCGCCCGAGGCGATGACCGGCACGCCGACGGCCGCGCTGACCGCGCGGGTCAGCTCGAGGTCGTAGCCGTCGTTCGTGCCGTCCTTGTCCATCGACGTGAGGAGGATCTCCCCCGCCCCGCGCTCGACGCCCTCGCGCGCCCACGCCACGGCGTCGCGTCCCGTGGGCGTCCGGCCGCCCGCGACCACGACCTCCCACCCGCTCCCGTCCGCCCGGCGCTTCGCGTCGATCGCCAGCACGACGCACTGGTCGCCGAACACGGACGACATCTCGGAGATGAGCTCCGGCCGCGCCACCGCCGCCGAGTTGACCCCGACCTTGTCGGCGCCGGCGTCGAGCACCGCCTGCGCGTCGGCGACGCTGCGGATCCCGCCGCCGATCGTGAACGGCACGAACACCTCGTCCGCCGTCCGCCGCGCCAGCTCCACGATCGTCTCCCGCTTCTCGTGCGTCGCGGTGATGTCGAGGAAGACGAGCTCGTCCGCGCCCTCCCGGTCGTACAGCGCCGCCAGCTCGACCGGATCGCCGGCGTCGCGCAGGTCGAGGAACTTCGTGCCCTTCACGACACGGCCCGCGTCGACGTCGAGGCACGGGATGACGCGCTTGAGGTGCATGGGCGGCCCAGCCTAGCCGCGACGCGCAGCCGTGAGCCGACGCCCTAGGCCGCGTCCAGGATCTCCTGCGCCTCGGCGACCGTGAAGCGCTTCTCGTAGAGCGCCTTGCCCACGATCGCCCCCGCCAGGTTCACCTGGCGCAGCGCGGCGATGCCCTTGATGTCGTCGATCGACCCGACGCCGCCCGAGATGAGGAAGCGGCCGCGGACGATCGAGGCGATCCAGGCGACCTCCTCGAGGTCGAGGCCCTCGAGCATCCCGTCCTTGTCGACGTTCGTGTAGACGAACTGGCGCACGCCGCGGTCCTGGAGGCGCTTGATCGCCGCGTCGGCGGGCATCTGCGTCGTCTCCGTCCAGCCGGCCGCGCTGACCTTGCCGCCGCGCACGTCGACGCTCACGACGACCCGCTCGCCCCACGCCGCCAGCGCCTCGTCGAGGAAGTCGACGTCGCGGTAGGCGGCGGTGCCGAGCACGACGCGCTCGGCGCCCGCGCGCAACGCGTCGCGGACCGCGCCGAGGTCGCGCAGGCCGCCGCCGTACTGGATCGGCACGGCGAGCTCCTTCGTCATGCGCTCGAGGTGATGGAGGTTCTGCGGCTTGCCCTCCTTGGCGCCGTCGAGGTCGACGACGTGGAGCTGGCGGGCGCCGTCGGCGACCCAGGCGCGGGCGGCCTCGAGGGGGTCGTCCTCGTAGACCGTCTTGGCGTCGAAGTCGCCCTTGACGAGGCGGACGGCCTTGCCGTCGGAGATGTCGATCGCGGGATACAGGCGCATTTCAGGCGGTCACCCGCTCGCAGAGCCGGGTGAAGTTCTTGAGCATGGTCAGACCGTGGATGGAGGACTTCTCGGGGTGGAACTGCGCGCCGAACACGTTGTCGCGCGCCACGACCGAGACGAACGAGGTGCCGTAGTCGCTCGTGCCGAGCACGTCGGCCTCGTCGGCCGGGTGCGGCACGTACGAGTGCACGTGGTAGAAGGTCGACGGGTCCGGCAGGCCCTCGACGAGCGGCGACTCGCGCGCCCACCGGACCTCGCTCCAGCCGATGTGCGGCAGCTTCAGGCCGCGGCTGTCGAGGCGGCGGACCGCGCCGCGCAGCAGGCCGAGCCCCGTCGCGCCGTCGTGCTCGTCGGAGGACTCGAACAGCAGCTGCATCCCCATGCAGGAGCCGAAGAACGGCATCCCGCCGCGGCCGCACTCGACGAGCACGTCCTCGAGCTCGAGCTCGCGCAGCGTCCGCATCGCCGCCGGGAAGGCGCCGACGCCCGGCAGCAGCAGGCCGTCGGCGGCGCGCAGCTCGGCGGGGTCGCGCGTCAGCGAGACGCGCGCGCCGACGTGCTCGAGCGCCTTCTCGACCGAGCGGCGGTTGCCCATGCCGTAGTCGACGATGGCGATCCGGGCGCCCACGTCAGAGCACGCCCTTCGTCGACGGCACGCCCGTCTCGGTCGGGTCGATCGCGACCGCCTGGCGCAGCGCGCGGGCGAACGCCTTGAACAGCGCCTCCATCATGTGGTGCGCGCCGGTGCCGGCCTCGAGCTGGAGGTGCACGGTCATCCGCGCCTGCGTCGCCACGGCGCGCACGAACTCCTCGACGAGCTCGTGCTCGAAGCCGCCGGTCTCCCCCGAGGGCAGCTGCGGCGCGCCGAACGCGACGTACGGGCGGCCGGACAGGTCGATGGCGCAGCTCGCGCGCGCCTCGTCCATCGGGATGACGGCGTGCCCGTAGCGCGTCACGCCGCGACGGTCGCCGAGCGCCTGGTCGAGCGCCTGCCCGAGGACGATCCCGGTGTCCTCGACGGTGTGGTGCGCGCCCGTCTGCAGGTCGCCGTCGACGGTCACCTCGAGGTCGAGGCGGCCGTGGCGCGCGAGGAGGTCGAGCATGTGGTCGAAGAAGCCGACGCCCGTGCGCCGCGTGCCGGCGCCGGTGCCGTCCAGCGTCAGGCTCAGGCGGACGTCGGTCTCACCGGTGGTGCGGCTGATCTCGGCGCTGCGGCTCATCCTGACGCTCCATTCTTCCGTGCTTCCATCGACTCCGCGTGGACGGTGAAGCCCTCCGCGCGCGCGATCGGCGCCCCGGCGCGCGCCAGGACGGGCGCGGCACGGTCGAGGTGCACCTCGCTCATGCGACGGCGGAAGTGCCGCGGGTTGAGGCCGGAGCCGAAGCGGGCCGCGCCGCCGGTCGGCAGCACGTGGTTCGAGCCCGCGACGTAGTCGGTGAACGCCGTGCCGCTGGCGACCCCGACGAGCAGCGTGCCGGCGCAGCGGATCGCGGGCGCGCGGTGCTCGGCCCGCTCGCCGACGAGCTGCAGGTGCTCCGGGGCGAACGCGTTGGCGAAGGCGATCGCGGCGTCCATGTGGTCGGCGAGCACGACCGCGAGCGGCGCGAAGTCGACGTGCGAGCGCTCCGCGGCGAGCTGCGCGACCTCGGCGACGATCGCCTCGGCGAGCGCCGCGTCGTCGGCGACGAGCACGGCGAGCGAGCCGGGGCCGTGCTCCGCCTGGCCGAGCAGGTCGAACGCCGCCAGCCGCGGGTCGGCGCCGTCGGCCGCGACGAGCAGCACGTCCGACGGGCCCATGAAGCCCTCGATGCCGACGCGCGCCGAGCACTGCACCTTGGCCTCCTGGACCCACAGGTTGCCCGGCCCGACGATGACGTCGACCGGCGCGACGGACTCCGTGCCGTAGGCGAGCGCGGCGACCGCCTGCGCCCCACCCATCAGGTAGACCTCGTCGACCCCGCACAGCGCCGCCGCGGCAAGGATCGTCTCGTTCGCGGGCGGGGGCGTGCAGAGCACCACCTGCTCGACCCCGGCGACGCGAGCGGTGACCGTCCCCATCACGACGGTCGACGGGTACGGCGCGCGCCCGCCGGGGACGTAGACGGCGGCGCGTCGCACCGGGATCTCGCGCACGAGCACGCGCTGACCCTGCGGCAGGAGGATCTCGCTGTCGTCGCCGAGGCTGGCGCCGGCGACCGCGGCGACGTTCGCCATCGCCACCTCGAGCCCGGCGCGGATGTCGGCGCGCAGGGCGGCCGCCGCGGCGTCGAGCTCGTGCGTGGGGACGCGGACCGGCGGCGGGTCGCCGCCACCGAGGTCGAAGCGGCGGGTGAAGTCCTCCAGCGCGGCGTCGCCGCCCTCGCGGACGGCGGCGACGATCTCCCGCACCGCGTCGGAGACGGACGCGCCCTCGGGCGCGAGCGCCCGGACGTCGGCCGCGAGCGCGACGGGGTCGTCCGCGTCGCTCAGCGTGAAGCGCTCAACCCGCACGCAGGCGCTCCAGCACGGCGTCGATCTCGCGCGCCTTGAGCTTGTGCGACACGGGGTTGGCGATCAGGCGCGCGGTCGACGAGGCGATCTCCTCGCGGATGACGAGGCCGTTCTCGCGCAGCGTCGTGCCCGTCGCCGTCAGGTCGACGATCGCCTCGACCAGGCCGGTGAGCGGCGCCAGCTCGACGGAGCCCTTGACCTCGACGATCTCCGCCTGGCGGCCGGTGTCCTCGAGGTAGCGCGCGGCGATGCGCGGGTACTTCGTGGCGACCCGCATGACGCCGAGCCGTCGCAGCGCCTCCGCCGCCGGGTCGGGCCCCTCGCGCGAGGCGAGCACCATCATGCACCCGCCGAAGCCGAGGTCGAGCAGCTCGTAGACGTCGCGCCCCGCCTGCTCCATGAGCACGTCCTTGCCGCAGATGCCGATGTCGGCGGCGCCGGCCTCCACGTAGGTCGGCACGTCCGAGGGGCGCATCGTGACGATGCCGACCGACTCGAACAGGAGCTTGCGGTCGTTCGCGCGGACCTCGCTCGTGTCGACGCCGAGCCGGTCGAGCAGGTCGAGGGTGCCCGGCATGAGGGCGCCGCGCGGCACCGCGATCGTGAGGCCGAGCGGGCTCACAGGGCGAGCGCCTCGTGGAGCCGGTCGACGCTGATCGCGAACCCGACCGCGGGCAGCGGGCGGCCGAAGCGGCCGAGCAGCTCGTCGTAGCGCCCGCCGCCGCCGAGCGGGTGCCCGATGCCGGGCGCGTAGAGCTCGAAGATCGCCCCCGTGTAGTAGCCGAGCTTCCGGGCGAGGCCGAGGTCGAGGATGATCCGGTCGCGGACGGAGGCGTCGAGGAGCTCGATCGCCGCGCGCAGGCGCCCGCCCGCGTCGCCGGGCACCTCGTCGAGGATCTCCGGCCCGCCGCGCAGCAGCGGGATGCGGGCGATGCGCTCGTCGAGGCCGAGGCGCCGGACCTCGCGGTCCAGGCCGACGAAGTCGCGGGTGACGAGCTCGTGCAGGACGCGGTCGCGATCCTCGCCCTCGACGCCGGCCTGGTCGAGCAGCGACGGGACGATCGACGCGGAGCCGAGCCCGATGCGGAAGTCGCGCAGCCCCGCGGCCTCCAGCGCGCGCGCCGCCACGTCGAGGACCTCGGCGGTCCCCTCCGGGGCGGGCGAGCCGATCAGCTCGACGCCTGCCTGCAGGAACTCGCGCATCTCCCCTCGGTGGGGGCGCACCTGGCGGTAGGCGTTGGCGACGTAGCAGAACCGCAGGGGCGGCTCGGCCGTCGCGTACCGGGTCGCGGCGACCCGGGCGATCGGCACCGTCATGTCGGTCCGCAGCGCGAGCACGTTGCCGTGGTCGTCGAGGACCCGGTAGGCCGGCGGCATCGTGTCGCCGCGCGCGAGCACCGACTCGAACTCGAGCGCCGGCGTCGCCACCTCCCCGTACCCGGCGGCGTCGAAGACGCCGCGCAGCGCGCTCTCGACGGCGCGCAGCTCGCGCATCTCGTCGGGCAGCACATCGCGGGTTCCGCTGGGGATCGGGTGGATCATGCGACCGCGAAGGGTATTTCGTTGCGTCGCGCGGCGGCCGTCAGGCCGGGACCGGCTCGGTCGCGACCCGCTCGATCTTGGCGCCGAGCTCGCGAAGCCGCTCGTCGATGCGCTCGTAGCCGCGGTCGATCTGGCGGATGTTGCCGATCTCGCTGCGGCCGTCGGCGCACAGCGCCGCGATCAGCATCGCCATCCCGGCGCGGATGTCGGGCGACTCGAGGCGCTCGCCCCGCAGCCGGCTGCGGCCGTAGACGATCGCCCGGTGCGGGTCGCAGAGCGTGATGTTCGCGCCCATGTTCACGAGCTTGTCCGTGAAGATCATGCGGTTCTCGAACATCCACTCGTGGATGAGGACCTGGCCCTCGGCCTGGGTGGCGAGCGCGATCGCGATCGACGTCAGGTCGGCCGGGAACGCGGGCCACGGGCCGTCCTGCACCTTCGCGGTGAACTCGCCCATGTCGCGCTGGACCTCCAGCCGCTGACCGCCGGGGATGACGATGTCGTCGCCGTCGAGCTCGCTCTGCAGGCCGAGCCGTGCGAAGACGAGGCGGATCATCCGCAGGTCGTCGGCGACGACGTCCTTGATGCGCAGCTCGCCGCCGGTGACGCCGGCGAGCGCCATGAACGAGCCGATCTCGATGTGGTCGGGCGCGATCTCGTGCGTGCAGCCGTGCAGCTCGTCGGTCCCGTGGACCGTGAGGACGTTGGAGCCGATGCCGTGGATCGTCGCGCCCATCTTCACGAGCATGCGCGCGAGGTCCTGGACGTGCGGCTCGCAGGCCGCGTTGCCGATGACGGTGGCGCCGGGCGTGCGGACCGCGGCCAGCAGCGCGTTCTCGGTGCCCATCACCGACGGCTCGTCCATGAAGACGTCACCGGCGCGCAGGCCGCCGCGCGGCGCGCGGAGGTGCACGTCGCGGCCGGACTCCACCTCCGCGCCGAGGCAGCGGAAGGCGTCGAGGTGCGGGTCGAGGCGCCGGCGCCCGATGACGTCGCCGCCGGGCGGCGGCATCTTCGCCTCGCCGAAGCGCGCGAGCAGCGGCCCCGCGAGCAGGAACGAGGCGCGGATCGCCTCCGCCTTGGCGCGATCGATCGCGTGCGGCTCGGGCAGCCCGTCGGCCTGCAGCGCGACCTCGTGGTCGCCGCGCCAGGTGACGCTCACGCCGAGGCCGCGGAGGATGTCGAGCATCGCCTCCACGTCGCGGATGCGCGGGACGTTGCGCACCACGACCTCGTCGGGCGTGAGCACGCACGCGGCGAGGATCGGGAGGGCGCCGTTCTTGTTGCCGGCGGGCGTGACGCTGCCGGACAGCGGGACGCCGCCTTCGATGACGAACTTCTCCATGAGGGGCTGCGTCCGCGAGAGGGAAGGTGCGGGACGCTCGGCTAGGGTAACAGCCATGTCGCTGCGGACTTCGCGCGAGGAGGCCTGGACCCTCCTGACCGAGTGGGTGGAGTCGCCGTCGCTGCGACGGCACTGCCGCTGCGTCGAGATCGCGATGCGCGCCTACGCCCGCCACTTCGGCGAGGACGAGGAGCTGTGGGGCGTCACCGGCCTGCTCCACGACGCCGACTACGAGCGCCATCCCGACATGGACGCCGCGGACGGCCACCCGCGGACGATCATGGCGGAGCTCGAGCGCCGCGGCGAGGATCCCGTCGTCGTCCGCGCGATCGCGTCGCACGCCGACTTCCTCGGCGTCCCGCGGGAGACGCGGATGGAGAAGACGCTCTTCGCCGTCGACGAGCTGTCGGGCTTCATCGTCGCCTGCGCCGCCGTCCGCCCGGAGGGCATCGTCGGCCTGACGCCGAAGTCGGTCAAGAAGAAGCTCAAGCAGCCGAGCTTCGCGGCGGCGGTCAACCGCGACGAGGTCCGCCACGGCGCCGACGAGCTCGGCGTCGACTTCGACGAGCACGTCCGGTTCGTCATCGCCGCGCTCGAGCCCCACGCCGAGGAGCTCGAGCTCACCGGCTCCGGCGCGACCGCGGCCTAGCTGCGCCGTGTGGGAGCGCTACCGGCGCGTCTGGCGCGCGCCGCACGTCCCCGCGCTCGTGCTCGCGTCGGTGCTGGCGCGCGTGCCGACCGGCATCGTCTCGCTCGCGCTCGTGCTGTTCGTCCAGGACGTGAAGGGCTCGTTCGCCGCGGCGGGCGCGGTCACGGCGACGTTCGCGCTCAGCGCCGCGCTGCTGGCCCCGATGATGGGCCGGCTCATCGACCGGCGCGGCCAGACGCGCGTGCTCGTCGCCGGCATCGTGGTCCACGCGAGCGCGACCCTGGGGCTCGTGGCGCTCGGGCTCGCCGATGCGCCGCTCGGGGCGATGATCGCCTGCGCCGTCGCCGCGGGCACGACGCCGCCGATCTCGTCCGCGCTGCGTCCGCTGTGGGCCGGCCTGCTGCGCGACGACGACCTCCTGACCGCGGCGTACGCGCTCGACGCGATCCTGCTCGAAGCCGTGTTCGTCGCGGGGCCGCTGGTCACCGGGCTCGTCGTGGCGCTGTTCTCTCCGCAGGCGGCGCTCGTGCTCGCCGCCGTGCTCGGCGTGACGGGCACGCTGTGGTTCGCCTCGCTCGGACCGTCGCGCGAGTGGCGGGGCGAGGTGGCCGCATCGCGTCATCTCGCCGGCCCGCTCGTCTCGCCCGGCGTGCGGACGATCGCCGCCGCCGCGCTGGCGATCGGCGTGTGCTTCGGCGCGCTCGAGGTCTCGCTCGCGGCGTACGCGACCGAGCGTGAGCAGCCGAGCCTGGCCGGCGCGCTGATCGCGCTGCAGGCCGTCGGCTCGGCGATCGGCGGCCTCTGGTACGGCGCCAACCACGAGCGCCTCGGCCCGCTGGCGCGCGGCTATCTCGTCCTCGTGCTCGCCGCCCCGCCGCTCATCGCGCTCCTCGCCGCCGCGCCGACGCTCGGGGTGCTGCTTCCGCTCGCGGTGCTCAGCGGCGTGGTCATGGCGCCGATCGCCGCCGCGGAGAACCTGCTCGTCGGCGCGCTCGCCCCCGCCGGCACGCTCACCGAGGCGTTCACCTGGGTGATCACCGCGGTGGTGTCAGGCGTCGCGTGCGGCAACGCGCTCGCCGGGGTCGTCGTCGACGCCGCCGGCTGGCGCCCGGCGCTGGCGACGGCGTGCGCGATCGCGCTCGGCGGCGGGGCGATCGCGCTCGCGCGGCGGCGGACCCTCGTGCCGGCGGGCTAGACGCCCGTCCGCCAGCGGCCGCCGCGCTTCGCCCACTCGAGCAGGTGGTCGATGCGGCAGAAGGCGTCGCCGATCCGGTGCTCGCCGCGATGGCGGATCAGCAGGACGCGGGTGTCGCCGAGATCCTCGCCGCAGTGCGCGCAGACGCCGAGGCCGAGGCCGTCGTCGCCGTCGGCCAGGACGCGGCCCGGCTCCCAGTGCGCGCCGTGCATGATCCACGGGACGACGTGCTCGAGCCGGCAGAACGCGGCGCGGCGCTCGCCCTCGGGCTCGGCGGCGCGGAACCCCTCGTCCGCCTCGATGTCCACCCCGCACCATGCACATCGATCGCTCATGGCCGCGGAAGATACTCTCGGGCGATGCTGACGATCACCGTTCTCGAGGGCGACGAGACCGGCCAGGAGCTGCTCGAGCAGGCGCTTCGGGTCCTCGATCCGGAGCTGCTCGGCCTCGAGCTGGAGCTCGACCGCTACCACCTGTCGCTGGAGCGGCGGCGGGAGACCGGGAACGCGATCGTGCACGAGGCCGCGCAGGCGATGCGCCGCTCCGGCTTCGGCATCAAGGCCGCGACGGTGACGCCCGAGGGCAAGGACGACGTCGGCTCGCCGAACCGGATCCTCCGCGAGGAGATCGACGGCAAGGTGATCATCCGCACCGGCCGCCGGATCCCCGGCGTGACGCCGTTCGGCGGCGTGCACTACCCGATCTCGGTGGTGCGGATGGCGGTCGAGGACGCCTACGGCGCGAAGCAGTGGCGCGAGGGCGCCGAGGGCGCCGAGGACGAGGTCGCGTTCCGGACCGAGCGGATCACGCGCGGCACGTGCCGGGCGGTCGCCGAGTACGCGTTCCGCACCGCCGAGCAGATGGGCGGCAAGGTCTACGGCGGGCCGAAGTGGACGGTGTCGCCGGTGTACGAGGGGATGCTCAAGGAGGAGATGGACGCGGCCGCCGAGCGCCATCCCGACGTCGCGTACGAGCCGGTGCTCATCGACGCCACGTACGCCGGGCTCATCACCGGCGCGGGCGAGCAGCCGCTGGTCATCCCGGCGCTCAACCGCGACGGCGACTGCCTGTCGGACCTCGTGATGCCGATGTTCGGGTCGATCGCCGGCGCGGAGTCGGTTCTCCTCTCGTTCGACGGCGACCTGCAGACGAAGGTGGCGATGGCGGAGGCGCCCCACGGCACCGCGCCGGCGCTGCAGGGCAAGGACGTGGCGAACCCGATGGCGATGATCCTCGCGTGCGGCGCCGTGCTCGGCTACGCCGGCCGGGCGGGCGACGGGATCCCCGCGGCCGAGACCGCGTCGCGCGCGATCTACGAGGCGGTCCTCGAGGCGGTCGGCGCGGGCGTGCGCACGCCGGATCTCGGCGGCCACGCCGGGACGACGGAGTTCACGAGCGAGGTCGTCGACCGGGTGCGCACGAAGCTCGAGGTGTGGTCCTCGCTCGGCTCGACGCGCTGAGCGCGGGCGCTCAGCGCTGGGGGGCCCCGGCCGGGCGTTGATCGGCGGCCGTCTGGGCCTGCTCGGCACCGCGGGCGGCGAGCCGGCGCTGGACGCGCTCGCGGCGGCGGTGGTAGGCGAGCCGCTGCAGGGCGAGCGTGAGCGTGCCGGCGACGAGGATCGTGGTGACGTTGACGCCGAGCTGCGCGGCGGCGCCGCCGAGCGAGTCCCAGTCCGAGCGCGCGGCGGCGAGGCCGACCTCGGCGGCGGCGGGGATCGTCGTGACCGAGATCAGCACGCCGATCAGGGCGCCGGACTTGGCGGTCGACAGCGACAGCATGCCTGCGGTGCCCGCGCAGAACGCGACGAGGATCGAGTACTTGTCGGGGCTGGCGATCAGGTACGCGATCCCCTGGTGCGGCGAGAAGTTGGGCGGGTCGATCCCGGTGGCGAAGATGATCTCGCTCAGGACGTAGGCCGCGCCGATCGCAGCGGGGAAGCCGACGGCGAGCGCGGTGAGCGACCGGCCGGCGAGGGCGGGCTCACGCTGGACGAGCCCGACGCACACGCCGGCGAGCGGCCCGAACTCGGGGCCGACCACCATCGCGCCGACGATGAGGATTGGGCTGTCGGTGAGGATGCCCGCCACGGCGATGCACGCCGCCAGGACGATGAAGGCGAGGAACGTCCACGAGAGCGTGGACTCCTCCGAGGTCCTCTCGACGACCTGCTCCCAGAGGACGGCGTCGGCGATCTCGCCCTCGGCCGCGCGCTCGGCGCTGCGGGCTCCGACGCCGATCGCGGTCTCGACGTCCTCGAGCGAGATGGAGCCGCATTCGTCGATGCCGAGCGATCGCAACTCGTCGATGAGGACGCTCGCGTCCTCGCGGGCCGCGTCGGCCAGGACGAGGTCGCCTGCGGGGACGACCGCGGCGCCGCGAAGCACGACGAGGTTGCCGACGGCGTCGGCGCAGCGCAACAGGTGGACGACCTCGTCGGTGCGCGCGGCCGGCGTGACGATCCGCAGGTGGACCACGAGCCAGGACGGTAGCCGCGCGGGCGCGGTCTCGCGACGACGGAGCTTTCGTGGGCCCATCGGAGCGCCGGGGCCCTCGATGCAACTTCCGTTGCAGACCCCCCGGTCCGTCCGACCCGCTTCCTACCGTTCCGAACACATGTTCCCCTCTGAGAACACCCCGCAGACGGCGGCGCTCGAGCGCCCGGAGGCCCGTGGTTGGGAGGCCATGGATCGGACCTCCGGCCGCCGGGTGGCGTCGCCTGCGGCACCGCCGGTGCCGTTCCCGTCCTGGCGAGCGGCCGCCGGCCGAGCGCTCGGCCTCGCGCGCGCCTTCCTGTTGCTGGAGGACCCTGCACCCGAGGTGCAGCCCACCAGCCCGCGCGTGCCCGCCGGCGCGCCGGCGCACCCGCACCGTCAGCCGCTGCGATCGGATCTCCGCTCGCGCCGGCCCGGTGCGGCCGCGCCGCGCGAGCAGCACTGCCTCACGCCGGTGACGCGCCCGAGCTCCCGCTCGAGCCGCGTCCCGGGCTGGCAGCTGCGGTAGCGCGCCGCGCGCGGCTCGCGGCTCGCGGCTCGACGCGCACGGAGCCAGGGCTCACCGCGCGGCCACCGCCCCAGGCCACGGGTTTGCGGAGCGCTCGACGCCGCGGGCGAACCGCGCCGAGCCGTCAACACCGCCGGGCGACCGCGCCCGCGGGCGACCCGCGCGTGAACGGCACACCGAGCGATCCGCGCCGCCGATCGCGCCGTACTCACACACCGACGACGCACGCGCGCAGCACACACGAAGCCCACGCGCGTCCGCCGCGACCCGTTCCCGCGGGCAGGGCAGCCGCGGGAACGGGTGGCGGCGGGCAGCGGTCCGCCAAGCTCCCGCCGCCGGCGTCGGCAAGACGGACGTCCGGCGTTCGGACCCGCTCAGCGACCACGTGCGCACACACCAGCGCCGGCGCTGGAGCGCGCGGCGCACGCTCGAGGCTGGCCCTGCAGACCCAGCCCGCCCGGCCGCCACGAGTGGCGAGGAGCGATCGCTGAGCGCAACAAACTCGCCACTCGTCGCTTCTCACAGGCCACTCGTCGCTTCTCACAGGCGTCACCCGCGGGCGCGCCGGTGCGCGCGCAAGCCGCACTGGCGCGGCCGCGACCGGCCAGTCGACGGCGCGAACCGTCCCAGAACGACGACGAGCCGCCCGGTAAGGGGCGGCTCGTGACGGTCCGATCCGTCCCAGAACGACGACGAGCCGCCCCGTGAGGGGCGGCTCGTGACGGTAAACCGGCGGCGTCCTACTCTCCCGGGCCCTTGCGGGCCAAGTACCATCGGCGCTGAGGGGCTTAACTGCTCTGTTCGGAATGGGAAGAGGTGTTTCCCCCTCGCCATGACCACCGGAAACTGGTGAGAGCCTCCGGCGGTCCCTCAAAACCGCACAGCGCCACATCTCGGGCATCAAAAATATCCGTCAAGCCCTCGTACCATTAGTACCGGTCTCCTTCGAGCGTTACCGCTCTTCCAGATCCGGCCTATCAACCTGGTGGTCTACCAGGGTACTTACCCTCTCGAAGAGGTGGGAGAATTCATCTTGAGGTCGGCTTCCCGCTTAGATGCTTTCAGCGGTTATCCGATCCGCACGTAGCTAACCTGCGGTGCCCTTGGCAGGACAACAGATACACCAGAGGTGCGTTCATCCCGGTCCTCTCGTACTAGGGACGAATCCTCTCAATTCTCCAACGCCCACGGCAGATAGGGACCGAACTGTCTCACGACGTTCTGAACCCAGCTCGCGTACCGCTTTAATGGGCGAACAGCCCAACCCTTGGGACCTACTTCAGCCCCAGGATGCGACGAGCCGACATCGAGGTGCC
>DASTRJ010000091.1:0-10120 GCA_035761245.1 Capillimicrobium sp. | reverse complement strand
CACCGGCTGCGGCTGATCCCGCGGCCGCTTCGCGCTCGCCGAGCGGCCGCGACGCACCATCTGAAGGTCCGAGGGCCCCGCACCTGCGGGGCCCTCGCCGTCTCCGCGCCGCCTGCGCCGCGCGCGCACGCAACGCGCGTGCGGCGAGCGGCGCGCACGGCGGGGCCGCTGGAAACTCGGGGATAGCCGACGCCCGCCAGTGGGTACGGTTCCCCCCCGTGAGACGCACGGACGCGCGGATGTCGGAGGAGAGCCAGCTTGCGCTGCTGGTCAGCCAGGCGGCCGACTACGCGATCTTCCTGATGGACCCCTCGGGGTGCATCAGGGCCTGGAACCCTGGCGCGGAGCGGATGCAGGGCTACCGCCGCGACGAGATCGTCGGCCAGCACTTCTCGGTCTTCTACACCGAGGAGGACCGGGCCCGGGACCACCCCGCCGAGGAGCTGCGGATCGCCACCGAGACCGGCCGCTACGAGGAGGAGGGCTGGCGGGTCCGCAAGGACGGCAGCCGCTTCTGGGCCAACATCGTGATCACGGCGCTGCGCGACGAGGACGGCGAGCTGATCGGCTTCGGCAAGGTGAGCCGCGACCTGACGGTGCGCCGCCTCGCCGAGGAGCAGACGAAGGCCAAGGCGCTCGAGCTCGAGGCGGCCAACCGCGAGCTCGCCGAGTACCGCCGGCTGGTCCTGAGCGTCCGCGACTACGCGATCTTCATGCTCGACCCCAGCGGCCACATCCTGTCGTGGAACGCCGGGGCCCAGCACCTCAAGGGCTACACCCCCGAGGAGATCATCGGCCGGCACTTCTCCGTCTTCTACACCGCCGCCGACCGCGCCCGCGACCACCCGGCACACGAGCTCGAGATCGCGATCCGCGAGGGTCGCTACGAGGAGGAGGGCTGGCGGATCCGCAAGGACGGCAGCCGCTTCTGGGCCAGCGTCACCATCACCGCCGTCCGCGACGAGCAGGGGCGGCTCAAGGGGTTCGCCAAGGTCACCCGCGACCTGACGGAGCGCAAGCGCGACGAGGAGGCGCTGCTGAAGGCCGTCGAGCAGCTGCAGGCGGCCAACGAGGAGCTCGACCGCTTCGCGTCCATCGCCGCGCACGACATGACCGACCCGCTGCGCACCATCTCCGGGTTCGCGGAGCTCCTCGTGCAGTCCGACGTGACCGCCGAGGAAGGCAGGCACTACGCGCAGCACATCCTCGACTCGAGCCTCCGGCTCACGACGATGCTCCAGGCGCTGCTCGCCTACGCGCGCGCGGGGCGCACCGGAGGCGAGATCGAGCCGGTCGATCTGGTCGAGGTCGTCGCCCAAGTGCAGGACGACCTCGCCGCCACCATCGCCGACCGCAACGCACGCGTCGACGTCGACATCCCGGCGGGGGCGGCGGCCCTCATCCAGACGAACGACCTGCGGGTCATCCTCCAGAACCTCATCAGCAACGCGGTGAAGTTCGGCGACAAGGACGCGCCGGTCGTCACGATCGACGCCGAGCACGACGGCGACGACTGGTGCATCTCGGTGACCGACAACGGCGGTGGCATCGCCCCCGAGCACCAGGAGCGGATCTTCACGGCGTTCGAGCGCGCCGGCGGCACCGCCGGTGGCTATGGCCTCGGGCTCGCCATCTGCCAGCGCCTCGTCGAACGCCACGGCGGCAGGATCGGCGTCGACTCGGCGCCGGACCGGCCGACCCGCTTCTGGTTCACCGTCCGCGCGTCCGACCACGAGCCTGCCGTCGCGACCGAGTCGGAGCTCGCCGAACGCGCCTGACGCCGATGCGGCTGTTCCTCTGCGACGACAACGCCGCCTACCGCGAGCTGGTCCGGCTCGTCCTGGAGCGCGCCGGCCACGAGGTCGTCGGCGAGGCGGGCGACGGCGCCGAGGCGGTCGAGCGGGCGCCGGGGTGCGCCCCCGAGGTGGTCCTGCTCGACCTCAACATGCCGAAGGTCGGCGGCATCGAGGCGCTCCCGCAGCTCCGCGGGGCGCTGGGGCCCGACGCGAAGATCCTCGTCCTGACCACCGGACAGGCGCCACAGGAGCGGCGCAGCGCGCTCGACGCGGGCGCCGACGGCTTCATCGTCAAGCCCGACCGCGTCTTCTCGCTCGACGACGAGCTTCGCGCCGCGCTGAGCGACCCCGGCCCGGCCGGCGCCGGCTAGCGCATCAGGGCCAGGACGGCGTCACGCAGCACGTCGGTCGTCGCCCACTTGCCGACGTGGCCGTCCGCCCCGGCCGCCGCCGCGATCTCGGCCAGCTTGTCGTCGGGCATGCCCGAGATCAGGAGCACCCGCGCCGCCGGCGCGACCTCGCGCAGCTGGGGGAGCAGCACGTCGGAGGTGCCGTCGGGCAGCAGGTGGTCGAGCACGATGACGTGCGGCTGCAACTCGCCCGCGAGCTGCACCGCCTCGGCAGCGGTGCGCGCGTGCGCGACGTCCTCGATGCCGGCCTGCCCCATCCAGTGCTTGAACAGCGTGCCGTACGCCACCGCGTCGTCGCAGAGAAGGACCGGACCCACCGCGCCGGAGGGTACCCCGCCACACGGGCTCAAGCGTCTGGACGCCGACAAACGACGGTGCTGCGGTCGAGGCCGGCGTCCGGGCGCCGTGCGCGTGGTGGCCGACGACAGCCTCCGCGCCGGGGCGGCGAGCTAGCCGGCCGACCGCGGCTCGAGCGACGTCTCGTAGACGGGGCGGCAGGCCTCGTCGAGGCCGAGGATCCGCGTCGTCCCGTCCTCCTGCCAGGTGACGAGGTGCTCGATCTCGGGGCGGCGCGGGCGCAGCGTGATCTTGATGCCGTTGGCGATCCGGACGCGGGAGCCGTCGGGCCGGCGCTCCCACGCGGGCTGGTCGGTGCTCATCGGACCGTAGGGTAGGCCGCTACCCCACGGCGCGCGAGCGAACGCACCGTTGGCGATCAGCCGAGCCCGCTCGCGCCGAGCTCGGGCTGCAGCGCGCGGCGCCCCTCCGCGCTCGGGCCGCGCGCGAAGGCGTCGATGTGGCCCCAGCGCCCCGGGATGTCGAGCAGCGCGAGCACGCCGATGCGGTCTGGCAGCAACGGGTCGGCGACGAGGTGATCGCCGACCGGCTCGAGCCCGAGCATCGTCCGCAGCAGCAGCAGCGGGGTGCCCGTCGACCAGGCCTGCGGGCTGCACGCCGTCGGGTACTGCACCGGGTACTTCGTCGCCTCGCGCTCGTAGCCCCCGAACGCCTCCGGCAGCCGGCCGTCGAAGTACGCCGCGGCGTCGAGGATGCCGGAGGCGATCCGCGCCGCCTCCTGCTTGAAGCGGTAGCGCCGCAGGCCCCAGGCGATGATCGAGTTGTCGAACGGCCAGACCGTGCCGACGTGGTAGCCGATCGGGTTGAAGCGCCCCTCGCCGACGGCCAGCGTCCGCACGCCCCACCCCGAGTGGAGCCGCGGCCCCATGAGGTGCCGCACGACGGGCTCGGCCTTCGCGTCCTCGACGATGCCGCTCCAGAGCAGGTGGCCGATGTTCGAGCTGAGCGCGTCGACCTGGGCGCCGTCGGGGTCCAGCGCGAGCGCGAAGTACTCGCCGTCGGCGACCCAGAAGTCGCGGTTGAAGCGGCGCTTGAGGTCGGCGGCCTCGCGCTCGAGCTCGTCGGCGAGCGCCGCGTCGCCCCAGATCTCGCGCGCCAGCCGCGCACCGCGCACCTTCGCGTCGTAGGCGTAGCCCTGGAGCTCGCACGTCGCGCGTGGGAAGCCCGGCAGCCTCCCGTCGCGGTAGGAGATCGAGTCCCACGAGTCCTTCCAGCACTGGTTCTCGAGCCCGGTCTCCTCGTTGCGGCGCCGGTAGGAGACGTAGCCGTTGCCCATGAGGTCCGCGTACTCGTCGATCCACCGCAGCGCGGCGCGCGCCTCCTGCTCGAGGTCGCGCACGAGCTGCCGGTCGCCCGTCCAGCGCTCGTACTCGTCGAGCAGCACCACGTAGAGCGCGGTGGCGTCCGCGGCGCCGTAGTACGGCGAGTGCGGGCGCTCCTCGAACGCCGTCAGCTCGCCGTAGCGGATCTCGTGGAGGATCCGCCCGGGATCCTCCTCGCGGAAGTCGTCGACGCGCGTCCCCTGCCACAGCCCGAGGACCTGGAGCGTCGTGGACGCGAGCTCCGGCGTGAACGGCAGCGCCTGGAGGCTCGTGACGATGCTGTCGCGGCCGAACGTCGTCATGAACCACGGCAGCCCGGCCGCCGGCAGGCTGCGGCCGGGGGTGATCGGGGGCGAGAAGCGGATCGCGGCGAGGTCGACGAGGCTGCGCCGGTAGGCGACCCGCAGCGGCTCCCAGTCGCACTCGAGGGACGGCGCGGCGCCGACCCAGCGGGCCAGCTCCTGCTCCATGTGCTCGCGATCGCGGCGGAACGCGGCAGCCGTGCGCGTGACACCGACGTCGTTCCAGCCGAGCTCCGCCATGACGTCGAGCTCGGTGCTCCACTCGCCGTGGGGCTCGACGTGCGCCTCGAACGTCAGGCCGTGATCGTCGATGGCCGCCGCGGCGCTCGTCGAGATCTGCGTCGCGCGCCGGTAGCGCCGGCGCTCGTAGGCGAGCACCAGGGCGCCGTCGCGGACCTCCGCGTGGTAGGCGCCCTTCTTCTCGAGCGCGTCCTTGACCTCGAAGAGGTCGGCGAAGTCCGCCGCCGCGTCGAGGCGGACGGTGACGTCGACCGGACGATCGTCGTGGTTGAGGATCGTCAGCACCTCGTGGAAGCCGGCGGCGGTGACGGCGCGGCGGCGGATCACCGACTGCGTCGCGTCGACGTAGACGGTCCCCGTCCCCGGGACGAGGAAGAAGCGGTTCTCGAAGTACTGGAGGTCGTCGACCGACAGCGAGGTCAGCCGAAGGCCGTCGACGGTCAGCACCCAGCGCGACAGGAACCGAGTGTCGAACGCGAAGAGCCCGGTCGGGTCCGTCGGCGACGCCTCGACGTCCCCGCGCCGGTCGCTGACGACGAACGTGTTGCCGTCGAGGACCGTGACGACGCCGTCGCTCATCCCCGCGCTCCGTGCGGGACGGCGCCGTCGGTCATGGGCGCGCGGCCAGGGGTGGCCGGCAGCAGCCGCTGGAAGAGGACGAGCAGCTCCGGATCGCCCTCGAACGCGATCTCTCCGCGCAGGATCGCGGTGAAGGCGTTCGCCTCGCCGGAGGCGACCGCGTCGAGCACGTCGGCGTCCGCGCGCACGACGCAGTCGGCGTCCCCCGGCCCGTGGGAGACCGACACGTCGCCGCAGTCGATGGTCACGCGCCACTGGTCCGTGCGCGCCCCGTCGACGCGCTCGAACCGGATCGTGCCGCGGGCCTTGTCGAGCATCGGCTCGTGGCCGCGGCGCGCCACCCGCTCGAAGAACTCGGTGGTGGTGTCGCCCACGGCGCGAGCCGCCGTCAGCCTCGCGGCTCCTCGGCCTCGCCGTCCTCCGAGCCCATCGGCGCCGGCGTGCGGCCCCGCCGCCGCGCGGCCTGCTCCTTCGGCGACGGCTCGGCGCCCTCGACCGGGCGCTCCTCGGTCACCGGATCGGGCGTCACGTGGACCTCGGGCGAGCGCGGCCGGGTGCGACGCCCGGCCTCCTTGCGCTGGGGCTTCGGCGTGTCCGTGCGGGTGGCGGCCGGCGTCTTCGGCAGGTGCAGGAGGTTCTCGACCCGTGCGACCTCCGGGACGGCCTCCGCCCGGGCGACCAGCTCGCGGACGTCCTCGGGCGTCGGCGCCTCGCCGCGGAGGTAGACGACGCCGCCGGCGACGTTCACGTCGATCGCGCCCTTGTCGACGTCCAGGCCGCGGAACATCACGGACTCGACCTTGCGCGCGATCGTGACGTCGTCGAGGTCCTTCGCCGCAGAGTCGCGCGGCGGATCCGTCTTGCTGAAGCGAGCCTCGTCGCCTTCGGAGCCGGCGATGCGCTCGAGCGCGTCGGCGCCGGAGCGCAGCAGCGTCGCCCCCGTCCGCGCGAGACCGCGTAGGCGATCGATCTGAGTGCTCATACCCGACGACTGCCCGCCGGGGCGGCAGGAAAACGTCGGGCGGGGTGACCTACCCCCCGCGCGCGGGCACAACGGTGCACAGCATGGAGGACCGCCCCACGCCGACCATCACGCCGAGCCTCGTCGGCCGCGGCTTCGTCGCAGGGATCGCGATCGCGATCGTGTCGCTGGCCTTCATCGCGTCGTACGCGGGCGCGCTGCACGAGCCGACCGCGCACGACGTCCCGATCGCCGTGACGCGCCAGGTCCCGGCGGAGCTCGCGGCGCGGCTCGACGGATCCCCCGAGCTGGCGGTCGACGTCGTCGCCGACGATGCCGCCGCCCGCCGCGCCATCGACGTCCGCGACGACTACGGCGCGCTGACGGCGACGCCCGGCGGCCTGCGCCTCACGGTCGCCCCCGCGGCCTCGGCGAGCATCGCCCAGCTGCTGCAGCAGACGATCCCGCAGCAGCTGCGCTCGGCGGGCCAGCGGGTCGACGTCGCGACCGTGCACCCCCTGCCGGCGGCCGACAGCCGCGGGCTCGTGAGCTTCTACACCGTCGTGGGCTGGGTCATCGCCGGCTACCTCGGCGCGACGCTCTTCGGCCTCATGTTCGGCACGCAGGTCGGCCGCGCGCGGACGGCCCTGCGGCTCGGCGCGCTCACCGCCACCGGCCTGGTCATCGGCCTCGGCGGCGCGCTGCTGGCCAAGGCCATCGGCGACCTGCCCGGCCCGTGGCTGGGGCTGACGCTGCTCGGCGCGCTGGTCGTCGTGAGCGTCGGGGTGGCGACCGTCGCGCTGCAGTCGCTGCTCGGGCTCGCGGGTACCGGCGTGGCGATCCTCGTCTTCGTGATCGTCGGCAACCCCGCGTCCGGTGGACCGGCCGCACCGGAGCTGCTGCCCGGCTTCTGGCGCGCCGTCGGGCAGCTCATCCCGGTCGGCGCGGGCTTCGAGGGCCTGCGCGACGCGGCCTACTTCCCCGCCGCCTCGCTCGCCGGCCCACTCCTCACGCTCGGGATCTGGCTGCTGGCCGGTGCGGTCGTCGCGCTCGCGCTCGGCGGCCGGGGCCGCCGGATGACCGAGACCGAGGCGGAGGTCGCGGCGGCCGGGGCGATGGCGCCGTGACCGGCGAGAGGGCCGCCCGCCCGGCCCTCGTCGCAGCGGTGGCCTACTTGCCGACGTCGTTGCCGCCCTGCTGGCCGGGCGGGAAGGTGCCGCCCGGGTTCTCGAAGGTCTCGTCGTGCGAGGAGTTGAAGCTCCCCTTCTGCGACGTCACCTTCGTGTTGTCGGACTGACCGACCGGGTAGGTGCACACAGCCGTGCCGCCGTCCTTGCTGTAGGTGCCGCCGGTGGCGGCGCACTCGTCAGCCGGGGACGCGGCGAGCGCGGCAGCGCCTGGGATCGCGAGGGCGCAGACCGCGACCCCCGCAACGAGCATCCGATGCGCACGCATGGTGCCCTCCTCTCGGGTAGCGCTTTGCACCCCGAAGCTACGTGTGCGCGGCCCGCGACTTCAAGTCCCACCCGCCGTGATCTTCGTATCCCTGCGGGGGCGCCCGCGGGGTGCATGGCTCGCCCGCCCGGGCCGGCCGTTCACGTCGGCGAGCGGGGCTGGCGCGACTGGTGCTCGCGCGGCGTCGAGCCGTGTCCCGGCCGCCGCCCGCGCAGGTGCGCCGCCTCGGCCTGCCGCGCGGCGACCTCCTCGGGGCGCGTCGCCGGGAGGCACACGCCGCACAGCGGGGTGCCGGCGAAGACGGCGACCGCCGGCACGTCCTTGTGGAAGTTGCACTGCTCGCCCGGCACGGGATCCCGCCATGGGCCGCGCCCGCGTGTGCTCATCGCCCCTCCTCCGACGAGACGCCGGTCGCCGCCCGCCGGACGATGCCCAGCTCCTGGAGGAGCTCCGCGTCGCTGAAGTAGTGGCGCGCCTCGACGATCTTGCCGTTGCGGACCTCGTGGATCGCCGCGAACGGGTGCGAGTCCGGCCCCCGCTGCACCGACCCGAGCGCGAGGATGCGGCCGTCCTCGAGCACGTCCAGCGACGCGAGCGTGATCGTCATCTCCGTCTGCCGCAGCGTGCACATCGACTCGAGCGCCCGTGAGCGCCCGACGACGAACCGCCCGATGGCGCGCAGCGGGTGGAAGCGCACCTGCGGGTGCAGCAGGTCGCGCAGCGTCGCCCAGTCCTCGCGGTCGAAGGCCTCGACCGCGCGCCGCACCACGGCGCACGCGTCCGCGTGCTCTTCGGCGTGGCCGCCGCTCGTCGCATCGTGGGTCCGGGCCTCAGCGAACCGCATGCCCGTCTCCTTCGCCTCGCCTGACCATGCGCGCCGCTCTCCCTCCATCGTGCCCCTCGTCCGAAACGCGGCGGCGCGGCTGGTGCCGCGCGCCGTCTGTGCCGGGCGGGTGCGGGCCGGCGGCGTCGCCGTGCGATGTGGCGCGGCGACATCCACTCTGTTACCCACTGCGCGACGAGGAAGTCAACCTGCCAGGTCGCATCCAGAACGCAGCGCCTCGATCCGGCACACCGCCGTCCCGCCGAGCGTGGCCGGCCCTACAGCCACACGAGGATCGCCTCGTCGGCGGCCAGCTCGAAGCCGTCGAGCGCGATCTCGCGACCGCCGAGGGCGCGATCGCGCTCCGGGTCGGTCGACAGCTCGACGCGTCCGCGCGCCGGCAGGTCCGCCGGTGCGGCGACGGCGCGCGGCTCGGGGGCGAAGTTGACGATCGCCAGCAGCCGGCGGACGGAGCCTCCGACCCGCAACCAGGCCAGCAGGTCGTCCCCGGCGGCGATCGATCGCTGCTCGCCGTCCTGGAGCAGCCGCTCGTCGCGGCGCAGCCACGCCAGGCGGCGGGCCAGCGCGAGCGTGGAGTCCGGGTCGGCGTCCTGGCGTGCCACGCAGAGGCGCTCGGCGCCGGCGACCACCGGCAGCCACGGCTCGCCGGTCGTGAAGCCGGCGCCGGGCCCCGCCTCCGACGGCGGGAGCCACGGGATGGGCGCGCGCTCCGGGTCGCGCCCGTCGACGTCGACGACGCGCTCGGGCGGGATCGCGGCGTCCGGCAGCCCGAGCTCCTCGCCCTGGTAGACGAACGGCGTCCCGCGCAGGGCGTAGAGCATCAGCAGCACCGCTCGCGCGCGGGCCGGCCCGTGCCCGTCGTCGTCGAAGCGCGACGCCACGCGCGGGTGGTCGTGGTTGGCCAGGAACCAGGCGGGCCACGCCGCCTCCGACGAGAGCGCCTCGAAGGCGTCGATCGAGGCGCGGAAGGCCGCGGCCCTCCACGGCAGGCGCAGGAAGACGAAGTTGTGGGCGAGGTGCAGCTCGTCGCCGCTGTTGACGTAGGCGACCACGCGCTCGAGGTCGAACAGGTACACCTCGCCGACGAGCATGACGCCGGGGTACGCGTCGACGACGGCGCGCAGCCGCCGCAGCCGCTCGTGGATGGCCGGCTGCCAGTCCTCGTAGGGCGGCGGCTCGCCCTCGACGGCGTCGCGCAGCTCGGGATCCTTGGCCACCTTGACGATGGCGTCGAGCCGGAAGCCGTCGACGCCGCGGTCGCACCAGAAGCGCAGCACGTCGTGCATCGCGGCCTCGACCTCCGGGTTGCCCCAGTCGAGATCGGGCTGCTGGGGCAGGAACGAGTGCAGGTACCACTGCCCGCTCGGCTCGTCGTAGGTCCATGCGCCGCCGACGGCGGGGAAGGCGGAGCGCCAGGCGTTCGGCGGCCCGCCGTCGCGCCCGTCGCGCCAGACGTAGCAGTCGCGGCGCGGGCTGTCGCGGCCCCGGCGCGACTCGCCGAACCACGGGTGGCGATCGGACGTGTGGTTGCCGACGAAGTCGATGACGATCTTGATCCCGCGGCGGTGCGCCTCCTCGACGAGCCGGTCGAAGTCGGCGAGCGTGCCGAACAGCGGGTCGACGTCGCAGTGGTCGGCGACGTCGTAGCCGAAGTCGGCCATCGGGGACCGGTAGAACGGCGACAGCCAGATCGCCTCCACCCCGAGCGACGCGCGCGTGCCGTCGTTGAGGTGGTCGAGCCGGTCGACGATGCCGCGCAGGTCTCCCACGCCGTCGCCGTCGGCGTCGGCGAAGGAGCGGGGGTAGATCTGGTAGATCGCGCCTCGCCGCCACCACGCCAGGGCCTCCGATGCC
>DASTRJ010000090.1:0-21217 GCA_035761245.1 Capillimicrobium sp. | reverse complement strand
CGCGCTGCCCGGCCTCCTCCTCGCCCAGCACCGTCGGCGCCCGCACGAGGCGGACGAGCAGGTCCTCCATCCAGGCGGCCTCGGCGGCCACCGCGTCGAGGATCTGCTCGTCGTTCACCGCACCGACCCGTCGAGGATCTGCAGCGTCTTGAGGTCGGAGTAGAAGTCGAGCGCGTAGTCGCCGCCCTCGCGGCCGATGCCGCTGCGGCCCATGCCGCCGAACGGCGCGGTGAGGTCGCGGACGAGGAACGTGTTGACCCAGACCGTGCCGCCGCGCACCGCTCGGCCGATGCGGTCCGCACGCCCCATCGAGCTCGTGTAGACGATCGCCGACAGCCCGTAGTCGGTGGAGTTCGCCAGCGCGATCGCCTCGGCCTCGTCGGAGAACGTCTGGATCGTCAGCACCGGGCCGAAGACCTCCTGCTGGACGATCTCCGCGTCGTTGGACGTCGGCTCGATCAGCGTCGGCTCGTAGAACAGCCCGTCGAGGCGGCGGCCGCCGCGCACGATGCGCTGGCCATCGGATCGCGCACGCTCGACGAAGCCTTCGACGCGCGCGACGTGATCCGGGTGGATCATCGGCGAGATCGTCGTGTCGTCCTCGCGCGGGTCGCCGAGCACGTGCGCGTCGGCGGCGGCGTGGAAGCGCTCGAGGAACGCGTCGCGGACGCTCTCCTGGACGAGCAGCCGCGTGCCCGACAGGCAGACCTGGCCGGAGTCGTCGTACTGACCGGCCGCCTTCGCGGCGGCCGCGTCGAGGTCGGCGTCCTCGAAGACGAGGAACGGGTTCTTGCCGCCGAGCTCGGCGGTGAACGGGACGATGTTCCGCGCCGCCGCGGTCCCGATGTGCCGCGCGGTCTCGGTCGAGCCGGTGAACGACACGCGCCGGACGAGCGGGTGCGACACGAGCGCGGCGCCGGCCTCCTCGCCGATGCCCTGCACGACGTTGAGCACGCCGGGCGGCATCCCGGCCTCGGCGGCGAGCTCGGCGAGCAGCGCGGCCGACAGCGGCGACCACTCGGCGGGCTTGAGGACGACCGTGCATCCCGCGGCGAGGCCGGGCGCGATCTTCCACGTCGAGAGCATGAACGGCGCGTTCCACGGCGTGATGACCGCGGCGGGGCCCGACGGCATGCGCTGCACGCGGTTCCACGTCCCGCGCGAGCGCCAGTCGCGCTCCTCGTAGGCGACCGCGAGGTCCGCGTAGTTGCGGAAGTTCAGCGCGCCGCGCTTGATGACCCGCGCGCGCAGCGAGCGCAGGAGCATCGCCATGTCGGCGCACTCGACCTGCGCGAGGCGCTCGACGTTCGCGTCGATGAGGTCGGCGAGGCGGTGCAGGTGCTCGGCACGGCCGGCGGGGCCGAGCGCGGCCCAGGCCGGGAAGGCGTCGCGCGCCGCGCGCACGGCGCGGTCGACGTCGCTCGCGTCGGCACGCGCGATCTCCGCGAGCACGCTCTGGTCGATCGGCGAGATCGTCGCGAAGCGCTCGCGGCTCTCGACCCACTCGCCGCCGATGAAGTGCCCGGTGGGGACGTCGATGCCGGTGACGGTGGAGAACCTGGTTTCGCCCTCCGGTCCTCGCAAGCTCGGACCTCCGGTCGACGTCACAGGAGCTCCTTCACGGTCAGCAGGTCGTCGACGGTGTAGGCGAACGTGAAGCGGTAGCCGCGTCCGACCTTGACCGGGCGCAGCAGCGTGTGCTCCTCGCCCGGCGCGTCGAAGAGCTCGAGCTCGGCGTCGCCCTCCCACACCTGCGAGACGGCGCGATCGCGGCTGACCGAGCGGACGAGCTCGTGGACCTGCGGGTCGTCGTGGCGGCCGGCGGCCAGGCGCGGGAAGTGCCGCACGTTGACGATCGGCGGTGCGGTGTGCAGCGAGCCGGACTCCGACAGCTGCTCGAGCGTCACCGCCGCGCGAGCGACCTGCCGGCCGCGCGCCGAGCAGGTGGCGCCGAAGCGCGACCCGGCGCGCACCCCGGGCGCCGCGCGGCACTCCAGCGCGTACGCGCGGGTCATCCACACCTCGCCGAGCTTCTTCGGGAAGCCCTGGATCCAGCCTCGCGCCAGCGCGAAGTCCTGGTCGACCCAGATGAACGGGCAGGTGGTGACCTCCTCGCCGTCGAGCAGGGCGTTGACGACGAGGTAGCACTCGCGGTAGTGCGAGCGGACCGGGTCCAGCAGCTCGTCGCCGCCCTCCGAGCACGACTGCCAGTCGGCGAAGACGGCGGCGCAGCGGCCCGCATCCGGGTGCGGCTGCAGGCCGTCGGGCAGCACCGACGCGGCCGCGTCGGGGTCGGCGTGGAAGTCCACGACGAGGAAGTCGCCGACGTAGTGCCACGGCGGCGGCGGGACGAGGCTCGCCCGGCCGAGCGGCGTGCGGGGGATCGTGTAGCCCTGCAGCGTCATGCCCCGCCCTCCGCGTGGACCGGGTCGGGCAGCGGCACGCCGAGCATCTCCAGCGACTCGCGCTCGGAGGCGATCGCGGCCTCGTCGAAGCGGAAGTACGAGCGCGGCGGCAGCGGCCCCCAGGTGTTCGACGAGTAGCGGTCGTCGGGCCAGCGGCGCGGCTCGTGGTCGGCCTGCAGCTGCTCCATGTCGCAGTACAGCTCGACGAAGCACTCCTCCTCGACGATCCGCACGTACGAGGCGATGTTGCCGCCGACGCCGTGGCGGGTCGGGCCCCAGCCCAGCCAGCGCCCGTGGCGGCCGAGGTGGTCGAGCGCGTCGCGCATCTGGCCGATGTCGACGACGTCGAACGCCAGGTGGTGGAAGTGCGGATAGCCCTTGTCGATGAGGGCCATGACGTGGTGGTCGCTGTTGACGTACAGCCACACGCCGCCGTCGCCGAGGTAGTCGGTCACCTTCATCCCGAGGGCCTCGGTGTAGAAGCGCAGCTGCTCGTCGAACGACCCGGTGAGGAAGTTGACGTGGCCGAGCTTGCGCGGGTGGCCCGGGCGCAGGCGGCCGGCGGGACGCGCGTGCGCCACGAGCCGCGAGACCGGCTCCCGGTAGGGCAGCAGCTGCACCCCGTTGTCGTCGGCGTCGCAGAGGCGCAGGCCGCCCTCGCCGTCCGCGGTGGCCTCGATCCCGAGCCCGGCGAGGTGCTCGCGCGCCTGCTCGACGGAGCAGTCGCGCGCCAGCTCGTAGGCGACGTGGTCGAGGCCCGGCCGGGCGTCGCCGGCGGGGATCAGCTCGAGCGCGCACGGCTCGTCGTCGCACGAGAGCGCGACGCGGTCGGCGGTGCGCTCGCGCTCCGTCAGCCCGAACTGCAGCGCCCAGCGCTCGGCCGCCTCGCCGAGGTCGGCGACCCGCAGGCAGACGTGGTCGATCCGGCGCAGCGCGATCATCGCTGCGTCACCCGCACCGGCATGCGCTTGATGCCGTTGAAGAAGTTGGACCGCAGGCGCTCCACCGGCCCGGTCAGCTCGACCTCGAGGTTGCGCGCGAGCAGCTCCTCGAAGGCGATCCTCACCTCCATCTTCGCGAGGTGCGCGCCCATGCAGTGGTGGATGCCGCCGGGCCCGAACGCCATATGCGGGTTGGGCTTGCGGCCGACGTCGAAGCGGTCGGGCTCGTCGAAGACCGTCTCGTCGCGGTTGCCCGAGACGAACCACGTCGTGACCTTGTCGCCCGCCTTGATCTCCTTGCCGCCGAGCTCGGTGTCGACGCGCGCGGTGCGGCGGAAGTGGTGCACCGGGGTCGCCCACCGCAGCATCTCCTCCGCCGCGGTCTGCGACAGCGACGGGTCCTCGCGCAGCCGCGCCATCTCGCCGGGGTGCTCGAGCAGCGCGAGCATCCCGTGCGTGATCGTGTGGCGCGTCGTCTCGTTGCCGGCGGTGGCGAGCAGCACGAAGTAGACGTCGAACTCGCGCTGCGTCAGCGGCTCGAACGCGAGCTGGGTGATGATGTCGTCCTTGGGGTGCTTGCGCCGCTCGGCGGCCAGCCGGCGCCCGAACTCGAACATCTCCAGCGCGACCGGGCTGGAGAACGGCAGGTGGCGGTGGGCCTCGTCGGGCTCGACGCGGTACTCGGGGTCCTGGTTGCCCAGCAGCCGGTCGCCGAGCTCGATGACGTAGCGGCGCTCGTCCTGCGGGATGCCCATGATCTCGGCGAACACCTGCATCGGGATCTCCGACGAGATCTCCGCGACGAAGTCGAACTCCCCCTTGGGCAGCGCGCGGTCGAGGACCGTGCGGGTGACCTCGCGGACCTGGTCCTCCCAGACCTTCACGGCGCGCGGGGTGAAGCGGCGGTTGATGAGCCCGCGCAGCTCGTCGTGGCGCGGCGGGTCCATGTCGATCATCGACTTGCGCGCCTCGACGTGCTCGGGCTCGAGGTCCTCGAGCGACGTGCCGCCGATCTCCGACGAGAAGACGTCGACGTTGCGGTGCACGTGGCGGATGTCCTCGTAGCGCGTCACCGCCCAGAACCCGCGGCCGCCGTCGGGCTCGGGGTTCCAGTGGACGGGGTCCTCGCGGCGCAGCACGGCGAACGCCTCGTACGGGACGGCCTCGACGAACGCGTCGTGGTCGGAGAGGTCGATGAACTCGGTGGTCTGGGGCATCTCGGGGCTCCTCGGCGATGTCAGAGGTGCGTCAGGTACTCCTCGATCTCCCAGTCGGAGACCCAGGCGTGGTGGCGCTCGAGCTCGAAGCGCTTGACGGCGAGGAACGTCTCGACGATCTGCGGGCCGAGCGCCTCGCACAGCACCGCGTCGGACTCGAGCGCGTCGAGCGACTGCTCGAGCGAGCCCGGCAGCGGCTCGCCGATGACGTCGGGCGCCGCGCGGTAGGCGTCGCCGGCGATCGGCGCGGGCGGCTCGAGGCGCTCGCGGACGCCGTGCGCCCCGGCCGCCAGCACCGCCGCGATCGCGAGGTACGGGTTCGCGGCGCCGTCGCCCACGCGGATCTCCAGCCGCGTCGCGCTCCCGCGCTCCGGCGGGATGCGCACGAACGTGGCGCGGTTGTCGAAGCCCCAGTTGGCGTGCGTCGGCGCCAGCGAGTCGGGCTGGATGCGGCGGTAGGCGTTGATCGTCGGGTTCAGCAGCGCCATGAGCGCCGGCGCGTGCGCGAGCACGCCGGCGGTGAAGTGGCGCAGCTCGTCGCTGACGCCGTGCTCGGCGCCGGGCGCGGCGAACGCGTTGCGGTCGTCGCGGTTCAGCGAGATGTGCAGGTGGGTGCCGGAGCCGCCCTGGTCGTTGAACGGCTTGCCCATGAACGTCGCGAGAAGCCCGTGCTGCGCGGCGATGTCCTTGACCGCGGCCTTCAGGCGGAACGCCCGGTCGGCGGCGGTCAGCGCGTCGGCGTGGCGCAGGTTGATCTCGTACTGGCTGTTCATGAACTCGTGGTTGACGGCGAAGACCTCGAGCCCGAGCTGCGCCAGGCCCTCGGTCATGCCGCGCACCACGCCCTGCGGGTCGGCCTGCGGGCCGACCGTGTAGACCATGCTCAGCTGGTCGACCCGGCGGCGGAAGCCGTTGGGCGCCGTCGCGTCGCGCTCGACGAGGAAGAACTCGAGCTCCGGGCCGACGATCGCCTCGAAGCCGATCTCGCGCAGGCGCTCGGCGGCGCGCTTGACGGCGCCGCGCGGGTCGGCGATCGGCTGCGCGTCGTCGGCCGGCTCGAGGTTGGCGAGGCAGCACGCGACGCCCGGCTCCCACGGCAGCGTGACCATCGTGGTGAGGTCGGGCCGGGCGATGAGGTCGGGGTAGCCCTCCTCCCCGCCGACCACCGGCGTGTGGCGCAGGTCGGTGCCCATCACCGCCGAGCAGAAGCAGAGGCCGCTCTCGATGATGTGGTCGAACTCCGCGATCGGCACGTCCTTGCCCCGGGCGATGCCGTGGAGGTCGGGGTACAGGACGCGGATCGACGTGACGGGCGTGCCGTCGGCCAGCGGCTCCGGCGCGGTGCGGGTCGTCGCGGTCTTGGACTGGGTCTGCACCGGGTTCTCCTCCCTCATGTGCCTGATGTCTGCGTGCGCCGGTGGAAGGCGTCGAAGAGCCGGAACGCGGCGGCGCGCGCCGCGTCGGCGAGGTGGCGCCCCTGCTCCAGCAGCGCCGTGCCGTCGTCCATGCCGAGCCCGGCGATCCGCTCGGCGTCGAGCCGCGCCCACTCGGCGACGATCTCGATGGTCGACTCGGGGTGGAACTGCACCCCGAGGTGCGGCCCGTGCGCGAAGGCCTGCACGCCGACGGGCGAGTCGGCGAGCAGCTCCGCGCCGGGCGGCAGCGTGAAGCGGTGGTAGTGCCACTGCAGCCACGGGCCCTCGGGCACCACCTGCGGATCCACGGAGCGGACCGCGTGCCAGCCGAGCTCCGGCCGCGGCGCGCGCTCGATCCGGCCGCCGAGCACGCGCGCGAGCATCTGCCCGCCGAAGCACAGCCCCAGGACCGGGACGCCCCGGTCGACGGCGCGCTCGACGAACCGCAGCTCGGCGGCGACCTCCGCGACGTGGCGGTCGTCCGGGTTGTGCGCGGAGCCCAGCGACGCGAGGAACGCGTGGCCGTCGAGCTCCGGAAGCGGCTCGCCGAGGTGCGCGCGATGCACGCGCAGCTCGATGTCGCGCGCCGCCGCCCACTCGGCCAGGACGCCCGGCGGGCCCCACTCGCCGTGCTGCAGGACGAGGCCCACCGTGCTCATCGGGCCGCCCCCACCGGCGCGCCGAGCGCGCCCTCGTCGGCGGCGACCGCCTGGCGGACGTCGTCGAACGCCGCGCCCGCCGCGAGCTGGCGGCGGTACCAGGCCAGGCGCTTGGCGGCGTTGAACGCGACGACGCCCACGAGCCGGCCGTCGCGGCCGCCGGCGGCGACGAAGCGGCCCCCGTCCGGCGTCGACTCGAGGATCTCCAGGGCGTCGGCCCGCGTCGGGAAGCCGACGGCCTGGATCTTGACGTCGTACTGATCCGACCAGAAGTACGGCGGCGTGGTGTGCGCGACCCGCTCGGCCGCCGGCGCGACCGCGTTGCGGCCGGCGAGCTGACCGTGCTCGGCCGCGACGGTCCAGTGCTCGACGCGCACGCGCTCGCCGCCGGCCAGCGGGTGCGGCCACGAGGCCGCGTCGCCGGCGGCGAGCACGTCGGGGTCGGTGGTGGAGGTCAGGGTGGGGTCGCAGGCGACGCCGGGGTCGAGCTCGAGGCCGCTCGAGGCCAGCCACTCGGTGTTCGGCAGCGCGCCGAGCGCCACCACGACGACGTCGGCGTCGACCGTCGTGCCGTCGGCGAGCTCGATGGCCTCGACCCGCTCGCCGCCGCGCAGGCCCGCCACGCCGGCGCCGAGGCGCAGGTCGACGCCGTGGGCGCGGTGCAGGTCGGCGCAGCGCGCGCCGAGCTCGGGGCCGAGCGGCAGCATCGGCTGCGGGGCGATGTCGATGACGGTCACGTCGAGGTCGTGCTTGCGGGCCGTGGCGGCCACCTCGCAGCCGACGAAGCCGGCGCCGACGATCGCCACCTTCGGGCGGGCCTCGAACGCGGCGCGCAGCGCGATCGCGTCGTCGATGCCGCGCAGCGTGAAGACGCCCGGGAGGTCGCCGCCCTCCCCGGGCCACGGCCGCGCGCGGCAGCCCGTGGCGACGATCGCGCGGTCGTAGGGCACCTCGTCGCCGTCGGCGAGCACGACGGTGCGGCGCTCGCGGTCGAGCGCGCTCGCCGGGACGCCGAGGCGCCACGCGACGTCGAGGTCCTCGCACGGGAAGCCGCAGCCCTCCGGCGTCTGCTGGCCGGCCAGCAGCTCCTTCGACAGCGGCGGCCGCGTGTACGGCCGGTGGTGCTCGTCGCCGACGAGCACGATCTCGCCGTCGAACCCGGCGGCACGGGCGGCCTGGGCGGCGCGCAGCCCCGCGAGCGAGGCGCCGACGACGACGATCCGCCGCATCGGCTCGCTAGTCCTCGACGCGGATGGCCATCATCGGGCAGACGTTGGCCGCCTCCTCGACGGCCGCCCGGCGCTCCTCCGGCACGTCCTCCTTCCAGACCAGGACGTCGTCGTCGCCGAGCTCGAAGACGTCGGGCGCGGCGATGACGCACTCGCCGTGGCTCTGGCAGAGGTTCATGTCGACGTGGACCTTCATGCGGTGGCGCTCCTCTGGACCATGCGCTCGGCCTCGTCCTCCGGGATGGCGAGCGCGACGTGCAGGGTGTTGGCGGACGTGGCGAGCTGCTCGCCCGGCCCGGACAGGTCGACGTCCCAGTCGACCACGGTGCTCTCGACGCGGCCGAGGCCGTCGATCTCGACGGCGACGACGTCGCCCGGCTCCATCGGCCGCGAGTTGGCGGGCGTGCCGGTCAGCAGCACGTCGCCGGGCTCGAGCGTGATGAGCCGGTTGAGGTCGGCGAGCTGGTAGGCGACGCCCCAGATCAGGTCGTCGGCGGTCGCCTCCTGGACCACCTCGCCGTTGAGCGTGGTGCGCAGGGTGAAGCTCGTGGGGTCGAACTCCGACGCCGGCGTGACCGAGGGCCCGATCGGCAGGAAGCCGTCCTGGCCCTTGACGCGCAGCATCGAGCCGCGATCGGCGTGCCGGAAGTCGTGCAGGCCGACGTCGTTGGCGGGGGCGTAGCCGGCGACGTGGTCGAGGACGTCGTCGAGCCCGACGCCCTTCATCCGCTTGCCGATGACGACGGCCAGCTCGCCCTCGTAGTTGAGGAAGCGCGCGCCGCGCGGCCGGCGGATCTCGCCGCGGTGCCCGTTCAGCGTGCTCGGCGGCTTGAGGAAGTACGACGGGGCCGGCGGCGTGCTGGCCCGGTACTCGTCGACCCGGCTGCGGTACGTGAGGTGGACCGCGATGATCTTCGACGGCTCCACCGGCGCCAGGTACGTGGCGTCGCGCTCGGCGATCGTGGTGCCGTCGTCCAGGTGGATCTCGTCTCCGTCGCGGCGGCCCCACTGCGGCTGGCCGTCGACCGCGACGCGCACCCGCGTCTCTCCCCTCATGGTGCGCATGGTCTGCCTCCGGGGGCACTCGATACAACAGGAACTTGCGCACGATTGATCGCGTTGCGCGATAATCGCCGCGATGGATCTGCGCCAGCTGCGCTACTTCGTCGCGGTGGCCGAGGAGCTGCACTTCTCGCGAGCGGCCGTGCGTCTCAACCTCGCGCAGTCGGCGCTGAGCGCGCAGATCCGCCAGCTCGAGGCCGAGCTCGGCGGCCCGCTGCTGGTTCGCAGCACGCGAAAGGTCGAGCTCACCCCAGCGGGTGAGTCGCTGCTCGAGGACGCGCGGCGCCTGCTCGCGCTCGCCGACGACGCCATGCGGCGCGCCCGCGCGCTCGCGCGCGGCGAGGCCGGCTCGCTCGTGATCGGCTCGCTCGGGCCGGCGCCGGGCGGCGTGCTCGCCCCCGTGCTGGCGATCTTCAGCAGCCGCCACCCCGACGTGCGCGTCGAGCTGCGCGCCTTCGACTTCACGCAGGTCGTCAGCGGGCTGCGCGAGCGCCGCGCCGACCTCGCGTTCCTCTACGAGCCCGTCGACGAGCCCGACTTCGAGTCGACCCCGCTGTTCACCGAGCGCCGGGTCGTCGTGCTGCCGAAGTCGCACCCGCTCGCCGACCGCGACGAGATCCGGCCGTCGGACCTCGTCGGCGAGACGTTCGTCACGCAGCCCGACTGCGTGCCGCAGCGGTGGCGCGACTTCTGGCTGCTCGTCGACGAGCTCGGCGGCCGGCCGCCGGTCAGCCCGCTGATCGGCGACACGCTCGAGGAGTGGCTGCACCTCATCGGCCGCGGCGAGGGGATCGACACCGCGCCGGCGCTCATCTCGCGCTACTACGCCTGGCCGGAGGTGCGCTTCGTGCCGCTCGTCGACGCCGCCCCGGCGACGATGGTGCTGGTGCGCCGCCGCGACAGCGAGCACCCGCTGCTCGAGGAGTTCACGCAGCTGGCGCGCGAGGTCTCCGAGACGGCCATCTCGCACGAGGCGACGCCGTACGCCGCGCCCCACGTGCCCGCCGCGGACTGATCAGAGAGCCGGCACGGCGACCGGGCGGCCGCCCTCGGCGAGCGAGCGCGCGCCCGCCACGCCGACGAGCGACGCGGCGACCGCCTCGCGCACGCCGACCAGCGGCGGCGCGCCCGCCGTGACCGTCGCCGCGAACGCCGCGGCGATCCGCGCCTCGCCCTCGTGCTCGCGGGCGACGCGCGCCCCGTCGAGCACGAGGGGCGGCGGGACGTGCTCGACCTCGCGCGGGTGCGGCGCGCCGGCGACCCACGCCTCCTCGCGCAGCCGCACCGTCCAGGCGGCGTCGCCGGTCGCGCGGCGCGACTCGGCCAGCGCGCGCGTCCCGCGCACCGACGCCCAGCAGTAGTGGCTGTCGTGCTCGCCCTGCAGGAAGCCGTGCTTGGTCACCGCGAGCGCGCCGGTCGCCATGCGCAGCGCCAGCACGACCGCGAGCGGGCGCTCGCCGGGATCGACGGCGAGCGCGGTGACCTCGACGGGCAGCGCGCCGGCCAGCGCGATCGCCGGCGACGCCGTGTGCGTGCAGTACGCGGTGGGATCGACGCGGCACCGCCAGTGGCCGGGCGGGCCGAGGAGCTGCTCGAGGCCGTCCGGCGAGAGCCCGTGCAGGTACTCGCACTCCACGAGCTGCGGCACGCCGACCGCCCCGCCGGCCACGAGCCGCGCCAGCTCGCGCACGTGCGGATGGGCGACGTAGTTCTCGGCGAACGAGTAGGTCGCCGGCGAGGCGTCCGCGGCGGCGACGAGCGCACGCCCCTCCGCCTCGCCCGCGCACGCCGCCGTCTCGCTGAGGACGTGCACGCCGCGCTCGAGGAACGCGATCGCCAGCGGGGCGTGCTCGTCGAAGTCGTTGGCGAGCACGACCCCGTCCAGGCGGGCGTCGAGCAGGTCCTCCCAGCGGTCGGTGAAGCGCGCGTGCGGCACGGCGTCGCGGCGCGCCGGGTCGGTGTCGCAGGCGATCGCCACCTCCAGGCCGGCGCGCTCGCACCACTGCGCGAGGACCGCGCCGCGCCGGAGGCCGACGACGCCGATGCGCCCGCTCACTCGCGCAGCGCGGCGCGCAGCGCGCCGCCGAGCTCCGTGACCGCGGCGCGCGCCGCGTCGACCTTCGCCAGCCAGCGGATGAAGCCGTGGACCATCCCGTCGACGACCGTGACCGACACGTCGACGTTGGCCGCGCGCAGGCGCTCCGCGTACGCGCAGCCCTCGTCGCGCAGCACGTCGTGGCTGGCGAGCGTGATCGACGCGGGCGGCAGGCCGGCGAGGTCGCGCGCCCGCAGCGGCGAGACGTCCGGGTCGTCCGGGTCGCCGCCGTACGTCTCGAAGAACCACGCCATGTCCTCGGCGGTCAGGCGGTAGCCCTCGGCGTAGCGCTCGTACGACGCGGTCGCCATCCCCGCGTCGAGCACCGGGTAGACGAGCGCCTGGAGCCTCAGGTCGCGATGCCGCCGCGCGAGGACGGCGGCCAGCCCGCCGCCGGCGGAGTCGCCCGCGACCGCGACCGGATCGCCGAACGTGCGCGCGAACGCCAGCGCGGCCTCGGCGTCCTCGAGCGCGGCCGGATACGGGTGCTCCGGGGCGAGGCGGTAGTCGGGCAGCACGACGCGCGCGCCGGACGCGTTCGCCAGCGCGCGGGCGAGCGCGTCGTGGGAGTCCAGCGAGCCGACGACCCAGCCGCCGCCGTGCAGGAAGACGACGGTGCCGTGGGCGTCGTCGGGCTCGTAGACGCGCATCGGCACCGGCTCGGCCAGGTCGCGGACCGTGGCGACGGGCTCGCCCGGACCGCACTGCTCGGGCGTCAACGCCTCGTAGTCGGCGCGCAGGAGCGCCGGATCGCGCTCCACGACCGCCGCGCCCTCGCCCTCCTCGAGCATGGCGACGACCTGCGGATGCAGCTCCTCGACCGGGATGCTCACCGGCCCGCGAGCGCCGCGCGGGGGTCGCGCAGCGCGGCCTCGATCCGCTCGGCGATGCGCTCGCCGGTGAAGCCGACCTCCTGGTGCAGCAGCGCCGGCTTGCCGTGCGTGACGAAGCGGTCGGGCAGCCCGACGCGCATGATGCGCGGCAGCTCGAGGCCGCCGTCGTTGAGCGCCTCCCACACCGCCGAGCCGAAGCCGCCCTGCAGGACGCCCTCCTCGACCGTGACGAGGAGGTCGTGCTCGGCGGCGAGCTGGGCCAGCAGCGCGCGGTCCAGCGGCTTGACGAAGCGCGCGTCGGCGACCGTCGGCGTGATGCCGGTCGACGCGAGCAGGTCGGCCGCCTCGAGCGCCTTCTGCACGCCGGTGCCGTAGCCGATGAGCGCGACCCGCTCGCCCTCGCGGAGGATCTCGCCGGTGCCGATCTCGATCGCGCGGGGCACGTCCGGCAGCGGCGTGCCGACCGCCTCGCCGCGCGGGTAGCGCAGCGCGAACGGGCCGTCGTCGTAGACGAGCGCCGTGTGCAGCAGGTGGACGAGCTCCGCCTCGTCGCGCGGCGCGGCGACGACCATGTTCGGCAGCGGCCGCAGGTAGGCGATGTCGAACGCGCCGTGGTGCGTCGGGCCGTCGTCGCCGACCAGCCCGGCGCGGTCCATCGCGAAGACGACGTTGAGGTTCTGGAGCGCGACGTCGTGGACGATCTGGTCGAACGCGCGCTGCAGGAAGGTCGAGTAGATGGCGCAGACCGGCTTGGCGCCCTCGAGCGCGAGGCCGGAGGCGAACAGCACCGCCTGCTGCTCGGCGATGCCGACGTCGAAGTAGTGGTCCGGCTTGGCCTTCTGGAGGATGTTGAGGCCCGTGCCCGAGTTCATCGCGGCGGTGATGCCGACGACGCGCGGGTCGCGCTCGACCTCGCGCACGAGCGCCTCGCCGAAGACCTGCGTGTACTGCGGCGGGGCGGGCTTGGCCGCAGCGTCCGCCGGCTTCGGCGCGGCCTTCGCGGGGGCGCCGTTGGCGATCGACTTCGGCTTGGCGGCATGCCACTTCTCCATGCCCTCCAGGCCGCCGAGCTCCGCCGGCTCGAAGCCCTTGCCCTTGACGGTCGCGATGTGGACGACGACGGGCCGCTGCGCGTCGAGCGCCTCGGTGAGCGCCTCGCGCAGCGCGTGGATGTCGTGGCCGTCGATGACGCCGATGTAGGCCCAGTCGAGCTCCTCCCAGAACAGGCCGGGAGCCCAGAAGGCCTTGATCGACTCCTTCAGCTGCGGGCCGAGGTGCTCGAACGCGGCGCCGATGCCGGCGGGCAGCTTCGTCAGGCGCTCCTCCACCCCCTCGCGGGCGCGGTAGAGCTTCGGGTTCATGCGGATCCGGTTGAAGTACCGGTTCAGCGCGCCGACGTTCGGCGCGATCGACATGCCGTTGTCGTTGAGCACGACGACCATCGGTGTGCCGAGCCCGCCGGCCTGGTGGATCGCCTCGAAGGCGACGCCGCCGGTCATGGCGCCGTCGCCGATGACGGCGACCACGCGGCCCGCGTCGGGCTCGCCGCGCAGGCGCATGCCCTCCTTCAGGCCGACGGCGTAGCCGATCGACGTGGAGGCGTGGCCGGCGCCCATGATGTCGTGCTCGGACTCGTGGATGTTGCAGAACGGCGCCAGGCCGCCGTACTGGCGGATCGTCGGCAGCTCGTCCCGGCGGCCGGTCAGCACCTTGTGCGGGTAGGCCTGGTGGCCGACGTCCCACAGCACCTTGTCGCGCGGCGAGTCCAGCAGCGAGTGGAGCGCGACGGTCAGCTCGACGGTGCCGAGGTTGGCGCCGAAGTGGCCGCCGATCTCGCCGACCGTGTCGATGATGTGCTCGCGGACCTCGCGCGCGACCTGGACGAGCTCCTCCTCGGTGAGGCCGTGGAGGTCCTGCGGGCGGTCGATGCGGTCGAGGATGCGCGTCATGAGGTCCGGGTGAAGATGAAGTCCGTGATCTGCTCCAGCTCGGGCGCGCCATCGGGGGCGGCAGAGGCGAGCGCGGAGCGCGCGTTTCGGTGCGAGGCCTCCGCCATGGTACGCGCTCCGGCGAGCCCGAACTCCGACACGTAGGTGCGCTTGCCCTGGCGCTCGTCGGATCCCTGGGGCTTGCCGAGGGCGTCGTCGGTGCCGGTGACGTCGAGGATGTCGTCCACGATCTGGAAGAGGACGCCGAGCTCGCGGGTGTAGGGCTCCCAGGGCTCGGCGTCCTGGCCGCTCAGCAGGAGTACGCACTCCAGCGACGCGCCGATCAGCCGGCCCGTCTTCAGCGCGTGGAGCGTGCGGAGGTCGACGTCCTGGGATGCCACGTCGAGCCATTGCCCGCCGACCATGCCGTTGACGCCGGTCGCGGTAGCGAGATGACCCAGCGCGCGCAGGACGTTGGCCGGCTCGCCGCGCTGATGGGTGAGGACGTGCCGGAACGCCTCGGCGTAGAGCGCGTCGCCGGCGAGGATCGCGACGTCCTCGCCGTGGGCGCGGTGCAGCGTCGGGCGGCCGCGGCGCAGGTCGTCGTCGTCCATCGCCGGCAGGTCGTCGTGGATGAGCGAGTACGTGTGGATCAGCTCGATCGCGGCCGCGATCGGCAGCACCTCGGCCGCGTCGCGCCTGATCGCGCGGGCGGTCGCGAGGGCGAGCACGGGCCGGATGCGCTTGCCGCCCGCGAGCAGGCTGTAGCGCATCGCCTCCTCGAGGCCGCCCGTGACGCCGGCGTCGGAGAAGCGCAGCTCCTCCAGGTACGCCTCGACCTGCGCGCGCAGATGCTCGGGGTAGCCGGGGTCGGCCGGGTGCTGCGTCGCTGAGTGCGTCAGAGCAGCGCGTCCTGGCCGGGGGGCGGCTGGTTGGCGGCCTCCCGGGTGCGCCGGTCGAGCTCGGCGCCGGCCTCGGAGGCCAGGGCGGCGCAGTCCTCCACGAGGGTCGCCGCGGCGTCCGGGGACAGCTCGCCGGAGCGCAGCTGCTCGGCGGCGCGCTCGAGGCGTTCGATGAGGCGGTCGAGGTCGGTCATCGCCCGCCATCCTCCCGCATCTCGCGCAGCGCCGCCGCGAGGACGCCGTTGACGAACTTCGGGGCCTGCGCGCCGGCGTACGTCTTGGCGGTCTGCACCGCCTCCTCGATGGCGCCCTCCGGCGGGATCGGATGGTCGGCCGGCACCGCGTCGGGATGCATCATCTCGGTCAGCGCGACGCGCATGATCGCCTTCTCCAGCGGCGCAATGCGGTCGAGCGTCCAGCCCTGGGCGTGACGGGCGATGACCGCGTCGGCGTCCTCGGCGTAGTCCTCGGCGGCGTGCGCCAGCGCGCGGGTGAACAGGCCCGCGTCGCGGTCGAGGGTCTCGGAGACCGGCCGGCCGGTGAGGTCGTGCTGGTAGAGCGCGAAGACGGCCGCGCGGCGCTGCTCGGATCGGCGGGCCAAGGGGGCCTAGTGTGCGCGATCAGGCCCGCGACATGTAGTCGCCGGTCGCCGTCTGGACCTTCACGCGGTCGCCCACGTTGACGAACAGCGGCACCTGGATCGTCGCGCCCGTCTCGAGCGTCGCGGGCTTGTTGCCGCCGCCCGACGCGGTGTCGCCGCGCAGGCCCGGCTCCGTCTCGGTGACCTCGAGCTCGACGGACGCCGGCAGCTGCAGGTCGCTCGGCTGGCCGTCGATGAACAGCACGTCGACCTCGTCGTTGGGCTTCGTCCAGCGCAGCGCGTCCGCGACGGCCGTCTCCGGGATCGCGAGCTGCTCGTAGCTGGCGGTGTCCATGAAGTGCGCGTCGGTGCCGTCCGAGTAGAGGAACTGCATCTTGCGCGCCTCGGTGTGGACCGCCCGGAACTTCTCGCCGGCGCGGAACGTGCGGTCGATGACGGCGCCGTCGGAGGCGCGGCGCAGCTTGGTGCGCACGAACGCCCCGCCCTTGCCGGGCTTGACGTGCTGGAACTCGAGGATCTTGAAGACGGTGCCCTCGACGTCGATGTGGTTGCCGTTCTTGAACTGGTTGGTCGAGATCATGGGTGGCTCAGTGGTCGAGGCGGCAGTGGATGTCGTCGCGGCCGCCCGGGTGGGCGCCGGTGAAGAGGTCGATGAGCGTCTCGCGCTGGCCGCGCAGGAGCTCCCCGCCGTCGAAGATGTGGGCGAGCGGGCCGGTGCGCCAGTGGATGCGGCGGCCGGACACGGCGTAGCGGCCGTGGTGGCCGTTGCCCTTCCAGCGGTACTCGTCGGTGCCGAGGATGCGGAGGTTCGCGAAGTGGCGGCCGTTCTCGGGCGTCACGCAGCGGTAGAGCCCCGGCGGGACGTTCGCGCCCGCGAGGCTCGGCGCGACGGCGAGGCCCGCGAGGGCGCAGGAGAGGGCGGCGATGGCGCGCTTCATCGGCGTGCAGGGTACTTCGGCCGCGCGTCCGGGCGTTGTACGGATGGCACGGCGCGGCCGGGGTGGCAGCGTGAGGAGGCGCCATGTCGAGCCGTCCCACCGAGTCGTCCGGGCACGACGAGCCGACGCTGCTCGAGCACGTCGAGCACATCAGGCTGGCCGCCGCCGAGGTCCCCGACCTGTCGCCCGAGGAGCGCGAGACGGTCGTCGGGCGCGTCGTCGGGTTCCTGCGCGCCAACGTGGAGGCGACGGCGCGGTCGGATGCGGAGCGCGACGAGGTCGTGGCGATGATCGAGGAGCTCGCCGGGACGTCGCGCGATGACGCGCAGGCGCTGCAGGCGCGGCTGAACGCGCTGCATGCGCGGCTGGTCGCGGAGCTGCGCGACGACGGCTAGCGCGCCGCTGGAGCCCCGGCGGCCCGGAGGCGCGCGAGCGTCTCGGCCGGGCGCGCGACCGCCTGGCGCCACGTGATCCGGACGACGCGCTCGCCGTGACGCTCGAGGACGCGCTGGCGCTCGGCGTCGTGGGCGCGGGCAAGCGGGTTGTCGTGCCAGCGGCGGCTGTCGGCCTCGACCACGAGGCGCTGCGCCGGCCAGCGGAGGTCGGGGATCACGACGCGGCCGTCGAGGCGCAGCGGCACGTTGACGTCAGGCGGTTCGAGGCCGCCGCGGAGGACCAGCCCCAGGACGACGTCCTCGAGGATGCTGCGGGTCGGCGCGGCGGAGGCGAGGATCGCGCGCAGCCTCGCGGCGCCGCGGCGGCCGGGCTTCGCCTCGATCGCGTGGACCAGGTCCGGGATCGTCGTGAGCCTCAGCGCGAGCGCCTGGTTGACGGCGCGGCGCAGCCGGCGGCTGTCGAGGACGGCGGCGAGGTCGAGCAGCGTGCGGACGGGCGTGGTGACCGGGATGCGATCGCGGTAGGTGCGGTCGCCGGCCGGCAGGTCGCTCGTGCGGTGGACCCGGATACCGCGATGGAGTCGCGTGGCGCTCCCGTGCACCGTCACCTCCGGGAACCGGTCGTCCCAGTCGACGAGGGCATGCAGGACGGCCGCCGAGACGTGGCTGAGCACGGCGCCGGGGCCGCACGCCTTCACCGCCGCCATGAACTCGCCGCGCAGCGTGAGCTCCGGATGACCGACCGCGTACACGCCGCGGTGCTTCGGGTGCAGCCACCCCGCCCGCACGCGGTTGGAGACCGCGTTGCGCGTCAGCCCGCAGGCGCGGAGCTCGTCGAGATCGACGACCCCGTGCTGCCGACCCGCGCGGCGAGCCACCAGCACATCGGATCGAGTGTCGACTTTGTCAGCCTCAGGCTGACGAACTCGACAGTCGGCGGTGGGGGCGGGCTGGCGCGGCGGCACGGGCGCGGAGCCTGCCGCCGGCGATGTGACGGCGCCACACCGCTCTGCCGCGCCTTCCGCGCGACTTCGCTGCACCACGCGCACCGATACCCTCCCGCGCAGCCATGGCCACGACTCCGCTCCCGCCCGCGCCCGCCAAGGGCCCGATCTTCCTGATGGGCGCGATGGGCTCCGGCACGACGCTGCTGCGCCTCGTGCTCGACAGCCATCCCAACATCGCCATCCCGCAGGAGACCGGCTTCATGCGGGCCTACAACGCGCACAAGTTCATCCCGTTCAAGTGGAGCGGCAAGAACTGGGCCAAGCGGCTGGGCTGGAGCCACGAGGAGCTCGACCGCGAGCTCGCGGCGTTCTACGACCGGCTCTTCATGCGCTACGTCGAGACCCACGGCAAGCAGCGCTGGGGCGAGAAGACGCCGCTGCACACCTGGCACATCGACGACATGGCGCGGATCTTCCCCGAGGCCGTGTTCATCGGGATCGTCCGCCACCCCGGCGGCAGCGTCAGCTCGAACATGACCCGCTGGCGCCATCCGCTGCCGAAGGCCAGCTACCACTACCAGCGCTACAACAAGGAGATCGCGCGCCAGGCGGCCCGCCACCAGGGCCGCTTCGTGCTGCTGCGCTACGAGGACCTCCTGCTGCAGCCCGAGCCCGTGCTGCGCGAGCTGCTCGACTGGCTCGGCGAGCCGTGGTCCGAGCAGGTGCTCGAGCACCACAACGTCCAGGGCGAGCGCGGCGGCAAGACCGTCGTCGAGGGGCGCGTGAAGGTCGACGACCCGATCGACGTCAGCCGCCTCGACAAGTGGACGCGCACGATGGACGAGACCACGCGCCGCCGCCTCACCGCCCGCCTGAAGCACCTCGGCGAGTTCTTCGGCTACGCGATGGACGACCCGGCCGTGCTCGAGCCGCTCAACGACCGCGACTCGTTCCTCGTCTCCGGCGCGGAGGTCGACGCGCGCATCGACCGGTTCCCGAAGCTCGAGATCCGCAAGCAGGAGCCCGTCCCGCGCTTCGACCGCCTCTACCACCCGCGCGAGTTCACGCTCGCCAAGGTGCCGCCGCCCGAGGAGCTGAAGGCCAAGCGCGAGGAGGCGATGCAGGCCGACGCGCAGCCGTCGGTCGCGCGCCAGGTCGGCGAGCGGCTGCCGATGAAGATCCGGCGCAAGCTCGTCAAGCTCGCGGGCAACCGCAACCTCGACGAGTAGCTAGCCGGCGCTCGGCACCCACCCCGCCGGGAACGCCCCGGCCGGGATCGCGCCGGCCGGCAGCGGCGGGAAGAACCGCGCCGCGGACGCCGCGCACGGCCGGCCCTCGACGAGCGGCCGCACGTCGGCGACGAACATGAGCACGCGCAGCGTCGCGCCGATCTGGAGGTCGGCCGCGGTCGGCGCGTCGCCGCCCATGAGCCCCTCGGCGACGAACCCGTCGCAGACGTCGAGCTTGGCCGGCAGGCCCGCGAGGTCCTCGGCGAGCCGCGCGGCGGTGATCCCGTGGTACTTCCACGCGGCGCGCACGAACCGCATCGCGTAGTCAACACCCGCCGGGTCGAGCGGCTCGGCAGCGCCGCCGACGACCGACAGCATCTCCGGGCGGAAGTGCAGCGCGCCCCACGGGATGCGGCGGCCGAGGTCCTGCAGCTCCTCGTCGCCCCAGCGGGCGGCCTCGGCGACGCGCTCGGCGATCCCCGCCGGGTACAGCGGCGGCTCCGGCGCGAGCGCCTCGAGCCGCTCGAGGATCGCGTTCGAGCCGTGCACGGGCTCGTCGTCGACGAGCAGGCCGGGCACGGTGGTGCGCCCCTCGCCGTAGATCCTCGCCATCTCCTCGCCATGGCGGCCGATCGACAGCTCGACGCGCTCGAACTCGAGCCCCTTGAGCGCGAGCGCCGCCTCGACGGCGTGGCAGGGATGCGACGGCGGCAGCAGATGGAGCACGAGGCGCGGCTGGGCGGTGGGCATGGCGCGCGAGTCTACGACCGGCGCGGCCGGGTAGGCAGCGCGCATGGATCAGCGAACGACCGGCCGCGCGATCGCGGTGACGCTCGCGCTCGCCGCCGCCGCCGGCCTCGACCTCGGCTGGCGGCGCAAGGGCTCCGCGACCGGGCGGGGCGGCGGCCCGCAGCCGTGGAGGTGCGAGTGCGGCCAGCGCTACCGCGTGTCGGGCGAGGGCCGCCACCGCGTCTACTGGGTCGAGGACGCCCCGGAGGGCGATCCCGTCCTCGGCACGGAGTGCGTGAACTGCGAGCGACCGCTGCCTGCCTAGATCGTCCGGCCGCCGCCGCGTAGAGTCGCGCGCCATGCGCCTCTACATCTGCTACGGCCTCTTCCCCAGCCCGCGCCCGGGCGGGCATCCGTGCAAGAACGCCGCCGAAGCGCTGCGCGCCGCCGGCCACGACCCCGAGATCGTCAGGGCGTACGGCCTCGGCCCGCTCCCGGACGCGCTCAACGGGCCGCGCCGGCGGGAGGTCAAGCGGCTCACCGGATCGAGCTGGGTCCCGGCGCTGATCCTCGACGACGGCACGGCGATCAGCGGCTCCGAGGAGATCATCGCGTGGGCGAAGGCGCACCCGAGGACCCCGGCCGCGGCCACCGGCTGAAGGCGGTCGGCCACGCGATCGTCGAGGCGCTCGCCTCGGTGGCGCCCCGACTACCCGACGACCGTCAGCTCCTTGGACAGCCCGCTGAGGATGTCGCAGCCGTCCTCGGTCACGACGACGAGGTCCTCGATCCGCACGCCGACCGCGCCGGGCACGTAGACGCCCGGCTCGACCGTCACCACCTGCCCCGCCGCCAGGGCGGCCTCGCCCGTGGTCGACAGCCGCGGGCCCTCGTGGATCTCCATGCCGACGCCGTGGCCGAGCCCGTGGCCGAAGTGCTCGGCGTGGCCGGCCGCGCTGATGATCTCGCGCGCCACCGCGTCGACCTCGCGGCCCGTCGGGCCGGGGCGCACGGCGGCGAGGGCCGCCAGCTGGGCCTCGAGCACGAGGTCGTAGATCTCGCGGTCGCGCGGGTCGAGCTCGCCGGTCGCGAACGTGCGCGTGCAGTCGCTGCAGTACCCGTCGAGCTGGCAGCCCCAGTCGATGACGACGAGGGTGCCGGCCGGGACGGCGACGTCGCGCGGCACCGCGTGCGGCGAGGCGCCGTGGGCGGCCGCCGCCACGATCGGCGGGAAGCTGATCGCCTCGGCGCCGCGCCGGCGCTGCTCGAACTCGAGGTCGAAGGCGATCTCCTGCTCGGTCCGCCCCACCAGGCCGCGATCGAGCACCGCCTGCAGCGCCTCGTCGGCCAGCGCGGCCGCGGCGCGGATCTTCGCGATCTCGTCCGCGTCCTTGATCGCCCGCAGCTCCTCGACGAGCCCGCCGGCCGGCACGAGCTCGACGTCGTCGCGCAGCAGCTCGCGCAGGTGGGCATGCGACTTCACCGAGAGGTCGGCGTCGTCGAACCCGAGCCGCAGCGGGCCGTCGGCCGGCAGCGTCCTCACCACGCCCGCCAGCAGGTCGGCCTGGGCGATCTCGCGCTCGAAGTCCGGCACCTGCTCGGCCGACTGCGTCAGGTAGCGGAAGTCGGTGACGAACGTCCGCGTCCCCGCGCCGACGACCGCGGCGCCGTTGGTGCCCGTGAAGCCCGTCG
>DASTRJ010000089.1:0-3734 GCA_035761245.1 Capillimicrobium sp. | reverse complement strand
GCCTCGACGAGGTCGAAGTCGAACGTCGCGTTGTACGTCAGGAACTGGCAGGAGACCTCGCGGATCCCGCGCGGCCCGTAGTTCGCGCCGGTCCGGCTGATGTTCGTCGCGTCGAACGGGAGGCCGTAGATCGCGGCCTTCGCGCCGGCGGCGCGCAGCGCCTCGGCATCGGGCGCGACGTGGGGCAGGCGCAGGAACGATCCGGCGAGCCCGGCGTGCAGCAGGCTCGTCCACATCGTCGGGTCGACCGGCGGCGCGGTGCTCAATCTCTCCTCCTCGGTTGGAGCGGTGCAAAGACGGTTTTGCACCGCGTGGCGCGGCAGACTAGGCAAACCGTTTTTTCAAGTCAAGCCCCACGCCCTATGCTTCTCCCGCGTGACCCCTCGCGTAGGCATCCGGGCGGTGGCGGAGGCGGCCGGCGTCTCGGTGACCACCGTGTCCCACGCCCTCAACGGCAAGGGCCGGCTGCCCGACGCGACGCGGCGCCGCGTGCAGGAGGTCGCCCGCGAGCTCGGCTACCGCCCGAACGCCACCGCCCAGGCGCTGGCCGGCGGCCGCAGCCGCCTGCTCGGGCTCGCGGTCTCGCAGGCCGAGGACGAGCCGTTCGCCCTGTCGGACTTCGCGTACTTCGCGACGCTCATGAGCGCCGCGACCAGCGCGGCGCTCGAGCACGGCTACGCGCTGGTGCTGGTCCACGACGACGACCGCGGCGAGCAGATCTGGTCGCAGGTCAACGTGGACGGCGCCGTCATCGTCGACCCCATCCCCGGCAACCGCCTGCTCGAGGCCGTGCGCGAGCGTGAGCTGCCGCTGGTGACGACCGGCCGGATCCCGGGCGACGAGGACGGCTACTGGGTCGACAACGACCACGTCGCCGGCATGCGGTCGATGCTCGACCACCTCGCGCGGCAGGGCGCCGAGCGGGTGGCGCTCATGACGACGCCGCCGAAGACGTCCTACACCGCCGACGCGCTGCACGCCTACGAGAGCTGGTGCGCCGACACCGGCGTCGAGCCGCGGATCGCCTGGCTCGACGGCGGCCTGACGGAGGGGTCCGGCTACGAGGCGGCGACGTCGCTGCTGCGCGGCGACGACCCGCCGGACGCGATCTACAGCAGCCTCGACCGCCCGGCGCTCGGGGCGCTGCTGGCCGCGCACGCGCTCGGCATCGCGGTGCCTGACGAGCTGCTCGTCGCGGGCTGCACCGACAGCAACGCCGGGCGCGCCGCGGAGCCGGCGCTGACCGCCCTGGGGCTCCAGCCCGAGCGCATCGGGCAGCTCGCCGTGGAGCTGCTCGTCGACCTCGTCGAGGGCCGCGAGCCGGCCAGGCACCACCTCCACGTCCCCACCCGCGTCATCGCGCGCGGGTCGACGCGCCGGCGCCAGCGCGCCGCCGTCAGCCCGCCCGCCGCCGCCGGCGCTGCGGCTCGACGGTCGCGGCCGGGTCGTCGGCGGACGCCATCCCGGCCTTGAAGATCGCCCAGCGCTCGGCGAACGCGCCCGCGAGCAGCGCGGCGCCGGCGGCCGCCGCGAGCCGGTGGCGGCGCCGGCCGGCGATCGCCATGCCGACCCCGCCGGCGAGCGTCAGCGCCTTGGTCGCCTTCGCCAGCCGGCCGCTCGTCCCCTCCTTGTAGGGGCGCGCGAGCGGGCCCAGCTTGCGCTCCATGTACTGCGTCGTCGCGAGCTCGATCACCGACCCGGCAAGCGCCATCCGGCGCGCCGCGCCGCTCTCCTCGTCGGGGACGACGATCGCCCCGAGCGCGCCGGCGCTCGTCAGGCACGAGCCGGCGAAGACGAACGGCAGCTCGTGGCGCGCCTCGTGCCACACCGGCACCGAGGTGTTCGCGATGAGCGCCGCGGTGTAGGTCCCGAGCAGCGGGCCCAGCACGGCCGACGACGCCTCGGCGGGCAGGCCGAGCGACCGCGGCAGCAGCTTCAGCCGCCAGGCCGTGCCACCGGCGGCGGCGGGCCCGAAGGACGCCAGGATCCACGCGCCGACGCTCATCGGCGAGGTCACCTTGAACATCCGCAGCATGTTCAGGAAGCGCCGCGGCACGCCGAGGTCCGCGATCAACAGCGCCGGGCTCATCATGCCGCCGAAGACGACCGCGGCGACCGACATCCGCTTCGCGAGCCGGTCCTCGCCGCGCACGCCGGCGACGAACGCCAGCGGCGCCGCCGCGCCCGCCAACCCCCCGGTGAAGAAGTAGACCGGGATCTCCCACGTCCAGACCGGGTGGTTGATGACGGGCTGGCCGTAGTAGGAGTCGCGGCCGGGCGCCTCGCCGATGCCGGTCGTGATCGAGCGGGAGGCGCCGCGGCGGCGCGCCGCGCCCGGGCTCAGCGTGCTCTGGCCCTCGGTCGTCATCGGCGCTTCCCGAAGATCACGGTCGCGATCGCGCCGGCGGCGATCACCGTCGAGGCGGCGAGCGTCGACGCCCACGTGCCCTTCAGGTGCCGGACGGGATCGACCGGGTCGGGCGGCAGCCCGTAGACCTCGGGCTCGTCGAGCAACAGGAAGAACGCGCCCATCCCGCCGACGCCGTCGGACGGGTCCTCGCCGTAGAGGCGCGCGCCGGGCTCGCCGGCCTCCTGCAGCCGCGCCAGGCGCTGCTGCGCGCGCTCGCGCAGCTCGTCGACCTCGCCGTACTGGATCGAGTTCGTCGGGCACGCCTTCGCGCACGCCGGCTCGTGGTCGTCCTTCAGGCGGTCGTAGCAGAGCGTGCACTTCCAGGCCCGCCCGTCCTGCTCGCGCTGGTCCAGCACGCCGAACGGGCACGCCGGGATGCAGTAGCCGCAGCCGTTGCAGACGTCCTCCTGCACGACGACCGTGCCGAACTCGGTGCGGAAGAGGGCGCCGGTCGGGCAGACCTCGAGGCAGGCGGCGTCGGTGCAGTGCTTGCAGACGTCGCTCGCCATCAGCCAGCGGAACGCGCCCTCCTCCTGCACGTCGACCGATTGCGCCTCGGCGAGCGCCTGCAGCGCCGCCTCCTGCACGAGCGACCCGTCGAGCCCGTCGTTGACGCCGAGCGGCCGGCGCTGCTCGATGAACGCCACGTGGCGCCACGTGTCCGCGCCGAGGCCGCCGGTGTTGTCCATCGACCAGCCGCGGTGCTCGAGCCGGTCGGCCGGGATGTGGTTCCACTCCTTGCACGCGACCTCGCACGCCTTGCAGCCGATGCAGATCGACGTGTCGGTGAAGAAGCCCATGCGCGGGCGGCGCCGCTCGGGCTCGTAGCTGCGGACGCCGAGGTCGAAGAGCTCGGAGGTGCTCACGCCTCGACCCCCGCGCGCCGCCGGTAGTCCTCGACGAGCGCCAGCAGCTCCGGCCCCCGCGGGCGCCGGCCCGGGCGGATGTCGCAGGTGCCGACCTTGAACTCGGAGATGTGCACGTTGGAGTCGGTGACGATCGGGACGAGGTCGTTCGCGGAGTCGCCCTTGGCGATCCCGTTGCGCCCCCAGTGGAACGGGAACCCGACCTGGTGGACGAGGCGGCCCTCGACGTGCAGGGCGGGGATGCGGTCGGTGACCATCACGCGCGCCTCGGCGGCCGTGCGCGCGGTGATGACCGTCGCCCAGTCGTTGTGCACCAGGCCGCGCTCGGCGGCGAGCTCGGGCGAGACCTCGACGAACGCCTCCGGCGCGAGCTCGGCGGTGTGCGCGGTGAAGCGCGTCATGCCGCCGGCCGTGTGGTGCTCGGCGATCCGGTAGGTCGACAGCACGTACGGGAAGAC
>DASTRJ010000088.1:0-12177 GCA_035761245.1 Capillimicrobium sp. | reverse complement strand
GGCATGCCGACGTGCTCCACCGCGTCGGCGGCCGCGACCGCGACGACGAGCGCCTGCGGGTGCGCGTTGCCGACGTCCTCGGAGGCGAAGATGACCATCCGCCGCGCGATGAAGCGCGGGTCCTCGCCGCCCTCGATCATGACCGCGAGGTAGTAGAGCGACGCGTCGGGGTCGCTCGCGCGCGTGGCCTTGATCCACGCGGAGGCGAGGTCGTAGTGCTGATCGCCCTGCTTGTCGTAGCGGATCGCGCGCCGCTGCATGGCGTCCTCGGCGGCCGCGAGCGTCACGTGCCCGGCGGTCTCGGCGGCCAGCTCGAGCGCGCCCAGCGCGGTGCGCGCGTCGCCGCCCGAGCGGTCGGCGATGAACGCCAGTGCGTCCTCGTCGGCCGAGGCCCCGGTGCGCCGCAGCAGCGTCAGGACGTCCTCGGTCGACAGCGGCTGCAGCTCGTAGACGCGCATCCGCGACAGCAGCGCCGAGTTCACCTCGAAGTACGGGTTCTCGGTCGTCGCGCCGATGAGCACGACGAGCCCCTCCTCGACGGCGGGCAGCAGCGCGTCCTGCTGCGCCTTGTTGAAGCGGTGGATCTCGTCGAGGAAGAAGACCGTCCGCTGGCCGGTCGCCTTGCGCCGGTGCTCGGCGCGCTCGAGCACGCCGCGCACCTCCGGCCGGCCGACCTGCACCGCGCTGAGCTCCTCGAAGGCGGCGTTGGCGCTGGTGGCGACGATCCGGGCGAGCGTCGTCTTGCCGCTGCCCGGCGGGCCGTAGAGCAGCATCGAGTGCGGCTTGCCCTCCTCGATGGCGGTCCGCAGCGGCGATCCGGGCTTGAGCACGTGCTCCTGGCCGACGACCTCGTCGAGCGTCGCCGGCCGCATCCGCGCGGGCAGCGGGGCGTCCGAGGCCGCCGCAGGCGCCCGCTCCGGCTCGGGCTCTCCGGTCTCGAACAGCTGGTCGCTCACGATCAACCAGTATCGCCGCCCATGCAGATCCCGCTCGCGGAGGTCGTGCGCGAAGCGGGCGTGCCCGTGCTGCGCCGCCTCGCCTGACGTCCCTAGAGGTCGCGGCGCCGGAACGAGAGCGCGGCCAGCGCCACCATCGCAGCGGTCCACGCGAGCGCCCACGGCCACAGCGCCGCGCTCGCGTCGCTGGCGCCGCCGAACGGCCCGAGCTGGACGATCACGCCGGTGACGCCGCCGATGTCGGCGGTCAGGGCGTGCAGGCCGTTCTCGTAGAGCGCCTCGAACGGCACCGCCCAGGAGATGATCGAGCTCGCGGTCGTGAGCGCGTCGACGTCGAGGGCGTCGCCGATCTGGCCGAGCAGGCCGGCGGCCAGCCCGGTGCCGAAGAGCATGAAGATGGCGATCCCGTTGGCGGTGGCGCCGAGCAGCGTCGAGCCGAGCAGCGAGATCGCGACCACCGACACCACCCCGAGCGCCAGCCCGGCCGCGGGGACGACGATCGACCCCGGCGTGAAGTCGCCGGCCACGCGCGTGATGGCGACCGCGGCCAGGAACACCGCCACGACGTAGGGAGCGCACACCGCCGAGGCCGCGAGGAGCCGCCCGGCCAGGAGCGTCGTGCGGCCGACCGGGCGGACCACGAGCGGCTGCAGGAGGCCGCGCTCGGCGTCGCCGCGGACCGCGCCGAGCGTGAGGAAGACGGCCAGCACGACGCCGAGGAAGAGGATCGCGAACATCGCCAGCCCCAGCAGCGTGCCGCCGGCCAGGGCCCGGTCGTCGATCGCGATGAACCCGCCGTCGGACGCCTCGAGCGAGTCGAAGACCTGGAAGGCCGCCAGCGCGTAGAGCCCGAGGAACGCGACGGTGAGCAGCCCGACGACGAGCAGCACCCGCCGCCGCACCGCCTCGCGCAGCGCGTGACCGGCGATGACGACCGCGTCGCTCACCCGTCGCGCCCCACCACGGCGGCCAGGTACGCGTCCTCGAGCGTCCCGTTGACCACGCGCACGCCGTAGACGTCGACGCCCTCCGCGACGAGCGCGCGCACGATGCCGGGCACGTCCTCGCGGCGCGCGTCGGGCAGCCGCCGCACGCCGTCGGAGGTCTCGATCTCGACGCCGCCCGGCGCCGTCAGCTCGTGCGGCCGGCCCTGGGTGACGACCCGCCCGCGGTCGACGATGACGACGCGGTCGCACACCAGCTCCACCTCGCTGAGCAGGTGGGAGTTCAGCAGCACGCCGACGCCCTGCTCGCGCAGCCCGACGAGCAGGTCCCGGACCGTCCTCCGCCCGGCCGGGTCGAGCGCGCTCGTCGGCTCGTCGAGCAGGACGAGCCGCGGCTCGCCGATGAGCGCCTGGGCGATCCCGAGGCGCTGCTGCATCCCCTTGCTCATCGTCTCGACGCGCCGGCGACCCTCGCCCGCGAGCCCGACGCGCTCCAGCAGCGCCTCGCGCTCGGCCGCGCCGCCGCGGGAGCGGACGAGCCGCTGATGCAGCGCCAGCACCTCCTCCGCGCGCGCCCAGCCCGGGAAGCGGAAGAGCTCGGCGAGGTAGCCGGTCGCCGCTCGCGCCGCCGCGCTCCCGGCGGGGGCGCCGGCCACGGCCGCCTCGCCGGCGGTCGGGCGCACGAGGCCGCAGGCGATCTTCACGAGCGTCGACTTGCCCGCCCCGTTGGGCCCGAGCAGCCCGACCAGCTCCCCGGCGCCGACCTCCAGGTCGACCCCGTCGAGCGCCGTCGTCGCGCCGTAGCGCTTGCGCAGGCCACGGGCAGACAGCGCGAGGGTCACCCCCGGAGACATACCATCCCGGCGATGCCGGACCTCCAGGCCGCCGCCACCGAGCTCCTGCAGGAGCTGATCCGCTTCGACACGGTCAACCCGCCGGGCAACGAGCGGCCGGCGCAGGAGCACCTGGCCGCCAAGCTGCGCGACGCCGGCTTCGACGTGCGGCTGCTCGGCCGCACCGAGGACCGGCCGAACCTCGTCGCGCGGCTGCGCGGCGCGCAGGACGGCCCGACCCTCGGCCTGCTCTCGCACGTCGACACCGTCTACGCGACCCCGTCGGAGTGGCGGCACGACCCGTGGTCGGGCGAGCTCGCCGACGGCTGCGTGTGGGGGCGCGGCGCGCTCGACATGAAGAGCCAGACCGCGGCCGAGATCGCGGCGGCGATCGAGCTCGCGCGCTCCGGGTGGCGACCCGCCGCCGGCGACCTGCTCGTCGTCGTGCTCGTCGACGAGGAGACCGGCGGCGCCGAGGGCGCGCAGTGGATCTGCGAGCACCATCCCGACGCGGTGCGCTGCGACTACGTCCTCAACGAGGGCGCCGGCTCGGTCATCCCCTACGACGGCCGCCGCTACCTCGGCGTCTGCGTCGCGGAGAAGGGCGTCTTCCGCTTCCGCCTGACCACCGAGGGCGTCGCGGGCCATGCGTCGATCCCGAAGATCGGCGACAACGCGCTCCTGAAGGTCAGCCCGCTGCTCGACGCGATGCGCGACCGCCAGCCGTCGTTCGACGTCACCGAGGGGCCGCGCGCGCTGCTCGAGGGCCTCGGGCTCGACGCCGGCGACCCCGCCGCCGCGCTCGCCACGCTCGAGGCGAAGGACCCGGCGCTCGCGGTGCTCGTCGAGCCGATGCTGGGGGTGACGCTCGCGCCGACGCGGATCTGGGCGTCGGAGAAGATCAACGTGATCCCGTCGAGCGCGACGATCGGCGTCGACTGCCGCGTCCCGCCCGGCCTCGATCGCGACCTCGCCGAGCGGCGCATCGTGGAGGTGCTCGGCCGGGACGGCTATCGCCTGGATTGGAGCGAGCAGGTGATGGGCAATGCGTCACCCGTCGACTCGCCGCTGATGGACGCCATCCGCGAGTGGGTCGCCGTCAACGACCCCGACACCACCGTCGTGCCCACGATCCTCCCCGGCTTCACCGACTCCCGCTCGTTCCGCGCCACCTTCCCCGACGTGGTCGCCTACGGGTTCTTCCCGCACAAGCACATGACGCTCCACGAGACGGCCCCGCTGGTCCACTCGGCCGACGAGCGCATCGACGTCCGCGACCTCGGCCACGCTGCGGCCTTCTTCCGCGACGTGGCGCGCCGGCTGCTCGGATGAGCGTGTCGACGCGTCGCCGCCGCCTCTCGTCGGCCGTCTTCCGCCTGCCGATCCAGCGCATCCGCGAGGGCTACTACTCCGACCAGTACTTCAACCTCACGAAGTCGCTGCTCGAGGCCGACCACCACCGGCCCCAGGTGCTCATGCAGGTCTTCCAGAAGAAGGAGTCGATCCTCGGCGGCATCGACGAGGCGATCGCGATCCTGCGCGAGTGCTCCGGCGAGTGCGGGCCCGGCGGGGAGTGGGTCGACGGCTGGCCGCGCCTCGAGGTCCATGCGCTCTACGAGGGCGACGAGATCGCGCCGTGGGAGCCGGTGCTGACGATCCGCGGCGACTACGCGCTCTTCGCGCACCTCGAGACGGTCTACCTCGGCTGCCTGGCCCGGCGCACGCTGGTGATGCGCAACGTCCGCGAGGTCGTCGAGGCGGCGCGCGGCAAGGAGATCCTGTTCTTCCCCGCGCGCCACGACCACTGGCTGGTGCAGACCGGCGACGGCTGGGCCGCGCACGTCGCGGGGGCGATCGGCGTCTCGACCGACGCGCAGGCGTCGTGGTGGGGCGGGCGCGGCGTCGGCACGGTCCCGCACGCGCTGATCGCGGCCTACGGCGGCGACACCGTCGCCGCGGCCACGGCGTTCGCCAACCGCTACGCGAGCGAGATGAACGTCACGGTCCTCGTCGACTTCGAGAACGACTCCGTGCGGACCGCGCTCGACGTCGCCGAGGCGCTCGGCGACGACCTCTGGGGCGTGCGGCTGGACACGAGCGAGGCGCTCGTCGACAGGTCCCTGGAGGGCACCGACCTGCGCGGCGTGCAGCCCCAGCTCGTCGAGAACGTCCGCCGGGCGCTCGACGAGCGCGGCTTCGAGCGCGTGAAGATCGTCGTCTCGGGCGGCTTCACCGCCGACAAGATCACCCGCTTCGAGGAGGCCGGGATCCCGGTCGACGCCTACGGCGTCGGCTCGTCGCTCATCCGCGGCTCGAACGACTTCACCGCCGACGTCGTCGAGGTCGACGGGCGGCCGTGCGCCAAGGTCGGACGGCACAGGATCGACAGCGACCGGCTCGAGCGCGTCGTCTAGCGGCGCCGCTTAGACTCCGCCTCCGCATGTTCGCCCGGATCGATCACACCGGCGTGGCCGTCGAGGACCTCGACGCGGCCGTCGCCCTCTACGAGCAGACCTTCGGGATGGAGCTCGTCCATCGCGAGACCGTGACGGAGCAGGGCGTGGAGGCCGTGCTCTTCGACGTCGGCGAGAACCACGTCGAGCTGCTGCGGCCGCTCGGCCCCGACACGCCGGTCGGCAAGTTCCTGGCCAAGAAGGGCCCTGGGCTGCACCACGTCGCCTACCAGACCACCGACATCGAGCAGGCGCTCGCGGCGCTGAAGGCGGCGGGCGTCCGGCTCATCGACGAGACGCCGCGCGTCGGCATCCGCAACTCGCGGGTCGCCTTCCTGCATCCGGCTGCGTCGGGCGGCGTGCTGACCGAGATCGTCCAGCCCGCAGAGGAGCACTAGCAACCATGGTCCAGGCCTCGATCGGCTTCCAGGCCAGCCCGCCGCTCGGCCTCCGCGTCGAGCAGGAGGAGCTCGACAAGCTGCTCGCCGCCGTCGGCGGCGAGGGCTGGCACGACCTCAAGACGGCCGACGGCAGCGTGCGGCTGAACCTGCAGCACGTGCTGTGGGTCCGCACGGAGCGCCAGGAGCCGAAGGTCGGCTTCGGCCGGTAGCGGTCCGGCGCGAGGGCGCGCGACCTCGCTTGACATACCGTCGGGGGGTATGGCACGGTGGCCGGCATACCCATACCCCCTGACCGTATCTAGGAGCTTCCGCATGCGCCCCGGCTTCCTCACCCGCCGCTTCCTCCTGCACTACGCCGAGATGGTCGCCGTCATGTTCGCCGGCATGGGCGTCCTCGCCGTGCCGGCCGAGCTGGCCCTGAACGCCGTCGGTACGAGCTGGGATCAGCTGTCCGACGCCGGCATGCTGGCGCTCATGGCGGCGACGATGACCATCCCGATGGTCGCGTGGATGCGCTTCCGCGGCCACGGTTGGCGGCCCTCCCTGGAGATGGGCGCCTCGATGGTCGTCCCCACGCTCCTCGCCATGGCGGTCCTGGCGGCGGGCCTCCTCGATGCCGGCACCGTCCTCGTCGGGGAGCACGTCGTGATGATGGTGGCGATGTTCGGCGTCATGGCGGCCCGGCCGGAGGAGTACTCCCACTGCCGCTTCGACCGCCGCCGCGCCACCGCGACCGCGTCCGCCTGAGCGACCTCGGACGCGCCGCGGCAAGCGGGCGGCAAGGGCGGGCGTCGAGGCTGCCGCCCATGATCTCCCAGCACGCACGACTCGCGACCGGGGCGGCCGTCATCGCCGCCCTGGCCCTTCCCTCCGCCGCCTCCGCGAAGGGCACCGTCATCGGTGGCCCGCTGAAGGTGCGCGCCTACCAGATGACGCTCGTCGGCAGCGACGCGGCGAAGGACACGCTCAGCGTCGTCTTCAACCGCACGGCCGGCACGTCGAGCCAGCAGCACGTCTACACGTTCGACCGGGGCGTGAAGGTCACCTCCACGTCGATCTCGGGCAAGCTCGGCCGCTTCGGCGCCGTGAACCTGAAGCTGACCAGCGCCTCCAGCGTGAAGGGCACGGTCCCCAAGGGGTGCACCGGCAAGCCCGGCTCCACGAAGCGCGGGACGCTGACCGGCAGCTTCAAGCTCGTCGCGGACACGACGTACTTCAAGACGTTGAAGGCGGGCAGCCTCCGGGGCAGCTCGTCGACCGGCGGCTCGCTCCGCTGTGACGGCCCCGCGGGCCCGGGCGGCCCCGGCGGCCCGGGCGCCGGCGGCCCGACCCTCTCGATGACCGACCAGACGGCCGACGGGATGCTGACGTTCAGCGCCACCAAGAGGACCCAGACCGCGATGCGCATGGACGACGCCGGTGCTACCGCCCCCGCCCGCGTCATGCATCTCATCGCGGCGCAGGGCGGCGGCCTCGCCGTCTCGGGCGGCGACACGGCGACCGTCAAGGGCATCTCGCCGTTCCTCGCCGGGACGGGCAACTTCAGCGGCGAGCGCGCCGGCTCGATGGCCACCGGCGAGCTGTCGGGCAACCTGTTCGCGAAGTTCGACTCGATCGGCGCGATCGCGCTCGAAGGCGACGCGATGCTGATGGGCGGCTGAGCGCGCCGCCACTGGCGCGGTCGCGGGCGCATCCGGCACCCGCGACCGCCGCCGGCGGCGGTCAGCGGCCGCCGCGATCCTCGTTCAGGGTGTCGGCCACCAGCGCGTTCGCGTGGCCGTGGCCGAGGCCGTGCTCGGCCTTGAGCCAGGTGACGAGCTCCATGTGCTTCGTCAGCGGCGAGGAGCGGATGAGCTCCTTCCACTCGCTGATCGGGCGGCCGTACTTGGCCTCGATCGAGGGGAAGTAGGAGGCGGGTCCCTTCGGCTTGGCGTCGTTGCTCATGCCCGTCAGACCGCCGCCGCGGGCGAACCTCATCGCCCCGGCCGGTGTCCCGTCGACGCCTACAGCTCGCGCCGCGCGAGCTTGAGCGTCTGCTCGACCGCGCGCTTGTGCACCGGCCGCCGGCGCCAGCGGTGCAGCTCGAACGGCTCGGACAGCTCGAGGTCGGCCTCGAAGACCTTCGTCAGCTCGCCGGCGACCCTGCTCGACTGCACGCAGAGCGTCGCCTCGTCGTTCTGCTGGAACGAGCGGTTGTCGAAGTTCACCGAGCCGATCGACGACCAGCAGCCGTCGATGCACATCGTCTTCGCGTGCAGCATCGTCGGCCGGTACTCGTAGACCTCCACGCCCGCCTCGAGCAGCCGCTCGTACTCGGCGCGGCCCGCGAGCCGGATGAACTCCTTGTCGATGTTGCTGCCCGGCACGAGGATCCGGACACGGACGCCGCGGCCGGAGGCGTCGCAGAGCGCGTCGACGAACGCCGGGCGCGGGGCGAAGTAGGCGGCGGTCAGGTCGAGCGTCTCGCGCGCGCAGGCGATGGCGAGGAAGTAGAGCGCCTCGATGTTCGTGTCGCCGACGGTCGCGCGCGAGCGCACGAGCTGCATCGGCCCGCCGTCCTCGATCTCGTCGAGGTGCGGCAGGTAGTCCTCGCCGACGAGCACGTCGCCGGTCGCCTCCAGCCAGTTCTCGGCGAACGCGCCCTGGAGGCCGCGGACGACCGGCCCGGTCACGCGGACGTGCGTGTCGCGCCAGTGGTCGGGATCCTGCGCGTCGCCCGTCCACTCCTCGGCGATCCCGACGCCGCCCGTCATCCCGACCGTGCCGTCGACGACGAGCAGCTTGCGGTGCGTGCGGTTGTTGAGCCGGGTGAGCGCGTAGGGCTTCGGCGGGCGGAACAGCGCGACGGAGACGCCCGCCTCGCGCATGTCGGTCATCAGCCGGCGCTCCATCTTCGCCGCGCCGACCGCGTCGAGGATCACGTTGCACTCGACGCCGTCGCGGGCCTTCTCGCACAGCGTGCTCGCCACCTCGTGGGCGATGTCGCCGCGCCAGTAGACGTACGTCTCGAGGTTGACGGTGCGCTCGGCCTTGCGGATCTCCTCGAGGAAGATCGGGAAGATCGCGTCGCCGTTGACGAGCACGTCGAGGTCGTTGCCCTCCGAGATCGGCGCGCTCGTCAGCGCCTCGCAGGTGTGCAGGAAGTCGTCGGAGCCGACGTCGATCTCCGGGCCGCGCAGCGCGTAGCCGTGGCGCTGCTCGCGGCGGTGGGTGATCGAGCCCGCGCCGTACCAGGCGACCCCGGCGGCCGCGAGCCCGGCGGCCCAGGCGGCGTGAGCCCGCCACCGCGGCGGCGGCTCGGGGCAGGCGAGCGGGAGCCTCATCGCGGCACGACCACCGCGACGGCGCCGCGCTCGGCGGCGAACGTCGCGGGCTCCAAAGTGCAGACCTCGCCGTCCACGTTCCACCGCGTACCCGCGGGCACATGCACCTCTATCCGGTGCGCTCGCGCGTGGGTGACGCCGGACTGCTCCGTGATGCGCCCGAAGCGCATGCCCCACGCGTGCCGCACGAGCGCCGCGCGCGAGCCCGCCGCCATGATCGCCACGTCGAGGAGGCCGTCGCGCGGGTCGGCCGCCTCCAGCGAGCTGCCGCCGCCGAACGCCCCGGTCGCCCCGACGACGACCTGCCACGCCGGCCCGTCGTGGACCGGCTCGCCGTCGGCGGTCACGCGCGCCTCGATCGGCCGCCCGCTCGCGCCGGCCCGCAGCGCCCCGATCGCGTAGGCCAGCGGTCCCAGGCGGGGCTTGAGCGGCGCCGCGCGCCGGGCGGCGATCACCGACAGGCCGCAGCTCGCGGCGTTGACGAACGGCCGCTCGGCCGCGTGGGCGAGCTCGATCTCCGTCGTGTGCGCGGCCCGGTCGGCGGCGAGCGCGCACGCCGCGTCGAGCTCCATCGGCAGCTCGAGGGCGCGGGCGAAGTCGTTGGCGGTGCCGCTGGGGATGACGGCGAGCGGCAGCTCCGCTCGCGCGGCGGTGCGGGCGACCAGCCCGATCGACCCGTCGCCGCCGGCGACCGCGATCCGGTCGGGACGACCGTCGGCGGCGCGCTCCGCCTCGCCGATGTCGAGCAGCGTCACGTCGGCCCCGTGGGCGCGGAGCCGCGACGCGATTTCGCCGGCGTCGGTGGCGCTCCCCGAGCGGGCGTTGGCAACGAGGACGAGGCGCACGGTCGCCAGTCTCTCCTATCGTGGCCGGGCCGAAGCATGAACGCCGCCGTCCCGCCCACCCCCGAGCCCGCCGCCCGGCGATCGTTGCGCGCGCGCCTCGCGGGCGGACCGTTCGCGCGCCGGCTCGCGCTGCTCGACGTGCGCCTCTACCGGCTCGTCCGCTCGCGCGGCCGGATGCCGGCGCTGCGCGCCGCCGTCCGCCGCTTCTCGCGCACCGGCGAGCACGCGGCGATCTGGCTGGCGATCGGCGGCGCGGGGGCGGCGCTGGACCGCCCGCGGCGCGCGCGCTGGCTGCGCGCGGCGGCCGCCGTGCTCGTCACGTACCTGTTCAACACCCTGATCAAGAACGTCGTCCGCCGCAAGCGACCGCTGCTGGAGGACCTGCCGCAGCTCATCGCGACGCCGACGCAGCTCTCGTTCCCGAGCGCGCACGCGTCGTCGTCGTTCGCGGCGGTCTCCGCGTACCGCGGGCTGCTCCCAGGCCGGCCGCTGCTCGCGGTCGCCGCCGTCATGGGCTGGTCGCGCGTCTACCTCGGGGTGCACTACCCGTCCGACATCGCGGCCGGTGCGCTGCTGGGGACGCTCATCGGAAGGCTGGGACGCAGATGAAGGTCGGCATCGTCGGGATGCCCAACGCAGGCAAGTCGTCGCTGTTCAACGCGATGACGAAGGCGGGCGCCGAGGCGGCGAACTACCCGTTCACCACCATCGACCCGAACGTGGCCGTCGTGCCGGTGCGCGACCGGCGGCTGGACCAGGTCGCCGAGGTGCTCGGCTCGTCGAGCATCGTCTACGACACGATCGACTTCCACGACATCGCCGGCCTCGTCGCCGGCGCCCACAAGGGCGAGGGCCTCGGCAACAAGTTCCTGGCCAACATCCGCGAGACCGACGCGATCGTCCACGTCGTGCGCGCCCACCACGACGAGAACGTGATCCACTCGGAGGGCCGCGTCGACCCGCTGGCCGACATCGAGATCATCGAGACCGAGCTGATCATGGCCGACCTCGAGCAGGCCGAGCGCCGCCACGAGCGCGTCGTGCGCGCGGCCCGCGGCGGCGACAAGGCCGCGATCGCCGAGGAGGCGTGGCTGCGCGAGCTCATCGCGGCGCTCCAGGAGGGCCGCCCGGCGCGCAGCGTCCCGCCGCCCGAGGAGGCCCCGAACGCGCAGCGCGACCTCGGCTCGCTGACCGCCAAGCCGGTGCTCTTCGTCGCCAACGTCGACGAGGGCGAGACGGACGTGCCGGCCGAGATCCTCGAGCACGCGGCGGCGCACGAGGCGGTCGCCGTGGCGGTGTCGTCCCGGCTGGAGGCGGAGCTCAGCGAGCTCGACGACGACGAGGCCGCGGCGATGCGCGAGGAGCTGGGCCTGACCGAGTCCGGCCTCGAGCGCGTCGTCGAGGGCGCGTTCTCGCTGCTGCACCTGCTCACGTTCTTCACCGCCGGCGAGGGCACGATCGCGCAGTCGTGGCACCTCCGGCGCGGCCTGAGCGCCTGGCACGCCGCCGGCGAGATCCACACCGACATCCAGAAGGGCTTCGTCCGCGCCGAGGTCATCGGCTGGCAGGAGCTGGTGGAGGCGGGCAGCACGGCGGCCGCGCGCGAGAAGGGCGTGCTGCGGCTCGAGGGCCGCGACTACGTCATGAGCGACGGCGACGTCATCAACGTCAAGTTCACGCCGTGACGAAGGAGTACCGCCAGCACCGCTTCCGGCTCCCGCCGGACGCCACCGAGATCCTGCTCGTGCGCCACGGCGCGTCGGCGCCCGTGCGCCCCGGCGAGCGCCACCCGCTCGACCCCGACGGCCACGGCGATCCCGAGCTCGCGCCCGAGGGGATCGCGCAGGCTGAGGCGGTCGCCGACCGGCTCGTCGAGGAGGACGGCATCGCCGCCGTGTTCGTCACCGGCCTGCGGCGCACGCTGCAGACCGCGGAGCCGTACCTCGCGCGCACCGGCCACGAGCCGACGGTCGTGCCGGAGCTGCGGGAGGTGCACCTCGGCGACTGGGAGGGCGGCGAGTTCCGCATCCGGATGCAGGACGGCGATCCGGTCGCCTGGCAGGCGGTCGTCGAGGAGCGCTGGGACCTGTTCCCGAACGCCGAGTCGATGGAGACCTTCGCGGCGCGCGTGAAGGCGGGCGTCGAGCGCGTCGCCGCGCAGATCGGCCCGGGCGCGACCGGCGCGGCGTTCGTGCACGCGGCCGTGATCGGCGAGATCTGCCGCCAGGCGACCGCGAGCCGGCCGTTCGCCTTCATCCACGCGGAGAACGGGTCGATCAGCCGGCTCGTCATCTTCTCGGACGGCCGCTGGCTGCTGCGCGCGTTCAACGAGACGCGCCATCTGCCGTAGTCCTGTCACCATCGCGCGAATGCCCGACAAGCTCACGCCCGCCTACCGCGCCGTCATGGCCGTCTCCACGCC
>DASTRJ010000087.1:0-29858 GCA_035761245.1 Capillimicrobium sp. | reverse complement strand
TGGCCGGCGCGGCCGGCGTCGCGCTCGCCGCCGGCTGGACGGCCGCCGCCCAGTGGGCGTTCGCGCGCGGCGTGGTGCTCCCGGTCGCCGCCCCGCTCGTCGCCGCCGCCGGCGGCCTGCTCGCCGCGGTCCTCGGCCGCTACGCCGTCGCGCTGCGGGCCGGGCGCTGGTTCGAGCGCCGCAGCGCCGCGCTCGACGCGGCGGTGCGCCGCCGCACGCGCGAGCTGCGCGACACGCAGCTCGAGATCCTGCAGCGGCTCGGCCGGGCCGCGGAGCTGCGCGACGACGAGACCGGGGCGCACGTCGAGCGGATCGGCACGCTGGTGCGCGCCGTCGCCACGGCGATGGGGATGGCGCGCGACGACGTCGAGCTGCTCGAGCACGCCAGCGCCCTGCACGACCTCGGCAAGGTCGGCATCCCCGACCGGGTGCTGCTCAAGGACGGGCCCCTCGACGCCGAGGAGCGCGCGCTGATGGAGCGCCACGCCGCGATCGGCGCCGACATCCTCAGCGGCTCCAGCTCGCCGCTCGTCCAGCTCGCCGAGACGATCGCGCGCACCCACCACGAGCGGTGGGACGGCACCGGCTACCCGGCCGGGCTGCGCGGCGAGGAGATCCCGCTCGCCGGGCGGATCTGCGCGATCTGCGACGTCTTCGACGCGCTCGTGTCCGAGCGCCGCTACAAGCCGGCCTGGACCGTCGAGGACGCGCTCGCCACGATCGAGGCCGAGCGCGGCCGCCACTTCGACCCGGCGGTCGTCGACGCGTTCGTCCCGGTCGTGCGGGGGATGCTCGGCGTCGGCCCGGCCGCCGGCGCGGCCTCGCCGGAGCGCGAGGCGGTCGCGGCGCCCGCGCCGGTGCTCAGGTCCGCGTGAGCTTCTTGTAGGAGATCCGGTGCGGGCGGTCGGCCTCGTCGCCGAGCAGCGCGCGCCGGTGCTCCTCGTAGGCCTCGAAGTTGCCCTCGAACCACGTCACCTGCGAGTCGCCCTCGAACGCCAGCACGTGCGTCGCCACGCGGTCGAGGAACCAGCGGTCGTGGGAGATGACCACCGCGCAGCCGGCGAAGTCGAGCAGCGCCTGCTCGAGCGCGCGCAGCGTGTCGACGTCGAGGTCGTTCGTCGGCTCGTCGAGCAGCAGCAGGTTGCCGCCCTCCTTGAGGAGCTTCGCGAGGTGCACGCGGTTGCGCTCGCCGCCGGAGAGGTTGCCGACCTTCGCCTGCTGGCTGGAGCCCTTGAAGTTGAACGAGGAGCAGTAGGCGCGCGAGTTCATCCTGCGCTCGCCGACCTGGATCTGCTCGTCGCCGCCGGAGATCTCCTCCCAGACGGTCTTGTTCGGGTCCAGCGCGTCGCGCGACTGGTCGACGTAGGCCATCTGCACGGTGTCGCCGATCGTGATCGAGCCGCCGTCGGGCTCCTCCTGGCCGGTGATCATCCGGAAGAGCGTCGTCTTGCCGGCGCCGTTGGGGCCGATCACGCCGACGATGCCGCCGCGCGGGAGGTCGAAGCTGAGGTCGTCGATGAGGAGCCGGTCGCCGAAGCCCTTGCGCAGGTTGTCCGCGCGGACGACGACGTCGCCGAGGCGCGGGCCGGCCGGGATGTGGATCTGGACCTGGTCGAGCTGGACGTTGCGCTCCTGGGCGAGCAGCGCCTCGTAGTTGTTCAGGCGCGCCTTGGCCTTCTTGCGCCGGCCCTTGGGGTTCTCGCGCACCCACTCGAGCTCGGCCGCGATCGTCTTCTGGCGCGCCTTCTCGGCCTTCTCCTCCTGGGCGAGCCGGGCCTGCTTCTGCTCCAGCCACGAGGAGTAGTTGCCCTCGAACGGCAGCGCGCGGCCGCGGTCGAGCTCCAGGATCCAGCCGGCGACGTTGTCGAGGAAGTAGCGGTCGTGGGTGACCGCGACGATCGTGCCCGGGTACTCGGCGAGGTGGCGCTCGAGCCAGGCGACCGACTCGGCGTCGAGGTGGTTGGTCGGCTCGTCGAGCAGCAGGAGGTCGGGGCGGCGCAGGAGCAGGCGGCACAGCGCGACGCGACGCCGCTCGCCGCCGGAGAGCTTGGAGACGTCGGCGTCGGGCGGCGGCAGGCGCAGCGCGTCCATCGCCTGCTCGAGCTGCGAGTCGAGGTCCCAGGCGTTGCGCGCGTCGATCTCGGCCTGCAGGCGCGCGAACTCGTCGGCGGTCTCGTCGGAGTAGTTGACGGCCAGCTCGTTGAAGCGGTCCAGGAGCGCCTTCGTCTCGGCGACGCCGTCCTCGACGTTGCCCTTGACGTCCTTGGACTCGTCGAGCTCGGGCTCCTGCTCGAGCAGCCCGACGGTCGCGCCGGGGGCGAGCTGGGCGTCGCCGCGGTAGTCGGTGTCGCGGCCGGCCATGATCTTCAGCAGCGACGACTTGCCGGTGCCGTTGAGGCCGAGCACGCCGATCTTGGCGCCGGGGAGGAACGCGAGCGTGACGTCCTTGACGACCGTCTTGTCCGGCGGGAACGCCTTCGTGAGACGGTGCATCGTGTAGATGTACTGAGCCGACATGCGGCCTCCCAGTCTAGGCGGAGACCGTGCGCCGCTCGATGCCGTCGTCGCGCGCGACGACGACCTCGGAGACGAGCTCGGGCGCGAAGAGCCCGTGGTCGACCACGCCGACCGTCGCCGACAGCCGCGCGGCGAGCGCCCGCGGGTCGTCGACCGGGACGTGCAGGTCGGCGATCACGCCGTTGTCGGGGCTCCGCGGCCAGCCCTCGCGGATGCGGACCCGCTCCGGCCCGCCCAGCCGCCGCAGCGTGGCGGCGAGCCCGAACGCGTGCAGCTCGAGCGGCACGGGCCACGTGAACGCGTCGACGACCTTCTCGGCGGAGACGATGACGACGAAGCGCTCGGCCGCCGCCGCGACCGCCTTCTCGCGCGTGTGCGCCCCGCCGCCGCCCTTGATCAGCCAGCCGTCGGGCGCGACCTGGTCGGCCCCGTCGATCGCCAGGTCGAGGCGGTCGAGCGCGCCGGGGCCTTCGAAGGACTCCACCGGCAGCCCGAGCTCGCGGGCCTGCTGCTCGGTGGCGACGGAGGTGGCGACGCAGCGCAGGTCGCGCAGCCCGCGCGCGGCGAGCGCGGGCAGCAGGAAGGCGACGGTCGACCCGGTCCCGAGGCCGACGCGCATGCCGTCCTGCACGAGCTGGGCGGCCGCCTCGGCGGCGGCGCGCTTCTGATCGTCGGCGGACACGGGAGCGACCGTATCGGGTGCCGCGGCGGCGGTACCCTGGATCGGTGCCCGCGGTCTTCGACATCGAACAGGCGATCCTGCTGCTCGAGCTCGAGCCGCCCTTCGACAAGCGCGCGGTCCAGCTCGCGCGCCGGCGGCTCGCCAAGGTCTGGCACCCGGACCTCGCGCCCCCTGGCAAGCAGTTCGAGCACGAGCGCCACCTCAAGGCGATCAACCTCGCCGCCGACCAGCTCGAGCAGCTCGCGGAGGGCTCGCGCGGCGGCAAGGTCTCGCGCAACGCCGTCAAGGTCAACGCCGCGGCCGCCCGCGCCGCGCGCGCCGAGGAGGGCCGCCGCGCCTACGAGCGCGAGCAGGCCGCCCGCGCCGCCGCGGCCGACAAGGCGCGCAACGACCCGTTCGGCGATCGCACGCCGGACCACTCGGTCGTGCACCGCTACGCCCGCTGCCTCTCGTACCCGGAGTGGGGCGTCGGGACGGTCAGCGGCATCTACTTCACCGGCGACGGCGACAACGTCCAGCAGTGGGCGCGCGTGAAGTTCTCGCTCGGCGTGCGGACGGTGCCGGCCGGCTCGCTGCAGTTCGTCGACTTCTCCAAGCCCGACCCCGGCGCCGAGCGCGTCCAGCGGTTCATGACCGCGGCGCAGCACGCGATGGCCGAGGGCGACTACAAGCTCGCCGCGCAGCGGCTCATCTACGCGCGCGACGCCGAGCCGACCAACGCCGCCGTGCTGCGGCTCATGACGCTGGCGTTCTGGCAGGCGGGCGACCTCCCGGCCGCCGGTCGCTCGGTCCGCGACTGGGCCCGCGTCGACGGCGACCGCCCGACGCCGCACCGCTTCGCCGCCCGCATCTACGAGGACATGGGCGCGATCGACCTCGCGGCCGAGGCGGCGCTGCGCGCGACCGACCGCGCGCCCGCCGACGCGAGCGCCTGGGAGCGCGTCGGCCGGTTGCGCCTGCGGCTCATGGACCGCGAGGGCGCGATCGAGGCGCTCGAGACCGCACGCGGGCTCGCGCCCTCGGTCGAGGGCCTGCTCGACCTCGCGCTCGCGTTCCACCTCGCTGGCGACGTCGGCGCGGAGGTGACCGCGTGCGAGCAGGCGACGATGCTCGCCCCTGCCGACGGGGCGGCGTGGAGCCGCTACGCGCACGCGCTGGCACGCACCGATCGCGTGACGGACTGCCTGCAGGCCTGCGAGCGCGCGCTGGAGCTCGGCGCGGACGCCGAGGTGTCCGACCTCGCCGCCCGGATGCGCGACGCGCTGCCGCGCGAGCTGCGCGCGGCCTGACCGCTCGGGCGTTCCGTTCTCGTACGCCTGTTCACCACATCCTCACCTCGCGCTTAGGTACGGCTGGTGAGAGGCTCTCGGGCCCACGGGAGGGCACCCCTCCTCCAGGGGCGCGCCGGTCCGAGCTGCGAGACGGGCCGGCGCCGCCCGGGAGAGGAGCGCCTAGGATCCGCGGCCGTGACGCGCTCCACCCTCGTCGCGCTCGCCGCCGCGGCCGCGCTGCTCGCCGGCTGCGGGGACGACGACGCACGCACCGCCTCCACCGCGGCCGCCACCGACACGGTCGGCCGCGTCTCGTTGCCCGCCTCCAACGGCGAGGAGCTCGAGCACGACGCCGACCGCAGCGCGGAGGGCGTCGAGGGCCACTCGGTCTGCGACGTGCTGCGGGTGGGGCGGGTCGAGGCGATCGTCGGCGTGCCGCGCCTGCGCCCCGAGGTCAACGACTCGCTCGACCTCTCGATCTGCCGCTACCACCGCGGCGCGATCAACGTGCGGATCCTGCTCGACGGCGCCGCCGATGCCACGCGGCGCTACTACAACCAGCTCTTCGAGGCCTACCAGAAGTTCAACACGATCCCGTCGCTGAAGCCGCACAACGTCAAGGGCGTCGGCGACGACTCGACCTACGGGGGCACCGGGGCGTTCTGGACGACCGGCCGCGAGCAGCTCGTGGCGTTCAAGGACGACCGCATCGCCCGCGTGACCGTGCACGTCCCCGGCTCGACGAACGCGCACCGCAAGGCCGCGGCGATGGATCTGGCGCGGGCGCTGTTCGCGAAGCTGCCGCGAGCGCGGCAGGGGTAGGCGCGAGCGGACGCGGTCCATCGGGCCGCGTCGATACGGTCCCGAACCATGCGCCTCATCGTCGCCCGCTGCGAGGTCCGCTACTCGGGTCGCCTGACCGCCGTGCTGCCCGAGGCGCTGCGGCTGATCATGGTCAAGGCCGACGGCTCCGTCATGGTCCACGCCGACACCGGTGGCTACAAGCCGCAGAACTGGATGACCCCGCCGACCGCCATCGAGGAGGGCGAGGGGTTCATGACCGTGCGCAAGGTCAAGGGCGACGACCGGCTCGACATCACGATCAGCGAGGTGCTCTCCGACGTCACGCACGACATGGGGGAGGCGGCGGCGCTGGAGAAGGACGGCGTCGAGCGCGACCTCCAGGAGCTGCTGGCCGACCAGCCGCACTGGTGCGGCGAGGGGCTGCGGCTCGTGCGGCGGGAGTGGCCGACCGACATCGGGCCCGTGGACCTCATGTGCCGCGACGAGGCCGACGAGTGGATCGCGGTGGAGATCAAGCGCATCGCGACGATCGACGCCGTCGAGCAGCTCACGCGCTACCTCGAGCGGATCCGCCTCGATCCCGCGATGGGCAGCTGCCGCGGCGTCCTCGCGGCGCAGTCGATCAAGCCGCAGGCGCGCGTGCTGGCCGAGTCGCGCGGGATCGCGTGCGTCGAGGTCGACCTGGCGGTGCTGCGCGGCGAGCGCGAGCCCGAGCTCACGCTCTTCGCCGCCTAGGGCGAGATTGAGGGACTTCCCCGGCGCGCGCCCCGTGCGCCGGCGCGAGGATGCGGCCATGCACCGCTCTCTCGCCTGCGCCCTCGCCGCGCTCGCGCTGCTCGCCGGCGGCTGCGGCGGCGAGGACGACGCCTCGACGGCGACCACCGGCGCCGCCGCCGATCCCGGGCCGCGGGCTCCGAGCCCGTCGCTCAACGCGCTCGAGCACGACGCCAAGGGCATCGACGGCATGACCGCGTGCCGGCTGCTGCGCCGGCGCGACGTCGTCGGAACACTCGACCGCGACGGGATCGCCGGCCTGCCGCGCCTGCGCCGCGAGGCCAACGACTCGCTCGACCTGTCGCAGTGCCGCTACAGCCGCCGCGCCGTCAACGTCCGCGTCGTCATCGACGCCGCCGCGCAGGCGGGCCGGCGCTACTTCGAGCAGCAGGCGGAGTACACGCAGAAGTACGTCGGCAACCCCCGGCGCCAGCCGCAGCTCGTCCGCCACGTCGGCGACGACGCGGCGTGGGCCAACGCGGGCGCGTTCTGGACGCCGTCCTACGACCAGCTCGTCGCGCACAAGCAGGGGCGGATCGTGCGCATCAACGTCAGCGTGCCGGGCACGCCCGACGCCGTGCTCAAGGCCGCGGCCGCCGACCTCGGGCGCCTGATCTTCCGGAGGATGGCCGAGCGCCGCGGCACGTAGGCTGCCCGCCATGGCCACCGAGACCGAGACCGCCCCCGCCGTCCTCACCGAGCGCCGCGACGCCGTCCTCGTCATCACCATCAACCGGCCGGAGGCGCGCAACGCCGTCAACCTCGCGGTCGCCGAGGGCATCGCCGCGGCGCTCGACGCGCTGGACGCCGATCGCGAGCTCGCCGTCGGCGTGCTCACCGGCGCCGGCGGGGGCTTCTGCGCCGGGATGGACCTCAAGGGCTTCGTCGGCGGCGAGCGGCCGTGGGTCGGCGACCGCGGCTTCGCGGGCATCGTCCGCCGCGCGTCGCGCAAGCCGCTGATCGCGGCGATCGAGGGCTTCGCGGTCGCCGGCGGCCTCGAGGTGGCGATCGCCTGCGACCTCATCGTCGCCGCGCGCGGCGCCAAGCTCGGCATCCCGGAGGTCAAGCGCTCGCTCGTGGCCGCCGGCGGCGCGCTGCTGCGCCTGCCGCGGCGCATGCCCTACCACGCCGCGATGGAGCTCGCGCTGACCGGCGACCCGATGCCCGCCGAGCGCCTCCACGAGCTCGGCGTCGTCAACCGGCTCGCCGAGCCGGGCGCCGCGCTCGACGTCGCGCTCGAGCTCGCCGCGCGCATCACGCCCAACGGCCCGCTCGCGCTCGCGGCCACGAAGCGGATCGCCGAGGAGGCGCCCGACTGGCCCGCGAGCGAGATGTGGGAGCGCCAGGCCGAGATCTCCGACCCGGTCTTCGCCTCCGAGGACGCGCGGGAGGGCGCGACCGCCTTCGCGGAGAAGCGCGCCCCGGTGTGGCGCGGCCGCTGACGCCCGCCTAGCGCGCGGCGGCGGTCTCGGCCGGCTCGTTGGGGGCGGGGAGCGTCAGCGGCGCGCTGCGCTCGACGCCCGACTGCGTCCAGGCGACGCGATCGCCCTTCAGCCGCAGCGACGTCGGGTCGATGCCCGAGCCGGTGCCGAGCAGGCCGCCGACCTGGCGCACCTGGCGCACGACGGCGCCGCCGCTCGTGGCCTCGCCGATCCAGGCGATCGCTCCGTCGCCGCGGAGCACCACGGACGTCACCTTCGCCCCGCTCACGGCCGAGCCCGTGTCGACGGCGTGGTCGACGGTCGTCGCCTCGCCGGTCGGCAGCTGCAGCAGGCGGACCTCGTCGCCTGCCCCGTAGGCGAGCTGCTCGCCGACGACGGCGGAGACCGCAGCGCCGCGCCCGAGCGCCCACGCCCGCTTCGCCGGCCGCCAGCACGCGATCGTCCGGCCGCGCCGCTCGAAGATCACGCTCTTCGCCGTGCGCGACAGCACCGTCACGCGCTTGTCGTGCTTCTTCGGGGGACAGGGCGCGGTGCCCGCGGGCACCGTCACCGCGCCGGCGGTCGGCGCGACCGCTGCGAGCACCAGCACCGCCGTGAGGAAGCTGCGCATTGCGCCGATCCTACCCGGCGATCGTCCTCCCGTCGCCGTCGAAGCGCACGACCGTTCCCTGCTCGACGGCGAACGGCGCCTGCTCGCCCTCGCGCAGTTCCGGCAGCAGCCGCGAGTCGACGAGCGAGGTGAGCGCGCGCTCGCCCGCCCGCAGCGTGACGATCGCGTTGGCGCCGAGCAGCTCGATCATCTCGACGTGGGCGGTGAAGCGCCCCGCCACGCGGTCGTCGCGCACGTCGGACGCCGGGCGCAGGTGCTCCGGGCGGACGCCGACGCGCGCTGCGCCGTCGCCGCTCAGGCCGAGCGCGCCGGCCTCGGCCGCGTCGAGCACGTTCATCTCCGGCGAGCCGATGAAGCGGGCGACCCGCTCGGTCGCCGGCCGGCGGTACAGGTCCGCCGGCGTGCCGACCTGCTCGATGCGGCCGTCGTGCATGACCACGACCTGGTGGGCGAGCGTCATCGCCTCCTCCTGGTCGTGCGTCACGTGCACGATCGTGGCGCCCAGCTCGCGCTGGAGCCGCAGGATCTCCGTGCGCATCGACACGCGCAGCTTGGCGTCGAGGTTCGACAGCGGCTCGTCGAACAGGAACGCGGCGGGCTCGCGCACGATCGCGCGGCCGATCGCGACGCGCTGCTGCTGGCCGCCGGACAGCGCGCCCGGCTTGCGGTCGAGCAGCTGCGCGACGTTGAGCAGCTCGGCCGCGTGCTCGACGCGCCGCTTGATCTCGGCGGCGGGCGTCTTGCGCGCCTGCAGCCCGAACGCGATGTTGTCGCGCACGCTCATGTGCGGGTACAGCGCGTAGTTCTGGAAGACCATCGCGAGGTCGCGGTGCTTGGGCTCCAGGGCGGTGACGTCGCGCTCGCCGATGCGGATCGTGCCGCCCGTCGCATGCTCCAGTCCCGCGATCAGACGCAGCGTCGTCGTCTTGCCGCATCCGGACGGGCCCACCAGCACGGTGATCTCCCCGTCCGGGACGTCGAGGTCGACGGCGCGCACCGCCTCGACCTCGCCGTAGCGCTTGACGAGCTGCTGCAGCTCGATCCGTGCCATCAGGACTTCAAGCCTCCTCCGGAGAGCCCGCGCACGAGCCGGCGCTGGACGAAGAAGGAGACGATCAGCACCGGGACCACCGACACGAGGATCGCCGCCGACATCGCACCCAGCTCGACGCCGCGGAAGGTGTTGTAGGACGCGATCTGCACCGGCAGCGTGGTCGTGTTGCCGCCGGCGAGGATCAGGGCGTAGAACAGGTCGTTCCAGGACAGGACGAACGCGAAGATGCCCGCGGCCACCAGGCCGCCGCGGACCTGCGGCAGCACGACGCGCCGGAACGCGCCGAAGCGACCGTGGCCGTCGACCATCGCCTGCTCCTCGTAGGCCTTCGGCACGGCGTCGAAGAACCCGATGAGGAACCACGTCACGACCGGCAGGACGAAGGTCAGGTGCGAGGCGATCACCGCGATCACGGTGTCGCGCAGGTTGAGGTCGAAGGCGACCAGGAAGAGCGGCACGACGAGGACCGCCGGCGGCATGAGCTGGCTCAGCAGGATGCCGAAGCGGGTCGCGGCGCCGCCGGTGCGGAACCGCGAGATCGCGTAGGCGCCGAGCGTGCCGACGACGAGCGAGATGCCGACGGTCACCGCCGCGACCAGCAGCGACGTCCACGCGCTCTGGAACACGCCGCCGTCGGCGATCTCGCTCCAGTTGTCCAGCGTCGGCTCGAAGACCACCTTCGACGGCTCGTTGAGGTCGTCGCCCGTCTTGAACGACGAGAGCACGACCCACGCGTACGGGAACGCGACGAGCAGGCAGGCGAGGGCGATGAGCAGCCGGCGTGCGGAGGTCATCATCGGGTCGCGGGCTCCTGGCGCATGAGCAGGCGGTACAGCGCGATCGAGAGGAGCAGGACGATGCCGACGAGCACGAACGCCATCGCCGCCGCCTCGGCCAGGCGGAAGAACTGGAAGCCCGTCCGGTAGATCTCGAACTGGGCGGTGATCGTGGCGTCGCCCGGGCCGCCGCGCGTGGTCGCGAAGACGTACTCGAAGATCTTGAACGCGTCGAGCGCCCGCAGGAGCACGGCGATGCCGATGACGGGACGCAGGAGCGGCAGCGTCACGCGCCGGAACGTCATCCAGGTGGAGGCGCCGTCGATCCGCGCGGCCTCGAACGGCTGGCGCGGCAGCGACTCCAGCCCGGCGAGCAGCAGCAGCACCATGAACGGCGTCCACTGCCAGACGTCGATGAAGACGATCGTGATCAGCGCCAGCGACGATCCGAAGAAGTCGATGGTGATGCCGAAGACGTCGAGCAGCTGCGGGATCGCGCCGAGCTGCTGGTTGAGCAGGAAGCGGAACATCAGGCCGACGGCGATCGGCGTGACGAACATCGGGGTCAGCAGGAACGAGCGGGTGAGGTTGCGCACGCGCTCCTGGCGCTGCAGCGCGAGCGCGAGCAGCAGGCCGAGGACGAGCTCGATCGTCACGGCGAGGACGACGAACACGAGCGTGTTGCGCATCGCCGTGCCGAACTCGCCGTCGCTCAGCAGGCCCGTGTACTGGTCGAGGCCCACGAACTCGGTCTCGCGCTGCGTGATGGTGCGGCTCGTCAGTGAGAGCCACAGGGAGTAGCCGAGCGGGTAGGCGACGACCAGGCCCACGAGCACGAGCAGCGGGGCGAGGAAGCGGGCGCCGAGGGGGATCCGGTCGAGCATGCGGTGGTTCGGTGGAGTGGGGAGCCGATCGCGGGCGGGCGCGCACGCCCGCCCGCGATCCGGCGGCTACTGGTCGAGCGTCTCCTGCGCCCGCTTGGCGGCGTCGGTGATCGCCTGGTCGACCGACTTCTGGCCGGCCACCGCGGCGTTGAGCTCCTCGCCGACGACGGTGATCATCTCCTCGGCGTTGGGGCCGTTGGCCAGCGGCTCGGCGTCCTCGAGGGCGGCCTTGACGGTCTGGTAGTAGTCGCGGCCGAAGCCCTTCTGCCAGACCTCCTCGTCGTCGAGCGCGCTGTTGCGCACGGGCGCGCCGCCGGCGATCACCCGCTCGCGCTCGTGCTCGGGCGACCCGAGCCACGAGATGAACGACCAGGCGGCGTCCGGGTTGGCCGAGTTCGCCGGGATCGACCAGTACCAGGCCCCGAGCACCGCCTTGCCGCCGGGCACCTCCGCGATCGCGAAGCGGTCGTCGCCGGCCTCGCGGTTGAGGGTCGGCAGCATCCAGTTGTAGGAGAGCAGCTGCGCGGCCTTGTCGGACGACACCGCCCGGATCGACTCGTCGAACGCCCAGTTCAGCGAGTTCTCGGGCGCGGACTCCTGGTAGATGTCGATGTACTTCTGCAGCGCCTCGCGCGCCTCCGGGGAGTCGAGCGTGACGTTGCCCTCGTCGTCCTGGATGGATCCGCCGGCGGCGAACAGGTAGTTCGCCCACTCCTCGAAGATCTTGTAGCCCGTCTGCGGCTGCATGGCGATCCCGGCGCGGCCGTCGGTGGTCAGCTTGGCGGCCGCCTGCTGGAGCTCGTCGAGCGTCGTCGGCGGCTTCAGGCCGGCCTTGTCGTACAGGTCCTTGCGGTAGACGAGCGCGAGCGCGTAGTTGTAGAACGGCACGCCGTAGACCTGGCCGTCGACGGTCGCGATCTCACGCAGCGGCGCGGAGTAGTCCTCGAAGTCGAAGCCCTTCGTGGCGTCGATGCGGTCGTCGAGCGGCTCGAGGAACCCGCCCTCGGCGAAGTCGTACATCCACGGGTTGTCGACGATGATGAGGTCGTAGGTCGGCTTGCTGGCGAGGAACGAGCTGACGATGCGGTCGCGCATCTGGTCGTACGGCAGCGCCTCGATCTCGACGTCCACGTTCGGGTACTGCTTCTTGAACGCGGGGAGCATGTCCTCGACGACGTCGGTGTCGGGGACCTCCTCCATGATCACGCGCACGGTCCCCTCGACCTGCGCCGGCTCGGTCGTGCCGGCCGCGGTGTCGGTGCCCTCGTCGTCGCCGCCCCCGCATGCGGCGAGCGCGAGCACGGCCAGCAGGGCCGCGATCAGGGCCATCCATCGTTGCATTGCGAACACCCTCCTCCTCTAGTCCATGAAGGCGCCGCCGTTGACGGCCAGCGCCTCTCCGGTGATGAACGCCGCGTCGTCCCCGAGCAGGAACGCCACGGCACGGGCCACGTCCTCCGGCTGCTCGAGCCGGCCGAGTGGCGTGTCGTCGATCCACAGCTGCCGCACGGCCTCCGGCGTCGTGCCGCGGAGCTCGGCCTCCCACGCGAGCTCGCGCTCCTGCATCGCCGTCTCGACGAAGCCCGGGCAGACGCTGTTGACGCGGATGCCGTGCTCGGCGAGCTCGAAGGCCATCGCCTGCGTCAGGCCCACGACGGCGAACTTCGAGGCCACGTAGTGGGCGAGATAGGGGACGCGCCCCTGCTTGCCGGCCATCGACGCGACGTTGACGATGACGCCGCCCGTCCCCTGCTCGATGAACCGGCGCGCCGCGACCTGGCCGCAGAGCAGCGGCCCGCGGGCGTTGACGTCGAAGTTGAGGTCGATCTCCTCGTCGCTGAGGTCGACGAAGCGGTTCATCGACGACACGCCGGCGTTGGAGACCCAGGCGCGCAGCGGCCCGAGCTCGGCCACGGCCTGGTCGAGCGCGGAGGCGATCGACGCGCGGTCGGTGACGTCGAGGGGCAGCGCGAGGCCGCCGCCGGGCAGGCGCGCCACGGTCTCGCGGGCGGCGTCGAGGTCGCGGTCGGTGACGGCGACGGCGTGGCCGCGCTCGGCCAGCAGGGTCGCGATGGCGCGGCCGATGCCGGCGCCGGCGCCGGTGACGACGGTGGTCATGGGCGGGGCTCCCGGTGCATGAGCGGACGGAGGGTCGGATACAGCTCGCGGTACACGGCGTAGCCGTCGTCGGCGACGGACGCCGCCGAGGGATCGGGCTCGACCACCCGGCCGATCTCGACGAAGCGCTCGATGTCGCGCCAGTCGCCGTACATGCCCGCCCCCTTGGCGGCGAGGAACGCGGCGCCGAGCGCCGAGCCGGCGCTCTCGCGGGGCACCTCGAGCGGCAGCCCGAGGACGTCGGCGGTGACCTGCTTCCAGAGCTCCGAGCGCGCACCGCCGTTCGTCACGCGCACCCGGCGAGGCTCGTGGCCGCGCTCCCGGAAGACGTCGAGGTGGTGGCGGAAGCCGTAGGAGATGCCCTCGAGCACGGCGCGGAAGACGTGGCCGCGCGTGTGGCCGAGGTGCATGCCGAAGAGCACGCCGCGGGCGCGCGGGTCGTTGACCGGGGTCTTCTCGCCGAGGACGTAGGGCAGCAGTACGAGGCCGCCGGCACCGGGGCCGGCCCGGCGGGCCTCCTCGTCGAGCGCGGCCAGGTCCGTCTCGCGGCCGAGCTGCTCGTGGAACCAGCGGATCAGGCTGCCGCTGGCCGCCATGCAGCCGTTGGGCAGGTAGCGGTCCGGCATGAGATGGAAGTCGAGGTACAGCCGCTCGTCGATCAGCTCGGCGCCGGTGCTGAGCAGGATGTCGCCCGCGCCGCCGAGCTTGACGAGCAGGTCGCCGTCCTCGACGAGCCCGGCCGCGAACGCCGAGGCGACGTGGTCCGCCGAGCCGGCGACGACGGGGATGCCGGCGGGCAGGCCGGTCGCGCGCGCGGCGTCGGCGGAGACCTCGCCGACGACCTCGCTCGAGGGCTTCACGGGCGGCAGGCGGTCCGGGTCGATGCCGGCGGCGGCGCAGACGTCCTCGGCCCAGCCGCCGGCGCGCAGGTCGTAGAGGCCCGACTCGAGCGCCCAGTTGGCCTCCACCGCCCGCTCGCCCGTGAGGCGGTGGACGATGAGGTCGTAGGAGCCGAGGATGGTGCGCGTGCGGTCCCACACGTCGGGCTCGTGGCGCGCCAGCCAGCGCGCGGTCGGCGCGACGGACTGCTGCGTGATCGGGGAGCCGGTGCGCTGGAGGACGTCGCGATCGGCGAGCTCGGCGGCGAGCTCCTCGACCTCGGTCACGGCGCGCGCGTCGTTCTGCTGGATCGACGGGCGCAGGGCGCGGCCGTCCTCGTCGAGGCAGATGACGCACGGCACCATGCCGCTGACGCCGACCGCGCGCACGTCGGCGAGCGGCAGGTCGGCGGCCAGCGAGGTGACGTTGCCCCACCACTGGGCGGTGTCCTCCTCGGCCCAGCCGGGGTGCGGCGAGCTGAGCTCGGAGCGGCGCTCGGTCTCGGCGACGACGCGGCCGGCGTCGTCGATCACGATCGCCTTGGTCGCGGTCGTGCCGACGTCGATGCCGAGCGCGAGGCTCACGCGCGCGCGGCCTCCAGGAAGCGGTCGACGCGGGCGCGCTCGACGGGGTTCCAGAAGACGCCGTCGCGCTTGAGCGACGAGCCGACGATGACGCCGTCGGCCACCGTGAGGAACTCGGAGACGTTCGACTCCTTCGCGCCGGTGTTGACGAAGACGGGGACGTCGCCGCCCACCGCGTCGCGCGCCTCCTGCAGCTTGGAGAGCTCCGGCTCCGCGCCGGCCATCGGGCCGGAGACGAGGATGGCGTCGGCCAGGCTCGACGTGACCGCGCTGCGCGCGACCTGCGCGACGGTGCGCTGGCCGATCTGGGAGGCGAACTCCGGCGTGACGTTCATGAGGATGTGGATGCCGTCGGCGTCGAGGCGCCGGCGCTCGCGCAGCAGCGCGGCGGCGTTCGTGTTCCACAGGCCCATGTCGGACTCGTAGACGCCGGTCGCCACCTCGCGGATCCAGCTCGCGCCGGTCGCGACCGCGACGGCGAGCGCGGCCTGCGGGTCCCACAGGAAGTCCACGCCGAACGGGCGGTCCGCCGGCTTGAGCTCGGTGACGACGCGGCAGAGCGCGGCGATGCCCGCCGGGTCGGCGGTGAGCTGGTAGGGCCGGTCGCCCTCGTTGCAGAACATGACGCCGTCGACGCCGGCGTCGTAGAGCTCCTCGAGGTCCGCCCGGACCGCCTCGACGATCGCGTCCATCCCACCGGCCGCGTCGTAGAGCGGCGTGCCCGGCAGCGGCGGGAGGTGGGCCATGGCGATGACCGGCTTCTCGGCGTCGAACAGGTCGGTGAACCGGGGGCGCTTCATGCGGTGAGGACCTCCACTCCGCTGTCTCGTAGGGGGGCGAGCACCTCGGGCGAGGCGCTGTCGTCGGTGACCAGGACGTCGACGCGCTCGAGCGGGCACACCGAGGCGAGGGCCACGCTGCCGAGCTTCGACGCGTCGGCGAGGACGACACAGCGGCGCGCGCTGTCCAGGGCGGCGCGCTTGACGCGCGTGTCGTCGAGGTTGAACTCGGTGACGCCGGCCTGCGCGTCGACGCCGCCGGCGCCGAGGAAGACCGTGTCGCAGTGCAGCTCTCCGAAGGCGCGCTCGGCGAGGTCGCCGATCAGCGACAGCTCGCCGGCGCGGGCGATGCCGCCGGTGACGATCACGCGCAGCGCGTCGTGGGAGCTGAGGACGCTCGCGGCGCGCAGGCTCGGCGTGACGACCGTCAGGCCGGTGGCGCCGGTGAGGTGCTGGGCGAGCGCGAGCGTCGTCGTGCCGACGTCGAGGATCAGCGTCTCGTTGTCGGCGACGAGCGTGGCGGCCAGGCGGCCGATGCGGTCCTTGGCCTCCTCGCCGCGGCCGGCACGGAGCGCGAAGGGGGGCTCGTAGCCGCGCGAGACGCGGCTGATCGCGCCGCCGTGGACCCGCTTGAGGAGGTGCTCGCGCTCGAGCTGCTCGAGGTCGCGCCGGATCGTCATCTCCGACACCTGGGCGGCCCGGCTGAGCTCGGCGACCGTCACCTCGCCGTGCTCGGCGAGCAGTTCGAGGCAGAGCTGGCGGCGGGCCGTCGCGTTCACGGCGCGGGATCTTAACCAGATCTGTGATCGAATGTGCGCGAACCGCACATCAAGATGTGTGAATCACCCTCTTTGCTCGTTCGAATTCGTGCGGACGGGGTGGTGTGCCTGTTCAGAGCCGGAGCGCGGCGAGCTCGTCGAGCAGCTCGGTGCGCCCCGCGGCGATGCCGGCGGGAAGCCCGTCGCCGGCCGGCAGGTCGCGCACCTCGAGCCCGGCGCGGCGCACGAGCAGCGACCCGGCCGCGATGTCCCAGGGCGCGATGCCGCGCTCCACGTAGGCGTCGTAGCGTCCCGCCGCCAGCCACGCGAGGTCGAGCGCGGCGCTGCCCAGGCGGCGGATGTCGCGCACTCGGGGCATGAGCGCCACCAGCCGCTCGGCCTGGCGGCCGCGGATGCCGGCGTCGTAGTCGAAGCCCGTGCCGACCAGCGCCTCGCTGAGCGGCCGGACGGGCGCCGGCGCGACGGGCGCGCCGCCGAGCAGCGCGGGGCCGTCGTGGGTCGCGGCGAACAGCTCGCCGCGCAGCGGGTCGTAGACGACGGCGGCCAGGGGGCCGGACGCGTCCTCGCAGGCGACGCTGACGCACCACACCGGCACGCCGAACAGGAAGTTCGTCGTCCCGTCGAGCGGGTCGACGATCCACCGCAGCCGCCCCGGCTCGGCGCGTGCGTCGCCGCCTCCCTCCTCGGCCAGGAGGCCGTCCGACGGGCGGAGCTCGCCGAGCAGCGCGCGGATGGTCGCCTCGGCCTCGAGGTCGGCCTCGCTCGCCACGTCGGTCGGGGAGCTCTTCGTCTGCACCGCGAGGCCGCTCACGTCGCGGAAGCGCTCGCGGAGGCGGTCCCCGGCGGCGCGGGCGAGGCGCTCGGCGACGGCCACGAGCTCGGCCGACGGCGGCGTGGTGGTGGCGGTCATGGCCGCGGGACGGTAGCGGGGGCCGGCCGGCGCACCGGCGCGGGAGACCTGGCCCGCCTGGCGATTCGCTCTGGACCGCGGGGCGCTGGGCCGGCCCCGCCGGGGATGGCACCCTGCGCCCATGCCCACGCAGCGCCCCCCGCAGATCGTCGCGTTCGGCGGCGGTGGGTTCTCGATGGAGGCCGGCAACCCGCTGCTCGACGACTACGTCCTCGGGCTCACCGGCGTGGACCATCCGCGGGTCTGCTTCCTGCCCACCGCCAGCGGCGACGCCGACCACTACATCGTCCGCTTCTACCGCGCCTTCGGGCCGGACCGCTGCCGGGCCTCGCACGTGTCGCTCTTCCGCGAGGAGCGCGGCGAGCGGCGACCGTTCGCCGAGCGGCTGCTCGAGCAGGACCTCATCTACGTCGGCGGCGGGAGCGTGCAGTCGCTGCTCGGCGCGTGGCGGATGCACGGCCTCGACGAGATCCTCGCCGAGGCGTGGCGGCGCGGCATCGTGCTGGCGGGCCTCAGCTCCGGCTCGCTGTGCTGGTTCGCCGACGCCGTGAGCGCGTTCAACGGGCCGCCGCGCCGGGTCGCCGGCCTCGGCCTGCTGCCGTACTCGAACGCGGTGCACTACGACGAGCGGCCGGGGCGGCGCGAGGCGTACCATCGCCTGATGGCCGAGGGGATGCTGGACGGGTACGCCGCCGGCGACGGGGCGGCGCTGCACTTCGTCGGGCGCGACCTCGAGCGCGTCGTCAGCTCCCGTCCGCAGGCGCGCGCGTATCGCGTCGCCTGGTCGCACGGCGAGGTCGTCGAGACGCCGCTCGAGACCCGCTACCTCGGGTCGCCCGAGCCGTCGGCCGCCCTTGCCGCCTGAGCGACCCCGGCGGATCCTCGCCATGGGCGGCGGCGGGTTCACGATGGAGCCCGAGAACCCGGCGCTCGACCACTTCCTGCTCACGCTCACCGACGTGCGCGAGCCGCGGGTGCTCTTCCTGCCGACGGCGAGCGGCGACCCGAAGGAGCAGGAGCAGCGCTTCCACATGGTCTACGACGGCCGCCCGTGCGCGACGACCGTGCTCTCGCTGTTCCGGCTGCACGAGCAGCCCGTGGCCTTGCGCGAGCTCATCCTCGAGCAGGACCTCGTCTACGTCGGCGGCGGCTCGATGCGCAACCTGCTGGCGATCTGGCGCGAGCACGGGCTCGACCGGCTGCTCGCCGAGGCGTGGCGGCGCGGCACGGTGCTCGCGGGCCTCAGCGCCGGCGCCATGTGCTGGTGCGCCGGCGGCGTGACGAAGTCCGGCGGCGCGGCCGCTCCGATCGACGGGCTCGGGCTGCTGCCGTTCTCGCTGAGCGTCCATCGCGATGGCGACCCCGACCGGCTCCCGGCCTACCGTGCGGCGGTGCGCGACGGCGCGCTGCCGCCGGGCTACGCGGTGGACGACTACGTCGGGCTGCTGTTCGAGGACGACCGGCTCGTGCGCGCGGTGGCCTCGCGTCCGGGCCACGGCGCCGCGCGCGTCGACGCCGACGGCAGCGAGCACGAGCTCGAGGTGGAGCTGCTGACGCAGGCCGACGACCAGCGGCTGCGCCCGGTGCCCTTCGACATCGCGGAGTACCGGGCGCTCAGGCGGCGGACGCCGCGGCGCTCTCCAGGCTGAGGACGGTCTGCAGCGCGAACAGCTCCGGCGCGCGCCGGAGCGCGAGCGGGCGCAGCCGGCGGAGCGCGGGCACGCGCGACTCGAGCGGCAGCGGCGCGTCGGCGAAGCGCTCGGCGACGACGCGGAAGCCGGCCTCGTGGGCCAGCTCGCGCGCGGTCTCGCGCGTGAAGAAGCGCAGGTGCGTGCGGTCGAAGAGGCCGAAGTCCTCGCGCGGGAAGCGGCCCTGCAGGAGCGCGCGCCGCCCGGTCCAGGGGGCGATGTTCGGCAGCGAGACGACGGCGCGGCCGGCCGCGCGCGCCCGGCGCAGGACGGCGACGGGGTCGCGCAGGTGCTCGAGCACGTCGGCGAAGACGACGACGTCGAAGCGCGCGGCGGCGAGCGGGACCGTCTCGACGTCGAGCTCGAGGACCTCGATCCCGCGGGCGCGGGCGGCGGCCGCGGCGCGCGCGTCCGGCTCGATGCCGACGACCTCGCAGCCCCGGGCGACCAGCTCCGCGGCGAGGTAGCCCTCGGCGCAGCCGACGTCGAGGACGCGGCTGCCCGGTGGCACCAGCTCGATCACCAGCCGGTGGCTCGACGACAGGCCGTGGCGCTCGACGAGGTCGCCGTAGGCGATGCCGGCGCGCGCGGTCACTCGCCGAACAGGGTCACGACGAGCGATCGCGGCCCGCCGTGGTCGCGGTGCTCGCAGAGGTAGACGCCCTGCCACGTGCCGACGGCGAGGCGCCCGCCGGAGACCGGGAGCAGCAGCCCGTTGCCGGTGAGCGACGTCTTGATGTGCGACGGCATGTCGTCCGGGCCCTCGCTCGTGTGCGTGAAGTACGGCGCGCCGTCCGGCACGGCGCGATCGAACCACGCCCGGAAGTCGCGGCGCACGTCCGGGCTGACGTTCTCGTTGAGCGTCAGCGACGCCGACGTGTGCCGCAGGAAGAGATGCGCCAGGCCGACGCGCAGCTCCCGCAGCTCCGGGGTGGCGTCGAGGATCTCCTCGGTGACGAGATGGAAGCCGCGCGGCCGCGGCCGCAGCGTGATCTCGCGCTGGCGCCACATGGGCACCGGAGCCTAGTCACGCGGGCAGGCGTGCCGCGCGCATGTCGACGCGCTCGCCGCGGAACGGCACGTCCTCGGCCTCGAGCAGCGCGCGCTGGCGATCGCCCTTCGGCAGCGTGCCGTCCGCGCGCACGACGCGATGCCAGGGCAGCTGCGGGTCGTCGCTGGCGCTGAGCACGGCCCCGGCGAAGCGCGGCGCGCCCGGGTCGAGGTCGGAGTAGGCGCGCACGAATCCGGGCGGGATCGCCCGGACCCGGGCCAGCACGCGCTCGGCTCGTTCGGTCACGGGCGCGGACGATACGCTCGCGCGATGACGCGCCGGGGGACGTACTCGATCGTCGCCCGCGATCCCGAGACCCTCGAGCTCGGCGTCGCGGTCCAGTCGCACTGGTTCTCGGTCGGCTCGGCGGTGCCGTTCGCCCAGGCGGGCGTGGGCGCCGTGGCCGTCCAGTCCGTCCCCGATCCCGGCGCGGGCCCGGCGATCCTCGCGGCGCTCGAGGAGGGCCAGGACGCGCAGGACGCGCTGCGCGGCTCGATCGCCTTCGCCGACGACGAGGGCGCCATGCGGCAGACGGGCGTGGTGGACGCGCACGGGCGCGCGGCGGCGTGGACGGGTCCGGGCTGCATCCCGTTCGCCGGCGACGTCCAGGGGCCCGGCTACAGCGCGCAGGCGAACATGATGCTGCGCGAGGGCGTGCCCGAGGCGATGGCCGCCGCGTACCAGGCGGCGGAGGGGCCGCTCGCGGAGCGCCTGCTCGCCGCGCTCGACGCCGGCGAGGAGGCCGGCGGCGACGTCCGCGGCCGCCAGTCCGCCGCGCTGCTCGTCGTGCCGGCCGAAGGGCCGTCGCACGCGTGGACCGTCGACCTGCGCGTCGAGGACCACGCCGACCCGCTCGCCGAGCTGCGGCGGCTGCTCGTCCTGCATCGCGCCTACGAGCTCGCGGGCGAGGCCGACGAGATGGTCGCGCAGGGGCGTCACGACGAGGCGTCCGGGCTCTACGAGCGCGCGGCGCAGCTCGCGCCCGACAGCGACGAGCTGCTCTTCTGGGCCGGCCTGGCTCGCGGCCCGGAGGACGGCATCGAGCTCGTGCGCGAAGCGATCGCCCGCAACCCGCGCTGGTCCGAGCTGCTCGAGCGCCTCACGCCCGAGGTCGCGCCGACCGCCGCCGACGTCCGCGCGGCGCTCGCGAGCGACTGACCGCCGCGGGCCCTACCGCTCGCCCGGCGTCTTGCGCGGGTACTGCGAGACCGGGACCGTGAGATCGAGCGCGGTGCGAACGATCCGGCTCTGCTCCGCGACGTGCGCGGCGGGGTAGCCCTCGCCCGGCGACGCGCGCTCGGGGCGGCCGATGTAGCCGAAGCGGATGTCCTGCGGCAGGATCTGCATCAGCCGCGGGAACATGTGCGCGCGGGCGCCCATGTTGCGCGGCTCCTCCTGCACCCAGACGATCTCCTCGAGGTGCGGGTAGCTCTCGATGAGCTCGCGGATCTGCGCCTCGGGGAACGGGTAGAGCAGCTCGATCCGCCCGACGGCGATCTGCTCGTTGCCCGGCCGGTCCTGATGGTGGACGAGGTCGTAGTAGATCTTGCCGGTGCAGAGGATCAGGCGCTTGACCTTCTCGTGGTCGACCCGCGGCTCCGCGAGCACCGGGTAGAACTGCGTGTCGGCGAGGTGCTCGATCCGGTTCGTCGCCTGCGGCAGGCGCAGCAGCGACTTCGGGGTCATGATCACCAGCGGGCGCTGCTTGGCGACGAGCGCCTGGCGCCGGAGCAGGTGGAAGTACTGGGCGGGCGTCGTCAGGTTCGCGACGCGCATGTTGCCCTCGGCGGCGAGCTGCAGGAAGCGCTCGAGCCGGCCGGAGGAGTGCTCCGGGCCCGAGCCCTCGTAGCCGTGCGGCAGCAGCAGCGTCAGGCGCGAGGTCTGGCCCCACTTCGCCAGGCCGCTGGAGATGAACTGGTCGATGATGACCTGCGCGCCGTTGGCGAAGTCGCCGAACTGCGCCTCCCACAGCACGAGCGTCTCGGGCGCCTCGGCGCTGTAGCCGTACTCGAAGCCGACGCACGCCGTCTCGCTCAGCGGCGAGTTGTGCAGCTCGAAGGGGGCCAGCGCGCCGGGCAGGTGCTGGATCGGGCACATCGTCTGGCCGGTCTTGGCGTCGTGCAGCACGAGATGGCGCTGCGAGAACGTGCCGCGCTCGACGTCCTGGCCGGTGAGGCGCACCGGCGTGCCCTCGGTCAGCAGCGAGGCGAAGGCGAGCGACTCGGCATGCGCCCAGTCGATGCCGCCGTCGGGGCCGAGCGCCTCGCGACGGCGCTCGAGCTGCTTGACGAGCTTCGGGTGGACCGTGAAGCCCTCCGGGATGGTGAGCAGCTCCTCGTTGAGGGCGCGCAGCCGGTCCGCCGGCACGGCGGTCTTGACCTCCGGCGACGGCGAGCGGTCGAGCTGGTACTCGCCGGTCGCCTGCTCGACCTGGCCGGCCTCCGCGGCGGCCGCGATGCGGTCCTTCAGGCGGCGGTGCAGCGCCGTGAGGTGGTCCCAGACCTCCTGGTCCTGGCGCTCGACCTCCTCCTTGCTGACGATGCCGTCGGCGATCAGCTTCTCCGCCCACAGCTCGCTCACGCGCTTGTGGCGCTTGATCGTCGCCGTCATCTCCGGCTGCGTGTACGCCGGCTCGTCGGCCTCGTTGTGGCCGAAGCGGCGGTAGCCGACGAGGTCGATGAGGACGTCGTGGCCGAACTCCTGGCGGAACGCGAAGGCCAGGCGCACCGCGCTGATGCAGGCGGCCGGGTCGTCGGCGTTGACGTGGATGATCGGGACGTCGAAGCCCTTCGCCAGGTCGGACGCCCAGCGCGTGGAGCGGGCGTCGTCCGGGTCGGTGGTGAAGCCGACCTGGTTGTTCTGGATGATGTGGACGGTGCCGCCCACGGCGTAGCCGTCGAGCGCCTGCAGGTTCAGCGTCTCCGCGACGACGCCCTGGCCGGGGAAGGCGGCGTCGCCGTGGAGGATGACCGGCACGGCGGCGTTCGTGTCGCGATGGGCGTGCGGGCCCTGCCGCGTCGTCTGCGCGGCGCGCGCGGCGCCCACGACGACCGGGTCGACGAACTCAAGGTGCGACGGGTTGCTCTCGAGGTTGACGAGGATCGACTGGCCGTTGGGCAGCTGGTAGGAGCCCTGCGAGCCGTGGTGGTACTTGACGTCGCCGGTGCCGCCCTGCGGGATCGTCGTCACCGCCTCGAGCGTGGAGGCGCCCTCGAACTCGGCGAAGATCGAGTCGTACGGGCGGCCGAGGTTGTGGGCGAGCACGTTGAGGCGGCCCCGGTGCGCCATGCCGACGACGACCTCGCGGCCGCCGTGCGCGGCCGACAGCTGGATCAGCTCGTCGAGCATCGGGACCGTCATGTCGAGGCCCTCGATCGAGAACTGCTTCTGGCCCAGGTAGGCCTTGTGCATGAAGCGCTCGAAGGCGTCGACCTTGACGAGGCGCCCGAGCAGCCACTTCTGCTCGTCCGTGGTCAGCGGCTTGCGGTAGGCGCCGGTCTCGATCTTCTCGCGCAGCCAGGTGCGCTGGCGATGCGACGAGATGTGCTCGATCTCGTAGGCGATCGTGCCGGTGTAGGTCTCGCGGATGTGCGGCAGCGCGTCGTAGAGCGTCGCGCCCGGCACGCCGATCCGCAGGATCTTCGCCGGGATCTGCCGCATGATCTCGTCGGTGAGGCCGAGCGGCGCCGGGTCGAGCGCCGGATCGCCCTCGGGCTCGCTCCCGAGCGGGTCGAGGCGCGCGGCGAGGTGGCCGTGCGTGCGGTACGCCTTGATGAGCGACGTGGCGGCCTGGACGGCCTGCAGCAGCTCCTCGCTCGGCGCGGCGGCGGGCGCCGCGGTGGCGGCGGCGCCGGAGTCGCGGGCGACGGCGGCCGCGGCCGCGGGAGCGGGGGGCGCCGGCGCGGGGCCGAGCGTGACGCCGAGATCGGCGAAGACCTGCTCGTAGAAGCCGTGCTCGCCCTGCAGGTACTCCTCGACGACCTTCAGGAAGCGACCCGACTCCGCGCCCTGGATGACGCGGTGGTCGTAGGTCGAGGTCATCGTCATCACCTTCTCGGCGCCGATCAGCTCGCCGATGGCGCCGAGGCCGACGGGGTAGGCGATCGAGCCGGTGGCGATGATCGCGCCCTGGCCGACCATGAGCCGCGGCACGGAGGCGACGGTGCCGAGGCCGCCGGGGTTGGTGAGGCTGATGTTCGCCCCGGTCAGGTCGTCGGCGGTGAGCTTGTTCTCGCGCGCGCGGGCGATGAGGTCGTTGAAGGCCGCGAGGAACTCGGTGAACGAGAGGCGCCCGGCGTCCTTGATGACCGGCACCATGAGGGTGCGCGTGCCGTCCTTCTTCTCGACGTCGACGGCGATGCCGAGGTTCACCTGGCCGGCGTCGATCCGGTACGGCTTGCCGTCGCGCTCCTCGAAGACGTGGCGCATGACCGGCATCTCGTCGGTCGCGGCCTTCGCGATCGCGTAGGCGATGAGGTGGGTGAACGAGACCTTCTGCCCGCCGGCCTTGAGCTGCTGGCGGCGACCGTCCATCGTGGTGACGGTCATCGTGCGGAACGAGGTCGCGGTCGGGATCGAGCGCGACTCGTCCATGTAGCGCGCGAGCATCGCCGCGCCGCCCTTGATGAGCTCGCCCTGCGGCGCCTCGGCGGGCGCGGCCGCGCTCTCGCCGTTGAGCACGTCCGCCTTGGTGATGCGGCCGTTCGGGCCGGTCCCGGTGACGCGCGAGAGGTCGACGCCCTGGGCGGCCGCGACGCGCCGGGCGACGGGCGTGGCGTTCGCGTCGGACACCGGCGCGCTCGCCGGCGCCGCGGGCGCGGCGGTGCCGTTGCCCTGCGCCGGAGCCTCAGAGGGCGTCGGCGCCGAGACGGTGGCGGCGGCGCCGTTGCCGACCTGCAGCCGGGCCAGGACCTGGCCCACGGTGACCGTGTCGCCGGCCTCGACGAGGATCTCGGCGACCGTGCCGCTCGCGGGCGACGGGACCTCGGCGTCGACCTTGTCGGTCGAGATCTCGACGAGCGTCTCGTCGGCGTCGATGGGGTCGCCGACGGACTTCGCCCACTCGAGGACCGTGCCCTCGGTGACGGACTCGCCCATCGCCGGCATCGTGACGTCGACCATCTGACCGGAGGAGTCGGCCGCGGAGCCGGCTTCTTCAGCGCGCGACGCGCCGTTGCCGCCGCCGACGGCCTCGCCGGACTCGATCTCGCAGAGCACGGCGCCGACCGAGACGGTCTCGCCCTCGGGCGCGACGACGGCCACGACGGTGCCCGCGGCGGGGGAGGGGACCTCGGCGTCGACCTTGTCGGTCGAGACTTCGACGAGGACGTCGTCGACGGCGACGGTGTCGCCCTCCTTGACGTGCCACTCCAGGATCGTGCCCTCGGTGACCGACTCGCCCATCTGGGGCATCGTCACCTGCACGCGGGTCTCAACGGCCATGCGAGCCCTGACTGTAGCGCGGCGCGGATCCGGTGACACGGCCCGTGCGACGGCGCTCCTCGCGGACGAACTCGAAGGAGCCCACGAAGGGTCCGATCGCCCCGATCACGGCGACCGCGACGGCCAGCCGGATGGGGATCACGCGCCGGTGCACGGCGGCGATCGAGAGGACGCACATCGCGATCCAGCCGAGGCCGTGCGCCCAGCCGAAGACGTACTTGAGGTCGTCGAGGCCGAGCGCCCAGCTGACGAGCAGGCAGAGGTAGACCGTCGAGTGGGCGAACGAGGCCCACTTCAGGTGCTGGAAGGTCAGGAGGCGCACGTCCGGGCTCAGGCCAGCAGCGCGGCCATCTGGCGGAGCGCCGGATGCGCCTCCTCCGGCCACTCGTCGGGATCCGCGGGCCACCACGCGTGCGCGTCGTGCTCGTCGTCGGGCACGACCTCCGCGCCCTCGGGCAGCCACGCCATCCCGATGAACATGGTCATGCGGCCGGGCAGCGCCACGAGCGCCTCGCCCGTGAGGCGCTCCGCCTCGACCGACCACTCCTCGCGCAGCTCGCGCGCGAGCGTGCGCGCCGGGTTCTCGTGCGGGTCGACCGCCCCGCCGGCGCCCAGCGCCCACTCGCCCGCCCACGACGACAGCCACGCGGCGCGGCGGCCGGCGAGCCAGCGCCTCTGCGCGTCCCGGGTGACGCAGAGCGCCGAGAGGCTGTCGGAGGCGTCGCCCGGCACGAGCCGCAGCGCCCAGCGCAGCGGCTGGAGGTCGAGCACGAGCCGGCCGTCGTCGGTCACGCGATGGCCGGCCAGCCGCGCGGCGACGCCGTCGTGGCTCGGCGAGCCGCGCTCGCGCAGCGCGGCGATCGCCTCGTCGGCCGCGCGCGTGTGCTCCGGGTCGGGCTCGTAGGGCTCGTCGATCCAGTGCGCCTCGATCGCGTGGGCGGGCCACGGGCCGCGGGCCAGGATGGCGGGCTGCGAGGCGGAGACGGGCATCGGGGCCTTGAGCTTAGACTCGCGGCCCTATGCGCCGGCGCAAGCACTGGGGGTGGGGCTACGAGGACGAGCAGCCGGCGCTGGCCGACGTCGCCGCGGCGGGCGCGCTCGTGCAGGAGCGCCTCGGCTTCCCGGCGCAGGATCCGGAGGAGCCGGTCGCGCTCGAGGACACCGCGCTGCGCGCGCCGCGCCCGCTGCCCGATCCGCCGCCCGGCGTGCCGTGGGACGTCTCCGACCACGCGCGGGCGCGTCACGCGTGGGGCAGCTCGTACCTCGACGTGGTCCGCGGGTTCCGCGGCCGCTTCGACCACGCGCCCGACGCCGTCGCCCGCCCGGCCGGCGAGCACCAGGTCGCGGAGGTGCTCGCGTGGGCGACCGAGACCGGCGTGGCCGTCGTCCCCTATGGCGGCGGGACGTCCGTCGTCGGGGGCGTCACGCCCGCGGTCGACGGACCGGTCGTCTCGCTCGACCTCGGCGCGCTCGACCGCGTGCTCGAGGTCGACCGCGTCTCGCGCGCCGCCCGCGTGCAGGCCGGCGTGCTCGGCCCCGCGCTCGAGGCGCAGCTCGGCGAGCACGACCTGACGCTGCGCCACTTCCCCCAGTCGTTCGAGCTCTCGACGCTCGGCGGCTGGATCGCGACGCGCGCCGGCGGGCACTTCGCCACCGGGCCGACGCACATCGACGACCTCGTCGAGTCCGTGCGCGCGGTCACGCCGGACGGCACGTGGGCGTCGCGGCGGCTGCCGGGGTCGGGCGCGGGGCCGAGCCCCGATCGGCTGCTGCTCGGCTCCGAGGGCATCCTCGGCGTCATCGTCGAGGCGTGGGTGCGCGTGCAGCCGCGGCCGGAGCATCGCGCGTCGCGCGGGGTGCGCTTCCCCAGCCTCGAGCTCGGCGCCGAGGCGGTGCGCGCGCTCGCGCAGTCCGGGCTGCAGCCGGCGAACTGCCGCCTCGTCGACGCCGCCGAGGCCGCGTTCACCGGCGCGGGCGACGGACGGCACGCGCTGCTGGTGCTCGGGTTCGAGTCGACCGACGCGCCGGTCGAGGCGCAGCTCGCGCGCGGGCTGGAGATCTGCGCGGAGTGCGGCGGCGCGTGGGACGAGCCGGCGTCGCGGGACGGCGGCTCCGTCGGCGCCTGGCGCGAGGCGTTCCTGCGGGCGCCGTACCTGCGCGACGTGCTCGTCCAGCTCGGCGTGCTGAGCGAGACGTTCGAGACGGCGATCACGTGGGAGCGGCTGCCGGGCCTGCACGAGGCGGTGACCGCCGCCGTGCGCGAGGCGCTCGCCGACGAGCGGGCGCTGGTGACCTGCCGCTTCACGCACGCCTATCCCGACGGCGCCGCGCCGTACTTCACCGTGCTGGCGCCCGCGCGGCGCGGCGACGAGGAGGCCCAGTGGTGGGCGGTCAAGCGGGCGGCGTCGGACGCGCTGCTGCGCGCCGGCGGCACGATCACCCACCATCACGCCGTCGGCCGCGACCATCGGCCGTGGTACGACCAACAGCGGCCCGAGCCGTTCGCCGTCGCGCTGCGGGCCGCGAAGGCCGCGCTCGACCCGGCCGGCACGCTCAACCCCGGGGTGCTGATCGACCCGTGACGCGCGTCGCCGTCCTCGGCCCCGGGGGCGTCGGCGGCTTCGTCGCCGCGGCCCTCGTGCGCGCGGGCGTCCACGCCACGGTCGTCGCGCGCGAGGAGACGGCGGCCGTCATCGCCGACCAGGGGCTGCGCGTCTCGAGCGTGCGCCTCGGCGAGTTCGTGGCCCGGCCCGCGGCGACGTCACGGCTCGACGACGACGTCGACGTGCTCGTCGTCGCGACGAAGGCGACGACGCTCGCCCCGGCGCTCGAGCGGGTGACGGGCGAGCCCGGTCTCGTCGTGCCGCTGCTCAACGGGCTCGACCACCTCGTGCCGCTGCGCGAGCGCTTCGGGCCCCGCGCGGTCGCGGCGACCATCCGGATCGAGAGCGACCGCCCGGCGCCCGGGGTCGTCCTGCAGTCGAGCCCCGCCTTCCGCGTCGAGCTGGCGTCCGACCATCCGGCGCCGCGCCCGCGCATGGCCGCGTTCGCCGACGTGCTGCGCAGCGCCGAGATCCCGGCCTCCCTCGGAGACAGCGAGGCGCGCGTGCTCTGGAGCAAGCTCGTGCGGCTCAACGCGCTGGCCTGCACGACGACGGCCTACGACCTGCCGCTCGGCCAGATCCGCGACCACCCGCGCCGGCGGCTCGACCTCGAGGGCGCGGTCGACGAGACGGCGGCGGTCGCCAACGCCGAGGGCGCCGGGCTCGACCCGGACGCGACGCTGCGCGAGCTGTGGGAGGCGCACCCCGAGCTGGGCTCCTCGATGCAGCGCGACGTGGCCGCCGGGCGCGAGCCCGAGCTCGACGCGATCCCCGGCGCGGTGCTGCGGCACGCCGCGGCGCACGGGCTGGCGTGTCCGACGGTCGAGTCGCTCGTCGAGCGCATCCGCGCGCGGCTCGGCTGACGAGCCACGGCGGCCCGCGGCCCTCGTCGCCTCTCCGCGTCGGCGCAGGTGTGAGATGTACCCCTCGGGGGTACGCTTGCACCCTCGCTACAATCTCAGTCGTAGAGACGTAGATCTTCTTTCGAGGCGACAGAGATACATGAACGCACAGAACCACTTCGGAACGTGCCAGGCGTGCGGACAGCGGCCCGCCGTCGTGCGCGTGTTCCTCTCCAACGGCGCCCAGACGCGCGCCGCGACCCTGTGCCAGGCGTGCGCGCAGGAGCTCGCCGCCGCGCAGACCGGAGCGGGTCCCTTCGGCGGCGAGCTCCCCGGCTTCGGGGCCGGCGCCCAGCGCCAGGGCCAGGGCGAGCAGCAGCCGCAGTCGGCCACCCCGGCGCTCGACGAGTTCGGGCGTGACCTGACCGGCGACGCCGCCGAGGGTCGCATCGACCCCGTCATCGGGCGCGACGCCGAGATCGAGCAGACGGTCGAGATCCTCTCGCGCCGTCGCAAGAACAACGCCGTCCTCATCGGCGAGGCCGGCGTCGGCAAGACCGCCATCGCGGAGGGCCTCGCCCGCCGCATCGCCTCGGGCGACGTGCCCGAGACGCTGCGCGACACCCGCCTGGTGGCGCTCGACCTCGCCGGCATGATCGCCGGCGCGCAGTACCGCGGCCAGTTCGAGCAGCGCCTGAAGGCCGTGCTCGAGGAGGTCTCGGCCGCCGACGGCCGCATCCTGCTGTTCGTCGACGAGCTGCACACGGTGCTCGGCGCCGGCAACGCCGAGGGCGCGATGGACGCCGCCAACATGCTCAAGCCGATGCTCGCGCGCGGCGAGCTGCGGATGATCGGCGCCACCACGCTCGCCGAGTACCGCAAGATCGAGCGCGACGGCGCGCTGGCCCGGCGCTTCTCGCCGGTCACCGTCGACGAGCCGTCGGTCGAGGACACGATCGCGATCCTGCAGGGGCTGCGCGGCGCCTACGAGGAGCACCACGGCGCGTCGATCGACGACGCCGCGCTCGTCGCCGCCGCCCGGCTGTCGGACCGCTACGTGACCGAGTACCACCTGCCCGACAAGGCGATCGACCTCATCGACCAGGCCGCGGCGCGCGTGCGCCTGCACGGCAGCACGGGCGGCGACGAGGTCGCCTCGCTGCGGCGCGAGCTGGAGCGGGCGGAGTCCGACAAGGCCGCGGCGGTCGCCGCGGAGCGCTACGAGCGCGCCGCCGAGCTGAAGGCGCGCATCGACGAGCTCGCCGCGCGGCTGCGCGAGCTGGGCGTCGACCCCGCGACACCGGCCGAGCCGCAGGCCGTCCGGGTCACGGAGGCCGACGTGGCCGCGGTCGTCGCGGCGCGCACCGGG
>DASTRJ010000086.1:0-39459 GCA_035761245.1 Capillimicrobium sp. | reverse complement strand
AACTTCTACGTCACGATCGCCAACATGCGCGCGCCCGGCATGGGCTGGGGCCGCCTGCCGCTGTTCGTGTGGACGATCCTCGTCTACGCGATCCTGCTGATCCTGGCGCTGCCGGTCATCGCCGGCGCGGTGACGCTGCTGCTCACCGACCGCCACTTCGGGACGCACTTCTACGACCCGACGAACGGGGGCTCCCCGCTGCTGTGGCAGCACCTGTTCTGGTTCTTCGGGCACCCCGAGGTCTACATCATGGTGCTGCCGGGCTTCGGCATCATCTCCGAGGTCCTGCCGGTCTTCGCCCGCAAGCCGATCTTCGGCTACAAGGCGGTCGCCGCGTCCTCGGTCGTGATCGCGTTCCTCGGCCTGCTCGTCTGGGCGCACCACATGTTCACGACGCCGAGCCCGACGGTCGTGCTCGTCTTCTTCATGATGAGCTCGTTCCTCATCGCGATCCCGACGGGCGTCAAGATCTTCAACTGGATCGCGACGCTGTGGCGGGGCACGATCGAGTTCAAGACGCCGCTCATCTTCGCCGCCGGCTTCCTGTCGCAGTTCGTCATCGGCGGCATCACCGGCATCATCGTCGCGATCTTCCCGGTGGACTGGCAGCTCCACGACACGTACTTCGTCGTGGCGCACTTCCACTACGTCCTCATGGGCGGCGCGGTGTTCGCGATCTTCGCCGGCATCTACTACTGGTTCCCGAAGATCACGGGCCGGATGCTCAACGAGGGGCTCGGCAAGCTCTCGTTCGCGCTGATGTACATCGGCTTCAACGTGACCTTCCTCATCCAGCACTCGATCGGCATGGACGGCATGCCGCGGCGCGTCTACGAGTACCCGGACACCGGCAACCTCGAGCTCTACAACCAGATCTCGACGGTCGGCGCGTTCATCCTGGGCCTCGGCATCCTGGTGACGATCATCAACGTCGCCCGGTCCGTGAAGCGCGGGCCCGTCGCCGGCCCCGACCCGTGGAAGGGCAACACGCTGGAGTGGTTCACCGAGTCGCCCCCGCCGGTGAACAACTTCGACGTCGTCCCGCGCATCCGCTCGGTCGAGCCGATGAAGGACATCCGCCGCGAGGTCGAGCGCAACGCCGGGACCCCGGTCGCCGAGCCGGCGCCCGTGCCGGAGTCGCTCGTCCGCGGCTGAGGCCCCCGGGCTTCGGTTAGGGTCCGTTCGCGTGGAGGCCGTCGCCGCCCGCAAGCCGAGCTTGGTCAGCGACTACGTCCAGCTGACCAAGCCCAAGGTCCAGTCGCTGCTGCTGCTCACCACGGTGGCGGCGATGGAGATCGCCGGCGACCCCTCCATCGGGCTGATCCTGGCCACGTGCCTGGGCGGCTACCTGTCCGCCGGCGGGGCGGGCGCCGTCAACCACTGGTATGACCGCGACCTCGACCGGCGCATGCGCCGCACCGCGACGCGGCCGGTGGCCTCCGGCCGCGTCTCCCCCACCGCCGCGCTCGTCTTCGGCCTCACGCTGGCGGTGCTGGCGGTGGTGTGGCTGTCGCTCGTGGTCAACCCGCTGGCGGCGGCGCTGTCGTTCAGCGGCTTCCTCGGCTACACGCTCGTCTACACGATGTGGCTGAAGCGCTCGACGCCGCAGAACATCGTCATCGGCGGCGCCGCCGGCGCCGTCCCGCCGCTCGTCGGCTGGGCGGCGGTGACCGGCGGCCTCGACGGCACCGCGCTCTACCTCTTCGCGATCGTCTTCTTCTGGACGCCGCCGCACTTCTGGGCGCTCTCGCTGCTCATGAAGGACGAGTACGCGGCGGTCGGGGTGCCGATGCTGCCGGTCGTCCGCGGCGAGCGCGAGACCCGCCGGCAGATCGTCCTGTACTCGATCCTGCTCTACGCGGTCACGCAGCTGCCGTTCTGCGCCGGCGGCTTCGGGGTCACCTACCTCGCCTGCTCGCTCGGCCTCGGCGCCGCGTTCATCGCGCTCGCCGTCCGGCTCCAGCGCCGCGCCGATCGCCGCGCCGCGCTGACGCTCTACCTCTTCTCGCTCGCCTACCTCGCGCTGCTCTTCGTGGCCATGGTGGCGGACGTCCGCCTGTAGCCCCTCCCAGCTAGGATTCACCCAGTCATGGATCGTCGTCTCGCACGCAAGAACCTCCGCACCGGGCTCATCGCGGCCGCCGTGTGCATCTTCATGTTCGGCATGACCTTCGTCGCCGCGGCCCTCTACGTCGCATGAGCAGCAACCCGCTCGATCAGCCGGTCCCGCCCGCCGGCGAGGAGATCCACCTCCCCGGCCCCACGATCCAGCCGCTGCTGCTGACCGTCGGCGTGACGATGGCCCTCCTGGGCGTGACGACGACCTGGATCCTCACGATCGCGGGCGGCATCCTGACGCTCGCCGTCATCGTCCGCTGGATCGGCGACACGCGTCGCGACATCGAAGAGCTCCCGCTCGAGCATCACCACCCGCACTAGCTGAGCTGACGTGTGGCGCATCCGTCCCGCCCGGTGGGACGCAAGCGCCACACCCCCGGCTCGCGAGGGCGGCTACGTCCGGCTCACGCCCGCGCGAAGCGGGCGCTCTCGGGCACGTCGCAGATCGAGCCGTCGTCGGTCCAGCAGCGGACGATGTCGCGCATCGACAGCAGGCCGCACACCTCCGGCCCGTCGACGACGATCAGGTGGCGGAAGCCGCCGGTCACCATCGCCGCGGCCGCCTCCTCGAGCGACCAGGACGGCGCGGCGTAGACGACGTCGCTGGTGAGGTGGTCGCAGACCTCCTCGCCGTCCGGGTCCTGACCTCGGGCGATCGACTCGAGGATGTCGCGCTCGGTGATGATGCCGGGCCCGGCGCCGTCGGGGTCGAGCACGACCGCGGCACCGACCTTGCGGCGGGTCATGAGCGCGGCGGCGTCGCGGAGCGTGTGCCCCGGCCCCACCGTCAGGACCACCTGGCTCATCCCGTCGCGTACCTGCATCGCCCGCTCGGCCTCCTCGTATCGTCTGCCACGAACGTCGTCCCAACCGTAGCACGGGCTCCCGACCGTTGCGACGCCACGACCAAGCCGCCTGGCCGGCGCGAGGTCCGGACCCCGACCTCTCCGCGTGCTCAGTCCCCCGCGTGCAGGCGATCCGAGCGTCCGCGCGCCAGGTTGGCCGCCGCAGAGGTTGCCCGGTCATCCCGGTCCGGGGAAGGTGGCGTAGAGGTGACGATGCAACGCCCCGCCACCGTCCAACTGCGTACGAGCCTCTACGAGGACGCGGTCGCGATCGTCCAGGACGAGTACGCCAGCGACCTCTCGCTCGACGACATCGCCCGCCGCGTCGCGTCGTCGCGGCGCCAGCTCCAGCGCGCCTACGCCGAGATCGGCGACACGACGTTCCGCGAGCACCTCACCGGGGTGCGCATGCAGCGGGCCGCCGACATGCTCGCCGGCGGCTCGCTGACCGTCCGCGAGGTCGCCCATCGCGTGGGCTACCGCCAGCCCGCGCAGTTCGCCAAGGCCTTCCGCCGCCACCACGGCTCGGCGCCGTCGTCGTACCGAGCGCAGCGGATCGCCCGCGGCGAGCGGCTCGCCGGCGACGGCGACCGCGCCCTCGACCGGCGCGTCATGGCCGCGTAGCGCGCCGCGCCGGCGCGGACCGTCCGGCACGTGACGGATGCCATTTGCCGTCCGTCCGTCCCATGCTTAGGATGCCCCTCCCATGAGGGGAGAGGCGGTCTAGCCGTGCGGCGACCCGTCGTCGCGATGGTCCTCGGAGGCCTGGTCGCAAGCGCGATCGGGATCGTCCTGGGACTTGCCATCGACTGGTTCCCGACCATCACGTCCGCGCAGGCGGACCAGGTCGAGACGCTCTACGACGTGCTCGTGATCGCGTCGGTGCCGATCTTCGTGCTCGTCATGACGGTCGTGATCTCGGCCGTCATCCGCTTCCGGATGCGGCCGGGCCAGGAGAACGAGGACGGCCCGCCGATCCACGGCAACACGACGCTCGAGGTGATCTGGACGGTCCTGCCGGCGCTGCTCATCCTCGGGCTCTGCGCCTACTCGTACGTGGTCCTGCAGGACGTCGAGGACGTCTCGGCCAGCGAGGCCGCCAAGGAGCTCAACATCGGCGTCACCGGGCAGCAGTTCGCCTGGACCTTCACCTACCCCCAGGAGGTCAGCGGCGGCGACAAGCCGCTCAGCACCACCGAGCTGGTGCTCCCGATCGACCGCTCGGTCAAGTTCGACATCCAGTCCAAGGACGTCATCCACGACTTCTGGGTACCGGACTTCTCGATGAAGATCGACGCGGTGCCCGGCATCACCACCCACTACCGGGTGACGCCCGAGCGGCTCGGCACCTACCCGATCGTGTGCGCCGAGCTCTGCGGCCTCGGGCACAGCGTGATGCGCAACCGCGTCCGCGTCGTCAGCGAGCAGGACTTCCAGGCCTGGCTGCAGGAGCAGAGCAAGCCGGCCGCTCCGGAGAACGCCAGCCCCGCCCAGCTCGCGGCCGCGGGCAAGCAGATCTTCACCGGCACCGCCGGCTGCGGCGGCTGCCACACCCTCGCCGACGCCGGCACCACCGGCCAGATCGGGCCCGACCTCGACCAGGTCCTCAAGGGCGCGTCCGAGGAGGAGATCCGCACCGACATCGTCGACCCGAACCAGACGATCGCCAAGGGCTACGGCCCGGACGTCATGCCCGGCAACTTCGAGCAGACGCTCTCGCCGAGCGAGCTCGACGCGCTCGTCGCCTACCTCGAGGAGGCTGCCGCCAGATGAGCCTTCGCGCACCAGGGCTCCCCCGCGCCGGTCTGGGCGTCGCGCTCGGGATCGGCCTCGCCTACGCGCTCGTCGGCGGCATCCGCGCCGCCTACGGCTGGGATCCGGTCATCGACGGCGACGCCGTGCTGCAGGTCGCGCTCATCGCGGCCGGCCTCGGCTTCCTGATCGGGCTCGGCGCGTTCGACTACTGGTTCCGCTGGGCGATCGGCGCCCCGACCGTGCCGGAGGACCACTCCGGGCACGGCGCGCACTCCTGGAAGGACTACTTCCGCGTCAACACCGACCACAAGGTCATCGGCGTCCAGTACGTCGTCCACTCCTTCGTCTTCCTGCTGATCGGCGGCATGTTCGCGATGCTCGTCCGCGCCGAGCTCGCGCAGCCGGGGATGCAGTTCGTGAACCCGAACGCCTACAACGGGCTGTTCAGCGTCCACGCGTCGATCCTGATCTTCCTGTTCATCATCCCGGTCTTCGCCGGGCTGGCGAACTACGTGCTGCCGCTGATGATCGGCGCGCCGGACATGGCCTTCCCGCGGCTGAACGCGCTGTCGTTCTGGATGCTGCCGGTGGCGGGGATCATGTTCCTGCTGAGCTTCCTGGCGCCGGGCGGGTCCTTCTCGACCGGGTGGACGGCCTACGCCCCGCTCTCGACGGACGCGCCGATCGGCCAGGTCTTCTTCACGATCGGCGTGCAGTTCGCGGGCGCCTCGTCGATCGCCACCGCGCTGAACTTCCTGGTGACCATCATCACCATGCGGGCGCCGGGCATGTCGTTCTTCCGCATGCCGCTGCTGGTGTGGGCGAACTTCTCGACCTCGCTGCTGGTCGTGATCGCCACGCCGTTCATCGCCGCGTCGCAGTTCTTCGTCCTGCTGGACCGGGCCCTCGGCTTCAACTTCTTCGACGTGACGCGCGGCGGCGACGTGCTGATGTACCAGCACGTCTTCTGGTTCTACTCCCACCCGGCCGTCTACATCATGATGCTGCCGGGCTTCGGGATCGTCTCGGAGATCCTCGCCGTCAAGGCGCGCAAGCCGATCTTCGGCTACCGGATGATGGCGTTCTCGCTGCTGGCGATCGTCGTGCTGGGCTTCACCGTCTGGGCCCACCACATGTTCGTCTCCGGCATGCAGGAATGGATCCGCGTGCCGATGATGATCACGACCGCGGTGATCGCGGTCCCGACCGGCATCAAGATCTTCTCGTGGCTGGCGACGCTGTGGCGCGGCGTGCTGCACCTCGACACGCCGATGCTGTTCGCCCTCGGCTTCCTGACGATGTTCACGCTCGGCGGGATCAGCGGCGTGATGCTGGCGATGATCCCGTTCGACATCCACGTCAGCGACACGTACTTCATCGTCGCCCACATCCACTACGTGCTGTTCGGCGGCTCGCTGTTCACGATCTTCGCCGGCGTCTACTACTGGTTCCCGAAGATGACGGGCCGGATGTACGACGAGCGGCTCGGCAAGTGGCACTTCTGGACGACGTTCATCGCGTTCAACTGCACCTTCGCGCCGATGCACCTCATCGGCATCGAGGGGATGCCGCGCCGGGTCGCCGACTACGCCGACCAGTTCGCCGGCTGGAACCTCTTCATCTCGATCGCGTCCTTCGTGGTCGGCCTCAGCACCCTGATCTTCGTCTACAACATCGTCATCTCGTGGCGGGCGGGTGTCCGCGCCCCGGCGAACCCGTGGCGCGCCCTCACGCTCGAGTGGCAGGTCTCGTCGCCCCCGCCGATCTTCAACTTCGACACGGTGCCGACCGTCGTGGGCGGCCCGTACGAGTACGGGGTACCGGGGGCCGTGCACGGCGTCTTCAAGGGCGCTGAGGTGAAAACGACCGCGGCGCCGTCGGGTGCCGCGCCAGCGGGGGACTGAGCCATGAAGCGCATCCTGGTCGTGGCCAACGAGACGATCGCCGGCGAGAGCCTGATCGAGGCGGTGCGCACGCGCGCCGAGGCCGACGACGACGTGCAGATCGTCATCTGCGTGCCGCGCACCCGGCCGCTCCACGGCGCCATCATCTACGACGACTTCGTCCACCAGGCCGCCCAGGTCCGCGTCGACCTCGCCCGCACGTACCTCCGCGACCGGATGGGGATCGAGGCCATCGGCGAGGTCGGCGATCCCGACCCGTACACCGCCGCGATGGACGCGATCCGCGACTTCCACCCGGACGAGGTGATCATCTCGACGAAGCCGGCGACGGTGTCGGGTTGGCTGCGCCGCGACCTCGTCGACCGGATCGCCGAGTCGTCGGGGCTGCCCGTCGAGCACGTCGTCACCGACGTCGACCGCGAGGGCCTGCCCTTCACCGTCACGCTCGTCATCGCCAACCGGACCGCCAGCACGGACACGCTCTGCCGCCACCTCAAGGAGAAGGCGGCCGACGGCGGCGATCCGCGGCTCTTCATCGTCGTCGTCCCGCAGGAGGGCGGCGAGGGCCACCACGCCCACCGCGCGCGCGGCCGGATGCAGCAGCTGCTGGAGCGCCTCCGCGAGGAGGGCCTGCTCGCGGCCGGCATGATCGGCGACCCCGATCCCGCCACGGCCGCGAAGAACGCCCTGCAGCTCTTCCGCGTCGACGAGGTCGTCGTCTCGACCTTCGGGCCCGAGCGCTCGCGCTGGCTGCGCGCCGACGTCGTCGAGCGGATCCGCAAGGCGTCGCCGGCGCCGGTCGAGCACGTGGTGGCCGAGGACCGCCAGCGGGCGGCGGTGAGCTGAGCATGGAAGCCGGCGCCCTCACCCTCCACGACCATCACGGTCCGCCCCCGGCGAACCGCTCCTCGCGCGTCGATCCCCAGACGCTGGGGATGCTGCTGTTCATCATCAGCGAGGTGATGGTCTTCGGGGCCTTCTTCACCGCCTACTTCTTCATCCGGGTGGTGGCGGGAGACCAGTGGCCGGCCGAGGGCACCGAGCTGCCGAAGCTGATCGCGGGCGTCAACACCGCGATCCTGCTGTCGTCGTCGCTGACGATGCACTGGACGGTGATGGCCGCGAAGGCGGGCAACCGCTTCGGCATGAAGGCCGGCATCCTGGCGACGACGCTGCTGGGCGCGACCTTCCTGTTCGTCCAGATCAACGAGTACGTCCACATCGGCTTCGCGCCGTCGGACACCGCCCAGGGCAGCATCTTCTACGGGCTGACGGGCCTGCACGGCGCCCACGTCTTCATCGGCCTGATGCTGCTGACGTTCGTGACGATCCGCGTCTTCCGCGGCCACTTCTCGCCGGAGCATCACCACGGGATCGAGATCCCCGGGATCTACTGGCACTTCGTCGACATCATGTGGGTGATCGTGTACTCGACGGTCTACCTGCTGTGATCGACCGCCTCCCCGCGCCGTGATCAACCCGCTGCGCTCGGAGGCGGAGGCGTTCCGCTTCCTCGGCTGGGTCCTCGCCGTGGCGGTCGTCATCGTCGTGCTGGCGCTCGTCGTCCGCGCCGTGTCGTGATGGCGACGGTCGGGTAGCCGCTCGTGAGAGAGCGAACCCGACAGTGAAGGAGGTACCGAGATGGCCCGCACGGTCAACGAGGTCATGACGCACGATCCGGTCGTCGTCCAGCCGAGCTCCCCGCTCACCGACGCGGCCCGCTTCATGCGCGACTCCGACGTGGGCGACGTCCTGGTCGCCGACGGCGGCGAGCTCAAGGGGATCGTCACCGACCGTGACATCGTGGTCCGCGCGATCGCCGACGGGCGCGACCCGTCGTCCACCAAGGTCGGCGACGTGGTCACCGAGCCGGTGACGACCGTCACGCCGGATCAGAGCGCCAGCGACGCCGCGCGCATCATGCGCGAGAAGGACGTGCGCCGGCTCCCCGTCGTCCAGGACGGGCGCCCGGTCGGCATCGTCTCCATCGGCGACCTCGCCGTCGAGCTCGACGACGAGTCCGCGCTGGCCGACATCAGCGCCTCGAGCCCGAACAACTAGGCGCCGCGTCCCCGCGCTACGCGGGGGCGATCGACGCTCAGGACTCCTCGCGCCTGGCGGCGCACGCGTTGGAGTCCCGCGGGCCCTCTCCGGAGGGCCCGCGCCGCGTCAGCGGACGGTCAGCGTTCCCTCCATGCCGCCCTCGCGGTGGCCCTGCACGGTGCAGAAGTACTGGTACGTGCCGGGCTTCAGCGTGGTCTTCAGCTCCGAGACGCCGCCGTTGCCGACGACCGGGCCCTTCGTCTCCGGCACGCCGGGACCTTCCACGGCGATGTCGTGCTCGACCTGGGACTCGTTGCCCATGCGGATCGTGACCGGGCCGGGCTGCGCCTTCGCCTGGTCGGTGACGTACGCCAGCTGGCCGTTGGGGTCGGCGTCGATCTCCAGCACGCCGTCCTTCTCGACGGCGGGCTCGCCGCCCCCGGCCTCTTGCACCGCGGTCGCCAGCAGGCCGGTGTCCTCGCCCGGCTTGGCGACCGAGGCGGCGACGTAGGCCGCCACGTCGGTGACCTGGTCGCCGTCGACGAGGTCGCCGGGCATCTGCCCCATCGGGTGCTTGATCTGCTCGACGACGACGCCGCGCACCGCGCTGCGCCCGAACCCCTCCGACAGCGACTGGCGGAACGCCGCGTCGAGGTTCGGCCCCTGCGTGCCGCTCGTGCCCGCCCGGGCGAGCGTGTGACAGGCGCCGCAGCGCTCGACGAACAGCTGCTTGCCGGCGACCAGGTTGTCGCTCGACTGCGTCGCGCTCTGACTCCCGCACCCGGCGAGCAGCGCGGCCGCCAGCACGCCGGCGGCGACTGTGGTGACCCTCCCCAAGGGCAGCGACCTCTCCATCGCGCGGCGGACTCTAACCGAGGCACCGGCGCGAGCGCCAGCCGGAACTGCGACGCGGCGTCCGGGACACGCGTCCGGCGCGGCTACTCGGGCACCGGCAGGTCGCCGATCCGGCCCTGGCCGGCGGCGACGACCCCGTTGGCCACGCCCTCCCACGAGAACCGCTCGCGCGCCGTGGCGACGAGCGCGTCGCGGGTGGCGGCACGCAGCTCGTCGCCGGCGCGCAGCCAGGCGACCAGCCGCTCGGCGAGGTCCTGCACCGAGCGCGGGCCGACCGCGAACGACAGCAGCTCCGCGGCCTCGGCGGGGGCCGCGGCGGCCAGCGCGCGCGAGACCTCGGCGAGGCCCGAATGCGCCGCGGACACGGGAAGCGCCCCGCAGGCGGCCGCCTCGGCGGCCACCATGCCGAAGGCCTCCGGGAACGTGCTCGGCACGACCTGCGCCTCGCACGCGGGCAGGATCTCGGCCAGCTCGGCGTGCTCGAGGCGCCCGCACCACACCACCCGCTCGCCGAGCCGGGCCGCCGCCGTGCGGTAGGCCGGCGAGCGCGCCGCGTCGCCGTCGAGGAAGGCCCGCAGGTGGCGCAGCGGCGCGCGCGGCCCGCCCTCGAGCTCGCGGCCGCGGTCGGCGATCGCGCCGGCGGCGTCGAGGTCGCCGGCCGCCAGCGCCGCCTGCAGCCGCTCGAGGCCGTCGCGGTAGGCGCCGAACCCGACGACGACGAGCTTGGCCTCCGGGACCTCGGCGAGCACGAGCGGCCACGCGGCGAGCAGCAGGTCGACGCCCTTGCTGACGATGAGCTTGCCGGTGTAGGCCACGAGCCGGTCGGCGCCCGGGCGCAGCGTCAGCAGCGCTCGCCCCGCGGCGGCGTGGTCGAGCGCGAACGCGTCGCCGCCGCCCGCGGCCGGCCGCTCGGCCGCCAGGCGCTCGGCGAGCGCGCGCAGCGCCCGCGCCGCGGCGTCCGGCTCGCGGGGGGCGAACTGCTCGACGTCCACGCCCGGCGGCCCCAGCCGCGTCCGCTCCCGCAGGCCGGGCACGCGGTCGTCCATCGCCGCCCACAGCGAGGCGCCGGTGTGCAGGGAGCCGACCAGCACCGCCCGGGCGTCCGCCAGCCCCTCCTCGGCGTACCGCAGGAAGCGCTCGGGATGCGGCTTGACGACGTACTCGAGCGCGCTGCCGTGGACCTTGACCCCGCGGGGCACCCCGGCGCGCGCCAGGATCGCGGGGCCCATCACCAGGTGGTTGGCCAGCGCCACGTCCGGGCGCGCGCGCTCGGCGACGTCGCGCACGGCGGCCACGTTGCGCGCCACGTACGCCTCGATCTCCTCGTCGCTGCACGCGGGCAGCGGGCGCGCGTCGAAGCCCTCGTAGCGGTCGGCGACGTAGACCGGCAGCAGCGTCCCGATGTCCGGGCGGTAGACCGTGGCGCGCACCGGCTCGCGCAGCAGCTCGACCTCGAGCCGCCCGTCGCGCCACTCCCCCACCGCGTCGACCCACGGCAGCTCGCGGGCGTGGCGCTCCTGGCAGAGCAGGTGGACCTCGTGGCCGAGATGGCGGAGCGCCTCGGCGAGCTTGGCGTTGTAGACGTTCGAGCCGGTACCTCGCAGCAGGTAGCCGTGGAAGATCAGGACGCGCACTCCGGTATCGTGCCCTGTCTCATGACGCTTCAGCGCTACCGCATGCGCACGCCCTCCACGGGCCGCGAGATCATCATCGAAGCCGACCCCGACGAGATCTACGTCGATCGGGACACCGGCGAGGAGCTCGAGCCGGTCGGCATCGTCCTGCCGCTGCCGCCCTCGAAGTCCCGCCTGCCCTGGGCGGTCGAGAACCTGCGCTTCTGCAACTGGTGCGACCAGCTCGCGCAGAAGGACCTCAACGACTGCCCCACCTGCGGACGCCGGATGGCGCCGCTCTCCTGAGCTCCGATGGCCGCTCTGCGCGCCTCTCACATCGCCGCCGGACTCGCCGCCCTCGCCCTCGGCGCGGGCGTCGCGGCGTGCGGCGGCCAGCAGGTCTCCGAGGAGGCTCCGGCGACGACGCCGGAGATCACCGTCTCCGACGAGGATCTCGTCGGCCTCAGCGGCGGCTCCGACGCGGCCCTGACCGACACCAGCACCGACACGACGTCGACGACCTCGACCACGTCGACCGACGCGTCGTCGAGCACGTCGTCGTCGACCGGCACGTCCTCGGGCACGACCGGCGGCACGGCGGTCACGCCGTCGACCGGCGGCACGAGCGCGCCGTCGACGTCGAGCTCGACCGGCACCGGGACGGCCACGCCGGACGCGACGGGCGACACCGGCGGCACCGCGACGCCCCCCGCCGACACCGGCTCCGACACGGGTGACACCGGCGGCGCCGGCTTCGACGACTTCTGCAACCAGAACCCCGGCGCCTGCTGACGCGGGCCCGGGCGATCCGCCCGTCGCCCTACTCGGTCCGCCGCGCGAGCCCGACGAGCAGCCGCCGCACCCGCGGCCCGATCGGCTCGCCCGGCGCGAGCAGGTCGTCCTCGCCGGCGTCGCGCACCGCCGGCCAGCGCGCCGCCACCTCGGCGCCGAGCAGGAACACGCCGGCGGCGAGCAGCACGAACACGAGGAACGCGACGACCGCGCCGAGGCTGCCGTACACGGCGCTGTAGTCCGCGAACCCGTCGAGGTAGACGCCGAAGCCCGTCTTGACGAGCTCGTAGCCGAGCGCCGCGACCACCGCCCCCGGCCACACGTCGCGGAACCGGACGCGGCGCATCGGCACGACCACGTACAGCGTCCAGAAGACCGCGAGCGCGAGCAGCACCGGGATGAGCGGCCCGAGCTTGAGCAGCCAGTCGGCGAGCGTCCCGCCGAACGAGCCGAGCCAGTCGAGCTCGGCGCTCTTGCGGGCGGCGACCTGCACCGCCACGGTGAGCACGAGCGAGAGCCCGATCACGAGCCCGGCGCCGAACACGAGCAGCACGTCGAGCGCCTTGCCCTGCAGCGGCGGGCGGCGCGGCGCCGTCAGGTCCGCGTCGAACGCCTCGTTCAGCGCGCTGCGCGCCGCGCCCATGAGCCCGCTCGCCGAGAGGACGAGCCCGCCGATGCCGACCGCCCCGAGCGCGCCGGTGTCGCGGGTGACGCCGGCGAGCAGCCGCTCGAGGTCCCGGCGGCCCTGGTCGGCGCTCAGCGGCAGGTTGTCGAGCAGGAACGTGACGACGTGCTCGCGTGCGTCGTCGTCGCCGATGACGACGCCGAAGGCGACGACGACGAGGATCGCCAGCGGGAAGATCGCGAACAGCGCGTAGAACGCGATCGCCGCCGCGAACTGCGGCCCGCGATGGGCGAAGAACGCCGTGACGGACTCCTCGGTCGTGCGCGCGAAGCGCGCCCACGCCAGCCGTCCACGGCGGCGCAACCGGCGGCTGCGGCGCAGGCCCTCCGTGCGACTGGGAGGCGTCACGCCTCCCAGTCTGCCCGCCATCGCGGCGTCCCAGCGGTCAGGACGCCGCGCATGGCGCGCGTCAGCGTCCGGTGTCCTCCTCGGTCGGCGACGTGCCGCTGATCGGCTGCGGCACGGTCGAGATCAGCGTGGCGCTGTAGGTCAGCCGGGCCGTCCGGTAGTGGCACTTGTACATCGCCGTGTCGCCGACCTTCTGCGCCGTCTGCAGCTGCGTCGTCGCCTGGTCGGTGCAGTTGTCGGCGCGGCTGGCGCGCCACGACGTCTCCGACGGCAGGCCGGCGGCGAGCGCCGGCGCCCACGACGGGACGGTCAGCGCGATGATCTGGCCCTTCTTCACGCGCAGCGCGTGCAGGAGCGGGAACTGGACCGTGCTGCCGAAGTACGGCCCGAGCCGCACGAACGGGCTGCGGGCGATCGTCTTGCGCTGGACGTCGCGCTTGCGCTCGCCGACCGGCTGCAGCACCGAGATCGCGGCGCGCGACGCGCCGCCGAAGTTGTCGGCGAAGAACTCCCGCTGGCGCTCGCCGGGGTTGCCGAGCGTGATCGACCAGGCCACGATGCGGCCCTTGCGCGGGACGACGTACAGCTCGCGGGTGCCGTTCACCTTGGCCTGGTAGCCGGTCGTGCGCGTGACCGCGATGCAGTCGGTCGGGCACGACGGCAGCCCGGTCGCCTGGGCGCCGGTCGCGCCGATCTCGGTCATGATCGCGCTCGCGGCGGGAGCCGTCGCGAGGGCGACCGACACGGCACCGGCGGCGGCGATGAGCGTGCGGAGGAGTCGTGGCTTCACACGGCAATTGAACACGACGCGGGTGCGGACGATGCGGTCCGTACACTGCGCGGCTGCCATGGCCGCGATCGAGACGCAGGGACTGCAACGCGAGTTCAAGGGCGGGCTGATGGCCGTCAAGGGCATCGACCTGGCCGTCGCGCCGGGCGAGGTCTACGGCTTCCTCGGCCCCAACGGCGCCGGGAAGACCACGACGGTCCGCATGCTGGTCACGCTTTTGCGCCCCACCGGGGGCCGCGCGACGGTCGCCGGGCACGACGTCGCCAGCGAGCCGGACGCCGTCCGCCGTCGCATCGGCGTCGCGCTCCAGGAGGCCGCCCTCGACGGTCTCATGACCGGGCGCGAGCTCGTGGAGCTGCAAGCGACCTTGCACGGGATCGCCCCGAAGTCGGTGCGCCGGCGCGGTCAGGACCTGCTCGAGCGGGTCGGCCTCGCCAGCGCGCAGGACCGCCGGGTCGCCACCTACTCGGGCGGCATGCGGCGCCGGCTCGACCTCGCGCTCGCGCTCATCCACGAGCCCGAGGTGCTGTTCCTCGACGAGCCCACGACCGGGCTGGACCCGGTGTCGCGGATGACGCTGTGGGACGAGGTGCGGCGGCTGAAGGCGGGCGGCACGACCGTCTTCCTGACGACGCAGTACCTCGAGGAGGCCGACCAGCTCGCCGACCGCGTCGGGATCATCAACGCCGGCCGGATCGTCGCGGAGGGCACCCCCGCCGCGCTCAAGGCGGAGGTCGGGGGCTCGCATCTCGAGATCACGCTCGCGGGCGACCGGCCCGACCTGGAGCGCGCCCACGGCGTGCTGGCCCGGTTCGGCGAGCTCGACGGGGCGCCGGAGCACTGCGACGTGCGGCTGGCCGTCTCGGGGGGCGCGACGACGATCGCGCCGGTCGTGCGGGCGCTCGACGAGGCGGGCCTCGAGGTCGCCGCGCTCGAGCTCGTGCAGCCGACGCTCGACGACGTGTTCGCGGAGAAGACCGGCCGGCACCTCGAGGGGGCCGGGCGCGCCGGATGACCCGGCCGGTCCTCGCGCTCGCGCGGCGCGCGCTGCGCAACATCGCCCGCCGGCCGCAGTTCGCGGCGCCGCTGCTCGTCATGCCGTCGCTGTTCCTCGCCGTCAACGTCGGCGGCCTCTCGCACTCGACCGAGCTGCCGGGCTTCCCCGCGGTGTCGAGCTTCCTGGACTTCCAGCTCGCGGGCGCGATGACGCAGTCGCTGATGCTCGGCGGGGTGTCGGCCGGCATCGCGACGGCACTGGAGATCGAGGCCGGCTTCTTCGACCGTCTCGTCGTCGCGCCGATCCCGCGCGTGGCGATCGTGCTGGCGCGGCTCGTCGCCGCGTCGGTGGTGGCGGTCGCGCAGGTGCTCTGGTTCCTGGCGGTCGGCTGGATCTTCGGCGCGCACGTCGAGGGCGGCGTGCTCGGGGTGCTGCTGATCCTGCTGATCGGCACGCTGGCCGGCGTCGGGTTCGGCGCCATCGGGGTGACGATCGCGCTGCGCGCCCGCAACGCCTCGACCGTCCAGGGCATCTTCCCGATCGTGCTCGTCGTGCTGTTCGTCTCGTCGGCCTGGTTCCCGCAGGGGCTGCTGCAGGCGCCCGCCGACGCGATCGCGGAGTACAACCCGCTGAGCTACATCGCCGACGGGCTCCGCGAGCCGATCGTCTCCGGGGTGTCGGCGACGGCGACGGTGGACGGCATCGTCGCCGCGCTCGGGATCGCGGTCGTGATGACCGGGCTGTGCGTCGTGAGCCTGCGTACGAGGCTGCGCGAGCCGTGACCGCGCAGCTGCACATCGTGGCGGCGCTCAGCCGCCGCGGGCTCAACGAGATCCTCCGCGTGCCGGGCGCCTCGATCCCCGGCATCCTCGCGCCGACGATCTTCCTGGTCGGCATCACCAGCGTCTTCGGCGCGGCGCACGCCCTGCCGGGCTACACCGGCGACGAGTTCGCGACGTGGGTCGTCCCCGTGGGGATGCTCCAGGGCGCCGGGTTCACCGGCGCGGCGACGGGCGTGAACCTCGCCCGCGACATCGAGCGCGGGTGGTTCGACCGGCTGCTGCTCGTGCCGGCCCCGCGCACGACGCTGCTCGCCGGGCTCGTCGGCTCGGCCGCGCTGCGCTGCCTGCTGCCGGCGAGCGTCGTGCTGCTCGCCGGCCTGCTGCTCGGCGTCCCGTTCCCCGGCCTCGTGGCGCTCGCGCTCACGGCGCTGCTCGTCATGGGGACCGCCTCCTGCCTGGCCTTCTACGCGATCTCGCTGGCGCTGCGGGTGCGAACGCAGCAGGCGGCCCCGCTCATGCAGATGGGCTCGTTCATCCTCGTGCTGTTCACGACCGCCTACGCCCCGGAGGACCTCCTCCAGGGCTGGCTGCGCGACGTCGCCACGATCAACCCGATGACGTACGTGCTCGAAGGCGTGCGCCAGGGCTTCGTCGGCGACGTCACCTGGGCCGACACCTGGCCCGCGCTGCTGGCGATCGCCGGGATGCTGCTCGCGCTCGGCGCCCTCGCGGTGCGCGGGATGCGGCGCACCGGCCGCTGAGCGCCTCCTACGCGGCCGCCGCCCGCACGCGCTGCAGGTGCTCCACCACGGCGGCCGCGGACTCCTCCTCGGCGTCGGTCGTGAGCATGTGGCCGCACGCCGGGATCGCCACCAGCCGCGCGCCCGGGATGCCCTCGGCGAGCTCGACGCCGCGCTCGAAGGGCACGAGCGCGTCGTCCTCGCCGTGGATCACCGTCACGTCCAGTCCCGCCAGCTCGCCGAGGCGGTCGCGGGTCGAGTGGCCGCCGATCGCCAGCATCTGGGCGAACGACGTCCTCGCGCTCACGGCCTCGTCGAGCCGCTTGGCGAGGTCCTCGCGCATCCGCTCGGGGTGCTCGCGACGCGTCCGCTCGCCGTAGAGCGCGGGCGCCAGCAGCGGCGCGGTCTTCCCGGGGCCCACGACCGGTCGCAGCGCGGTCGCCGCCAGCAGCCGCCACGGCGGCAGCCCCGAGCGTCCGACCGGCGTCGTGCAGCCGAGCACGAGGGACCGCACCCGCTCGCGATGGTCGAGCGCGAGGTGCTGGGCGATCATCCCGCCCATCGACACGCCGAGGACGTGCGCCGAGTCGTGCCCGGTCGCGTCGAGCACCGAGAGCGCGTCCTCGACGAGGTCGCGCATCGACAGCGGCCCGCGCACCCCCGGCGAGTCGCCGGTGCCGCGGTTGTCGAAGACGATGCACTCGGCGTGCTCGGTGAGGTGCGGCAGCAGCCGCCACCACGCCTTGCGGGTGCCCGACAGCCCCATGATCATCAGCAGCGGCTCGCCGCTGCCGACGACCTCGTGGGCGATCATCGGCCCTGGTAGGTCGCCTTGCCCGGCCCGTCCTCGAGGAACGAGCGCACCGCGTTCTGCAGGTCCTCGGTGGCGAAGAGATGCTCGCCGCAGAGCTTCGGGACGAGCGCGTCGGCCTGCAGGACGCCGCCCTGCAGCTGCGCGCGGACGAGCTGCTTGGTCACCGCGTGCGCGAGCGTCGGCCCCTCGGCGAGGCTCTTCGCGAACGCCCGCGCCGCATCGTCGAAGCCCTCGTCGTCGAAGACGCGGTTGACGACGTTCCAGCGCTCCAGCGTCTCGGCCGGGTACAGCTCGCCGGTCATGACGAACTCGCGCGCCCGCGCCGGCCCGGCGCGCTCGGCCAGCCGCTGCGTGCCGCCCATCGCCGGCGTGAGCCCGACGACCTTCTCGACGAGGCCGAACCTCGCCGACCGGGCCGCCACGAGCAGGTCGCACGCGAGCGACAGCTCGAACGCCGCGGTGAGCGTGAGGCCGTGCGCGGCGAAGACCGTCGGGCACGGCAGCTGCTCGACCTGGTGGATCATCGCCAGCAGCCGCGCCCACATCCGGCCGGCGACCTGCGGGTCGAGCCCGTCGAACACCTTGCCGACGTCGACGCCGCCGGAGACGACCTTGCCCTCGGCCCGGATCAGCAGCCCGCGCGGCGGCGTGGCGCTCAGCTCGTCGACGCGCGCCTCGAGCGCGTCGATGAGCTCGTGGTCGAAGAGGTTGAGCGGCGGGTGGTCGAAGGTGAGGACGGCCAGCGGGCCGTCGTGGTCCAGTCGGAGCAGGCTCATGGCCGGGCGGACCCTATAGCCTGACGCGCGCCGTGACCCCCGATCGCTCCCTCATCGAGACGGCCGTCCGCCACCTCGCGAGCTTCGAGCGGGGCTCGGCCTCCGAGGGCGAGCGCCGCGCCGCCGAGTGGATCGCCGAGCGGCTGCGCGAGGAGGGCCTCGACCCCGTCCTGGAGGACCATCCGTCGCACGGCGGCTACTGGTGGCCGCTCGGCCTCGCCACCGGCGCCGGCGCCGTCGCCGGCCTGGTCGGCGGCCGCCGCCGCGTCCTCGGGGCCGCCGTCGGCGCGATCGCCGCCGCCGCCGTGTGGGACGACCTCGTCATCTGGCGCCACTGGACGCGCCGCGTCGTCGGCCGCCGCAAGCGCACGTGGAACGTCGTCGCCGAGGCCGGCGATCCGAGCGCCACCGAGACCCTCGTGATCGTCTCGCACCACGACGCCGCCCACGCCGGCGCCATCTTCGACCCGCGGCTGCCCGAGGCGATCGACCGCCACGCGCCGTGGGTCTTCGACAAGTCGAACACCTCGCCGCCGCTCATGTGGCTCGTCTTCGGCGGGCCGCTCCTCGTCGCGCTCGGCAGCGCGACCGGCTCGCGCCGCGCCCGCCGGATCGGCACGCTCCTGTCGCTCGGCAGCGCCGCGGCCTTCGCCGACATCGGCGCGCGCAAGGTCGTCCCCGGCGCCAACGACAACCTCACCGGCGTGGCGGTCGTGCTCGCGATGGCGCGGATGCTGCGCGAGCGGCCGATCCCCGGCCTGCGCGTCGTCCTGGTCTCCACGGGCAGCGAGGAGTCCTTCGAGGAGGGCATGCAGGGCTTCGCGCGCACCTGGTGGCCGAAGCTGCCGCGCGAGCGCACGCACGTCTTCGTCGTCGACACCGTCGGCTCGCCCGAGCTCACGCTGCCCGAGCGCGAGGGCATGCTCATCCCCTACCGCTACGACGACGCCTTCAAGGACCTCATCGAGCACGCGGCTCGCGAGGAGGGCGTCCACATCCGCCGCGGCCTGAAGTTCTCGTTCGGCTCCGACGCGCTGATCGCGGTCCGCGACGGCTACCGCACGGCGATGATGGGCTCGGTCAACCACCGCAAGGAGCCGGCCAACTACCACTGGCCGACCGACACCGCCGACAACGTCGTCTACGAGCGCGTCGTCGACGCCGCCCGGGCGGTCTACGCCACCGCCCGCGCGCTCGCCCGCCGCGCCGGCGGTCAGGGCCCCTCGGACGACAGCAGCGACCGGGCCGCCGCGAGCGCCTCCTGACGGTCGCGCACCTCGCCGGCGAACTGCGCCTCGGCGAGCGCCGCGAGCAGGCGGCCCAGCTCGGGCCCCGGCGCGATGCCGAGCTCGCGCGCCAGCTCGTCGCCGCGCAGCAGCGGCCGCGGGCGCGTCGCGCCGGCGCGCCAGCGCAGCGCCTCCCCCACCACCTCCCGAGCGAGGTCGACGTGCTTGGCGATGGCCTCGTCGGCCTTGCGGCCACGCGTCGCCAGCCGGTCGGCCACCGACAGCAGCGTGACGTCGACCTCCACCGGCTCCGTGGTGGTGAGGTACTCGTAGATCGCGCGGCGCGAGAGCGGCCGGTGGTGCACGAGGAACCCGAGCCGCAGATGGTGGCGGGTGAGCGCCGCGACATGCGCCCGCAGGCGCTCGCTGGCGCGGAGCCGCTCGAGCGCGTCGCGGGCCATCTCCGCCCCGACGACGTCGTGGCGCGGGAACCCGAGCGTCTCGCCGTCGGGACCGACGGCACGCGTCTGCGGCTTGGCGGCGTCGTGCAGCAGCGCGCCGAGCCGCAGCGCGTCCCGGCGCGTGAGCCCGTCGGCGAGCGGCTCGTCGAGCAGCGCGGCGATCGCCTCCGCGTGCTCGGCGCCGAGCACCGCCCCGGGGTCGGCCTCGAGCGCGAGCGTCGCGTCGAGCACCTCGAGCGTGTGGCCGAGGACGTCGGCGTGGTGGTAGCGGTTCTGCTCGACGCCGTCGAGCGCGGCGAGCTCGGGCAGCACGACCGGCGTCAGGTCGAGCCGGGCCATCAGCTCCAGGCCGGCACGGATGCGCGGCGCGGCGACGATGCGCTTGAGCTCGGCGAAGACGCGCTCCCCCGCGACGCTCGCCAGGTCGCCGGCGTGGCGGCGCACGAGCGCGGCGGTGCCCGGCTCGACGTCGAGCTCGAGCTCGCAGGCGAAGCGCGCGACGCGCAGGCAGCGCAGCGGGTCATCCGCGAAGGCGCGCTCGGAGGCGGCGCGGGCGCGCCGCGCGGCCAGGTCGGCCTCGCCGCCGAACGGGTCGACGACCGGGCCGCCGGCCACCGGCTCGGCCATCGCGTTGATCGTGAGGTCGCGCAGGGCCAGGTCGGCCTCGATCGAGCCGCCGCGGACCGGCGAGACGTCGACCTGCCAGCCCTGCGACGGGCCGACGACCCGCCACGTCCCGAAGGCGTCGGACAGCTCGAAGCGCGCCGCGCCGCGGCCGGCGGCGCGGGCGACGGCCGTCGCCGCGGCGCGCGGGTCGCCGTCGATCGCCACGTCGACGTCGAGGACCGTGCGGCCGAGCAGCCGGTCGCGGACCGCGCCGCCGACCACCCATGCCCGCTCGCCCGCCAGCGCCTCGCGGACGAGGTCGCGGACGTCCGGCGCGTCCGTCATCGGCCGGCGGCCTCCCCGCCGCGATGGTGGACGCGCGGCACGCGCGCCAGCAGCCCCGTCGTCACCTCGTAGTTGATGGTGCCCATCCGGCGCGCCACCTCCTCGGCGAGGATGCCCTCCCCGACGAGCACGGCCGGATCGCCGCGCCGCACGTCGGTCTCGGGGCCGAGGTCGACGGTGATGTTGTCCATCGAGACGGTCCCCACCGACGGATGCCGGCGCCCGCGGATGATCACGTCGGCGTCGTTGGTCAGCGCGCGGCGCCAGCCGTCGCCGTAGCCGATCGGCAGCGTGGCGATCCAGGTCGGCCGCGTCGCGACGAAGCGCCGGCCGTAGCCCGCCGACTGCCCGGGCTCGCAGCGCTTGACCTCGGCGACGTAGGACCGCAGCTCGAGCGCCGGCCGCAGGCCCTCGGCCGCCGGGTCGGCGCCGAACGGGTCCATCCCGTAGACGGCGATCCCGCAGCGGACGAGGTCGAAGTGCGACGCGGGATCGCGCAGCGTGGCGGCGCTGTTGGCGGCGTGCAGCAGCAGCTCGGGTCGCCGCGCCTTGTGCGGGAGCGCCCACGCCCGGAAGCGCTCGAGCTGCTCGCCGAAGAAGGCGTCGCCGCGCTCGTCGGCGGTGGCGAAGTGCGTCCACAGCCCGGCGAGCGCCTCGCCGGCGGCGTCGACCGTGGCGTCGGCCTCCGCGACGTCGCGCGTGCCGAGGCGGCCCATCCCGGTGTCGAGCTTGACGTGGATGCGCGCGCGCCCGGCGACCTTCGCCACGAACGCCGGGCTCCACGCCCCGACGTCGGCGCGCGCGGCGATCGCCACCTCGAGCTCCTCGTCGGTGAGCGCGCCGAGCACCAGCAGCGGGCCTTCGATGCCGCCGGCGCGCAGCGCCGCCGCCTCGTCCGCGGTGGCCACCGCCAGCCACGTCGCGCCCGCCGCCTGCGCGGCGCGCGCGCAGGCCAGCGCGCCATGGCCGTAGGCCTCGGCCTTGACGACGACGCAGAGCTGGGTGCCGTCCGCCACCGCCGCGAGCAGGCGCGCGCAGTTCGCCTCGACGGCGGCCAGGTCGACGCGGGCCTCGGCCCGGCGCATGGTCAGCGCTCGCCGTGGAGCGCCTCGAGCACGTCGAGGCGGGTGACGACCCCGACGAAGCGCCCGTGCTCCGAGACCGGCAGCCGGTTGTGCCGGTGACGGGCGATGAGCCGCGCCGCCTCCTCGACGTCCGCGTCGGCATCGACCGTGATCGGATCCTCGGTCATCATGTCCGACACCCGCGACGCGAACGCCTTCCGCAACCGCTCCTCGAAGCGCTTCAGCGGCTCGAGGTAGATGACGCCGCCGAAGAGCTCGATGTAGTGCGGCAGGTGCAGATCGCCCTGCTCGTCGGAGATCACGAGGTCGTTCTCGGTGATGATGCCGACGCAGCGGCCGCCGTCGTTGACCACGCACACGCCCGGCAGGTCGTGCTCGCGCAGCAGCCGGATCGCGTCCTCGACCGGCTGGTCGGGCGTGACGGTCGGGACGTCGGTCTCCATGATCTCGCGCACCTGCATGGGCGCGGGAGACTAGTCGACGCCGCGGACCCTCGGCAGCGCGGCGATCACGTCGGAGGCGATGACGCCGTCCGCGCTGCCCACGTCGGCGGCGGCGCGCCGGCCGGCCCGGCGGTGCAGCTCGACGGCGACGCACGCGCCCTCGAAGGGCTCGGCGCCCTGCGCGAGGATCGCCGCCACCACGCCCGAGAGGACGTCGCCGGTGCCCGCCGTGGCGAGGCCCGGCGCGTCGCCCCGGCTGACGCCGACCCGCCCGTCGGGCGCCGCGACGATCGTGTCGTCGCCCTTCAGCACGACGACCGCGTTCGCCCGGCGCGCCGCCTCGCGGGCGTGGTGCAGCCGGCGGGACGCGACCTCGCCGGAGTCGACCTCGAGCAGCCGGCCCAGCTCCCCCGCGTGCGGCGTGATGACGGTCGGCGCGCGCCGCGCCGCCAGATCCTCGATGCGGCCGGCGTGGGCGTTGAGCCCGTCGGCGTCGAGCACGAGCGCAACGGGCGCGCGCCGCGCCAGCTCGCGCACCAGCACGACGCTCGGCTCCGCACGACCGAACCCGGGCCCGAGCACGAGCGCCCCGCCGCGCCGCTTCGCCTCGTCGAGGACCACGTCGACCCCGTCGGGGGTCAGCGCCCCGCCGTCGTCGGGCAGCGGCTTCGTCATGACCTCGAGGAGCCGGATCTCGAAGATCGCGTTCAGCGAGGCGGGGACGCACGCGGTCACGTAGCCCGCGCCGGCGCGCATCGCGCCCTCGGCGGCCATCGTCGGCGCGCCGGTCAGCCCGGTCGAGCCGCCGCAGACGAGGACGTGACCGGAGCTGAACTTCGTCGACTCCGGCCCGCGCGGCGCCAGCCCCGACCCGCCGCGGATCAGCCCCGCGAGCGCGGCGCCGGGGGCGCCGGCGGGGATCCCGATGTCGATCACCTCCACCCGGCCCGCATGGCGCTTGCCCGGTGAGATCCACAGGCCGGGCTTGGCGGCGTGGAAGGTCGCCGTCGCGGTGGCCACGACGGCCGGGCCGGCGACCTCGCCCGTGGACGCGTCGATCCCGCTCGGCACGTCGGCGGCGACGACGGGCGCGCCGGCGTCCAGGATCGCGGCGACCGCGTCGGCGACCGGACCCGGCCGCAGCGCGCCGGCGAAGCCCGTCCCGAGCAGCGCGTCGACGACGACCCCGGCGCCGTCGAGCGCCCGCCGGTCCCAGGGCTCGAGCGCCACCGGCAGCAGCTCGCGGTTGACCGCCGCGTCGCGCGTGAGCTTCGCCTCGTCGCCGGCGAGCAGCACGCGCACGTGGCGCCCGGCCTCGTGCAGCAGCCGTGCGGCGACGAACCCGTCGCCGCCGTTGTTGCCGGCGCCGCAGACCACGACCACCCGGCCCGACGACCCGGCCTCGGCGGTCACGCGCGCCAGGCCGGCGCCCGCGCGCTCCATGAGCTCGAGCGACGGGATCCCGCGGTCCTCGATCGCCCAGCGATCGGTCGCCCGCATCAGCTCGGCGTCGGGCAGCGGCTCGAGCTCGAGCATCGTCATCGGCGCACCAGCGCCACCGCGCCGGCCATCCCGCGCGTGTGCGTCAGCGACACGTCGACGTCGACGCCGAGCTCGGCGAGCTTGCCGCGCAGCGCGATCCGCGCCCCGTCCGGCCCGCTGACGACCTCGATGTCCTGCCAGCTCCACGCCTGCAGCCGCAGCGCCTTCGCCACCGCCTCCTTCGCGCAGAACCGGGCCGCGAGATGCTGCGCGGGCCGCGCCTTGCCCGCGGCGTAGGCGCGCTCGCCCTCGGTGAAGAGGCGCTCGGCCAGCCGCGGCCGGCGGGCGATCGCGCGCTCGAGGCGGTCGATCTCGAGCAGGTCGAGCCCGATGGCGGCGTCCATGCCGCCGCTTTCTACTCGACGGTGACCGTCTTCGCCAGGTTGCGCGGCTGGTCGACGTTCAGGCCGCGCCGGCGGGCGATGCCGTAGGCCAGCAGCTGCAGCGGGATCACCGCGAGGATGGCCTGCAGCATCCAGTCGGTCCGCGGGACGGCCAGCGTCGCCTCGGCGTGCTTGCCGATCTCGTCGTTGCCGGCCGTGGTGATCGCGATGACGTGCGCGCCGCGGGCACGCACCTCCTGCATGTTCGAGACGACCTTGTCGAGCACCGGCGAGTCCGTGGCGATGCAGACGACCGGCGTCATCTCGTCGAGCAGCGCGATCGGCCCGTGCTTCATCTCCCCCGCCGCGTACGCGTCGGTGGCGATGTAGGAGATCTCCTTGAGCTTCAGGGCGCCCTCGAGCGCGACCGGCAGCCCGATGTGGCGGCCGAGGTAGAGGAAGAAGTCCGCCTGCCACCAGTGCTCGGCCAGCGCCTCGACCTGCGGCGTCAGCGTCTCGAGGATCTCCTCGACGCCCGAGGGCAGCCGCTTCATCTCGCCGACGAGCTCGGCGAGCCGCTCCTTCGGGAGCGTGCCGCGCAGCTCGGCCAGGCGCAGCGCCAGGAGCAGCATGACCGCGACCTGGCAGACGAAGGTCTTCGTCGCCGCGACGCCGATCTCCAGGCCGGCGCGCGTGTAGAGGACGCCGTCGGCGTCGCGCGTGGCCTGCGAGCCCATGACGTTCGTGACCGCGAGGACCGTCGCGCCGCGCTCGCGCGCCAGCCGCATCGCCGCCAGCGTGTCGGCCGTCTCCCCCGACTGGGTGATCCCGATGACGAGGTCGCCCGGGCCGACCACCGGGTCGCGGTAGCGGTACTCGGAGGCGATGTCCATCTCGACCGGCAGCCGCGCCCACGACTCGATCGCGTAGCGGCCGATCAGCCCGGCGTGGTAGCTCGTGCCGCAGGCGACGACGACGATCCGCCGGGCGTCGCGCAGGATGGCCTCGTCCAGCGCGCCCTCCTCGTCGAGGTCGACGCCGTCGCCGCGCGCCGTCCGGTCGGCGACCGTCTCGGCCAGCGCGTCGGCCTGCTCGTGCATCTCCTTGAGCATGAACGTCTCGAAGCCGCCCTTCTCGGCGGTCTCCTCGTCCCAGTCGACCTCGACGACCTCGCGGTCCACCGGCGTCCCGTCGGGCAGCAGGATCTCCACGCCCTCGGGGCGCAGCACGACGATCTCGTCGTTCTCGACGACCTGCACGCGGCGGGTGTGCTGCAGGAAGGCGGGGACCGCGGACGCGAGGAACTGCTCGCCGTCGCCGCGGCCGACGATCAACGGGCACTCCTTGCGGGCGCCGACGAGCAGGTCCGGCTCGTCGAGCGACATCGCCACGAAGGCGAAGTGGCCCTCGAGCTCCGCGTAGGCGGCCAGGACGGCGGACACGAGGTCGCCCTGGGCGAGGTGGTGGGCGACGAGGTGCGCGATGACCTCGGCGTCGGTCTCGGAGGTGAAGACGGCGCCCATGTCGGACAGCCGCTCCTTGAGCGCCATGTAGTTCTCGACGATCCCGTTGACGACGACGTGGACGCGGTCGGTCGTGTCGAAGTGCGGGTGGGCGTTCTCCTCGGAGACGCGGCCGTGCGTGGCCCACCGGGTGTGGCCGATCCCCGTGGTGGCCGGCCGGGTGGCGACCGCGACCGCGCCGTCGCCGTCGGGGGTGGCGCCGTTGCGGTGGATCGCCTGGTCGAGCGCGTCGAGGTTGCCGACGGCGCGCACCGACTCGATGCCGTCGCCGGCGATCACGGAGATGCCCGCGGAGTCGTACCCGCGGTACTCGAGCTTTCGGAGGCCGCCGAGCAGCAGCTCCTGGACGGGACGCTGGCCGACGTAGCCGACGATGCCGCACATGGGCTGCGGTCCTTTCGACGAAACGACGCGGGACCGCGCGCGGCGGCCCCGAATGCGCGAGTCACGGTAGCAAGCGAGGCGGCCGCGACCTGGGGAGATCTGCTGCGGCGCGCCCCTAGGAGCCCTGCCCGGCGGCCCGCTCGACGACCGCGACGAGGCGCTCGCAGACCGCGTCGGCCTCCTCCGCCGTAGGCGCCTCCACCATGACGCGGACGAGCGGCTCGGTGCCGCTGGGCCGCAGGAGCACGCGCCCGCGCCCACTGAGCGCCTCGGCCTCGCGCGCGGTGGCCTCGGCGACCTCCGGTGCGGCCATCGCGGCGTCGCGGTCGCCGACGCGGACGTTGACGAGCCGCTGTGGCAGCTTCTCCATCGCGGCGCGCTCGGCGAGGTCGCCGCCCCCGAGCGCCTCGAGCGTCAGCAGCGCGCTGGCGATGCCGTCGCCGGACGGCACGAAGTCCATGTCGATGATGTGGCCGGACTGCTCGCCGCCGAGCGCCCACCCCTTGGCCCGCAGCGCCTCGAGGACGTAGCGGTCGCCCACCTTCGTCGTCTCGACCGCGATGCCGGCGGCGTCCATGGCGGCATGGAACCCGTAGTTCGTCATCACCGTCACCGCCACGCCGGCGACGCGCTTGTGGAGCGCGGCGAGCGCGAGCAGCTCGTCGCCGTCGACGACCGCGCCGGTGCGGTCGACGGCGAGCACGCGGTCGCCGTCGCCGTCGAACGCGAAGCCGACGTCGTGGCCCTCGGCCGCGACGCGCTGCGCGAGCGCCTCGACGTGCGTGGAGCCGCAGCCCGCGTTGATGTTGCGCCCGTCGGGCTCGACGGCGTGGGTCGTGACCTCGGCGCCGAGCCGCCGGAAGATCTCCGGGGCGACGCGGAACGTCGCGCCGTGCGCGCAGTCGAGCAGCACCCGCACGCCGGAGAGGTCGAGCGCCTGGAAGCGGGTCGCCAGCTCGCGCAGGTAGTCCTCCTGCGTGCCGTGCAGGTCGTGCACCCGGCCGACGCGCGACGCGGCGGGCGCGCGCTCGGCCTCCAGGGCGCGCTCGATCTCGAGCTCGGCGTCGTCGGTGAGCTTGAAGCCGTCGCCGCCGAAGAACTTGATCCCGTTGTCGGCGTACGGGTTGTGCGAGGCGCTGATCACCGCCGCGAGGTCGAAGCCGTAGCGGCGCACGAGCAGCGGGGCGGCCGGCGTGGGCAGGACGCCGCCGAGGTACGCGTCGCCGCCGGCCGACGTGACGCCGGCGGCCAGCGCCGCCTCGAGCATCTCGCCGGACTCGCGGGTGTCGCGGATGAGCAGCACGCGCGGCGCCGCGCCGTCGCCGCCGCGGCGCGCGTCGGCGCCGGCGGTGGCGGTGGCGGCACGCCCGAGCGCGAGCGCCAGCTCGGCGGTCAGGCGGGTGCCGACCTCGCCACGGACGCCGTCCGTGCCGAAGAGCTTGCGAGCCAAGTGTCGCGGGCGGGTCGCGTTACCGCTTCGAGAACTGCGGCCGCTTGCGCGCCTTCTTGAGGCCGGCCTTCTTGCGCTCCTTGGCGCGCGAGTCGCGCGTCAGGAAGCCGCGGCGCTTGAGCTCGCCGCGCAGGTTCGGATCGGCCTCCAGCAGCGCGCGCGAGATGCCGTGGCGGAGCGCGCCGGCCTGCGCCGAGACGCCGCCGCCGGTCATCGTCGCCACGACGTCCATGCGGTCCTCGTAGCCGACCGCCTCGAGCGGCTGGCGGATCGTCCGCTGCAGCGTGGGGCGCGGGAAGAACTCGTCGAGCGTCTTGCCGTTGATCGTGTAGGCGCCGGTGCCCGGCTTGAGGATGACGCGGGCGATCGCGGTCTTGCGCTTGCCGGTCGCGCGGTAGCGCGCGCTGGCGGCCAGGTCGATCGTCGCGGCGACGGGCTGGGCGGACAGGTCCTCCTCGGCCTCCGCGGCGGCAGCGGCCTCCGCCTCGGCCTCGGCCTCCGCCTCGGCGCGGGCGAGCGGGTCGACGCCCTCGGGGACGATGTCGACCTCGAGGTCCATGCCCGGGATCGCGGGCTTCTCGCGCGGCGCGGCGGGGGCCTCGTCCTCGGCCTCCTCGGCCTCGTCGGCGGCGACGGCCTCCGGCTCCTCGGCGGAGTCGGCCACGGCCTCGGGCTCGCCGGCGGCCTCGTCGGCGGCGGCGTCGGCGGCGGCCTCGGGCTCGGCGGGCGCGGCGTCCTCGACGGGCGCGGCGGCGGCCTCGGTGGCCTCGTCCGCGGCGGCCTCGGGCTGCTGCTGCTCCTGCTCGTCCTGCGGCGGGGTGGCGTCGTCGGCCATGCCTACGAAATCTCCATCGGTTGCGGCTTCTGGGCGGCGTGCGGGTGATCCGGGCCGGCGTACACCTTCAGCTTCGTCAGCTGCTTGCGAGCGAGGCGATTGCGGGGCAGCATGCCCTTGACGGCGAGGCGGATGACCTCCTCCGGGCGCCGCTCGATCATCTCCTCGAAGGTGCGGCTCTTTAGCCCGCCCGGGTAGCCCGAGTGGCGGTAGTACCGCTTCTCGCTGCGCTTGTTGCCGCTCACCTGGACCCGCTCGGCGTTGATCACGACGACGAAGTCGCCCGTGTCGCAGTGCGGGGTGTACTCGGGCTTGCGCTTGCCGCGCAGGGCATCGGCGATCTGAGTGGCGAGACGCCCGAGGGTCTGGCCGGTCGCGTCGACGACGAGCCAGTTGCGCTCGGCGGTCGCGGGAGTGGCAACGAAAGTCTTGGTCATGGCAGCGAGATGGCCGCGACAGGGCGCGGCCTGCCGGAGAGGATAGCGGACCTCCTTTCGCAGCACGGGGACCGGCCCGGCGGGTCCGTCCGCCGGGCCTTCCCCTGCATGTGACGTCCCGTCACACTGGACATGACGTCCCGTCACGTCGTGCGCGGCGCGCACCGCTGGCGGCCGTGCCACCGTTCCCACCGCTGGCGCGGGCGCTCCCGCCGTTGCCATCGGTCGCGTCACCGCTCGTGGCACTCGCGTTGCCACCCCGCGCGCCGGCCCTCCCCATGCCGGAGGACCGGCGAGCGGACTTGTGGGCGTCCGTGCCCGGCGCGCCGTCGCGGCGGCCGTGCGCTGCCACCGCGACGCCGTCCCTGGCCTGCGCGCTCCCGAGCGAGGCCGCCGTGCCTCGCCCGCCCGTGGCGCCCGTTCCGTGGCGACCACCGGCGCTCCGATCCTCGCTGGGCACCAGCGCACGCGGACGCGTCCCCGCGACGGCGCTCGTCGTCCCGACGGTCGCCGCGATCTGTGCGGATGTCGTGCTGCTGGATGCCGCTGGCATCGCCGCCGGCGCCATGCGGTCGCCGGCGCCGAGGGCAAGGGCCTTGCCCCGCCTCATGCTGGTCTCCTCGTGAGGATCGAATCGGGTGAAGGGGATCCGTGCCCGGCCGCGCGGACGGATCGGGTGAGGCGACCCGTCGCCGCGGCCGAGGCCGGATCGATCGGTCGGGACGACCGAGCTCGGCTAGCCGGGCGGCGCGGGGACGGCGAGGAACGGCGCCGGGCGCCACGTGGCGCCCGCCGCGTGTACCCGGCCGACCAGCCGCGGCGCGCCGAGCGCGACGAGGCCGACCAGCAGGGCGGCGAGCATGAACAGGCCGGTGGCGGCGGTGCCCGCGCTCGCCACGGCGGCGACGACGTCGTCGCCGAAGCCGAGCGGCAGGTCGGGCATGCCGGGAAGCTCGAGGCCGGAGGCCGAGCCGGAGCGGTCGTGGGCCGGCGTGGCGGCGGCCGGGTGCGGCGCCTCGGCGGCGGGGACGGCGACCGCGGGCGTGGAGGCGACGGCGGCGCTCGCGATGGCGGCGACCGCGGCGGTCGACGCGCCCTGGGCGCCCTGCAGCAGCAGCTGCATCGCCGCGCCGCCGATGCGATGGCCGTCCTCGGCGCGCACCGGCACGAGCACCGGCACGAGGCGGCCGGCGACGATCGTCCAGTGCATGACGACCGGTCCGGCGCCGCGGAAGCGCGGATCGCCGAGCCACGGCGCGCCGGCGACCGGGATCAGCGGCGACGGGAGGATCCGGGCGATCGGCGCGAACGGCGTGCCGGCCAGGCCCCCCGACTCCGGCGCGGCCGCACGCGGCGGCGCGTCCGCGGCGGCCTGCGCCGGAATCGTCTCGACGGCGTAGGCGGGGCTCGGCTCGCCGTCGACGACCCCGGCGACAGGGCCCAGGTCGACGGCGATGCCGGCCTCGACGCGCCCCGGCATGCTGGTCGTCGCGTCGCTCGCCAGCTTCTCGGCGACCACGCGGGGCGTGTTGGAGGGGATGAAGATCGTGGTCGCGGTCGACGGCGTGGTCGTCACCGGAGCGGCGGTGAGCGGCAGCGTGACCGGGATCAGCGGGGCGGGAGCCGGGAGCGGGAGCGCGTCGTCGTCGTCGGTGGCGGGCTCGTCGGCGAGCGGTGCGGTGGCCGGCGAGGTCGCCGGCGCGTCGGCGGGGGCGGGCTCCGCGCCGGCCGCGGGCTCCTCGGCGGGGGCGGGCTCGTCGTCGGCCTCCGGCGTCCGGCCGTGATGACCGGGCTTGCCGGCGGGGCCCGTGGCCTCGAGGGTCGGGCCGTCGGCCGGGGCGGGCGCCGGGTCGGCGGCGACCGGGGCGGGCTGCTCGACGACCGGCGCGGGCGCCGGATCGCCGGTGGCCGGGGACGGCGCCGGCTCGTCGGTGGCCGCCGGCTCGTCGGTGGCCGCCGGCTCCTCGGTGGCCGCCGGCTCGTCGGTGGCCACCGGCTCCTCCGTCGCCGGGGACGGCGCCGGCTCGTCGCTGGGAGCGGGCTCCTCGGTCGCCGGGGCGGGCGCGGGCTCGTCGGTGGCGACGGGCTCCGGCGCGGCCGGCGCCGGCTCGTCGGCGACGGACGTCGCCGCGTCCGTGGCGACCGCGGGCTCCTCGGCGCTCGTGACGAGCGGCTCCTCGGCGGCGGGCTCCGTGGCGACGGCGTCCTCCGCCGCCGCGCTCCGTGGAGCCACCGCGAGCAGGATCAGCCACGCCAGCACGGCGCAGGCCGCGAGCGCGAGCGCGGCAGCGCGGGATCCGGCCCGATGGTGGAGCACGGAACAGACCCTGACGGCTCGGGGCGCCGAGACGGGAGCGGTTTCGTGCAGAGCGCGGGGATGGTGTCGTTCACCTCCACCCCGGCTTGAGGGCTGCCGCATCTGCAGCGCACCTGGACGGATCTCCCCACCTCGGTCGCGCGCCGGTCTGCCAGCGTTCGCCCACCCGGCCTGACGGCGGCGCGCCCTGCGTTCCCGCTCTTTGCGGGGATCTTCCGCGCCAGCCGGCCTCCCCTCCGACCGCTTCGCTGTCTAAGCTTCCGCGCGTCAGACCAGCCGAATCCTCGCGGCGCCTTCCGCCGGCGGCGCGAGGAGCGGGGGAACCGTTGGGGCCGCGGCAGCGGCCCCGGGGGCGAATCCGGGCCGAGTCCCGGTAGCGCGGTCCTTGTCGCGCGAGCCCGTCAGCTCACCCCGTAGGCCCGGCAGCAAGGAGACGGTCAGCGGTGAACGAGCAGGCGCGCCCGCGCGGCGCTGGACGCATGGCATCCGTCCTCGGGTTGATGGCGCTCTGCGCCCTGCCCACGCCGGCCTCGGCCCAGGCGCCGGCGGCGGCCGGCGGCGCGTACGCCTCCCGCGCGGCGACCATCGTCAGCGTGACCTGCCAGACGGGCTGCGCCGGCGTCGACCAGGCCGACGCGGGCTCCCGGATCCGCGTGCGCGGGCGCGATATGCGCGACGTGCGCGAGGTCGTCTTCCTCGGCGGCCCCGGCGCCGCCGACGACGTGACGACCGCGGCGAAGGACGCGACCGCGACGACCGTCGACGCGCGGGTTCCGGCCCGTGCGGCGACGGGGCGGCTCCAGCTGCGCAACGGCGACGGCGCGACGTCCGAGCCCAGCGACGACACGCTCATGATCGGCGAGCCGCGGCCCGACGATCCCGGCGACGGCCCGAGCGTCGCGCGGCTCGTCAGCGACGCGCCGCACTCGTCGGCGGTCGACGCGAAGGTCGAGTCGCGCACCGTGCTCTACGGCGGCGACGCGGCGCCGCGGCTCCGGGTCGTCGCGAAGGGCGACGCGCCGCTGGCGGTGACCGTCGCGCTCGTGCGCGCGTCCGACGGCGCCGTCGTGCGCCGCTGGACGCCCGACCCGCTCGAGCCGGGCGTGACGACCACGATCACGTGGGACGGCAAGGTCGGGTCGAAGGTGCCCGCCCGCCGCGGCCGCTACCAGTTCCAGGTCTGGCGCGGCGCCGCCGACGCGCGCGCGTCGATGACGGAGGCCCCGCGGCCGGAGGCCGCCGACAGCTTCGAGTTCGTCCCGTACGTCTTCCCGATCGACGGCAAGCACGAGTTCGGCACCGGCGCCGCGGCGTTCGGCGGCGGGCGCGGCCACGAGGGCCACGACGTCTTCGCCGCCTGCGGCACGCCGCTCGTCGCGGCCCGCGGCGGCGTCGTGAAGCAGAAGGCGTGGCACTCGGCCGCCGGCAACTACCTGGTCATCGATGCCGACGGCACCGGCGAGGACATGGCGTACATGCACCTCCGCGATCCGGCGCTCGTGGACGAGGGCGACCACGTCGCCACGGGCGAGCGGATCGGCTACGTCGGCGACACCGGCCACGCGTCCGGCTGCCACCTGCACTTCGAGCTGTGGACCGCGCCGGGCTGGTACACCGGCGGCCACCCCGTCGACCCCCTCCCGGCCCTCCAGGCCTGGGACCGCTAAGGCGGCCCACCCCACGCGCCGCCAACGCAGCCCGCCCCAAGGAATGAACGGCCGTTCACCCGGCGCCACGGCGTCGGATCGGACACTCGACCGCCCGCGAGCCGCACGAAGGAATGAACGGCCGTTCAACCACCACAGCGGTGGCGGATCGGACACTCGACCGCCCGCGAGCCTCGCGAAGGAATGAACGGCCGTTCAACCACCACAGCGGTGGCACAGCGGACGCTCGGCCGGCGGGCGGCTAGGCGTGCCGCGCGCGGCGGGCGGCGGCGAGGGCCAGGAGGAGGATCGCGGCGGCGCACGCGGAGAGGGCGGCGTCGACGCCGATGTCGTCCATCACGCGCGCGAGGACGAGGCTGCCGAGCAGCGCGCCGGCCGCCGTGGCCGCGCCCCAGATGCCGACGCCGAGGCCGACGCGGCGCTCGGGCGCGTGCGGCAGCAGGGCGAAGAGCGTCTCGAGCGCACAGACCTCCCACGCCACGCCGACGAGGACCATCGTGCCGAGCGCGAGGCCGTAGCTCGGCCAGGCGGCGAGCGCGAGCAGCAGGAGCGCAGCGGCGGCCATCACCGGCGGCAGCACGCGGAGGCTCGGTACCTGCCGCGCCTCGAGCTCGCGCACGATGAGCGCTCCGATCGCCGACCCGGCGGCGATCGCGCCGACGTAGAGACCGAGCAGGTGCGGCGACGAGCCGTGGCGCGCGGCGATCGCCGGCGCCAGGTGCGACAGCGGCTCGAGCGCGAACGCCAGCACCGCCGCGGTCCCGGCCAGCCACCATCCGAGCCCGGGCACCCGCGTGACCGTGTGGCGCACAGGGCGGTGCGGCACGCGCGGGCGCGGCGGGGCGTCGAACCGCGCGAAGGTCGCCGCGACGGCAAGCGCGAGCACCGCGCCGAGCGCGAGGACGAAGCGCGGGCCGTCGACCTTCAGCAGCCAGCCCGCGCCCGCCGCGCCGAGCAGCGCGGCGGCGTACCCCGCCGCGTTGTTGAGCGCGATGCCCCCGCGGCGGATCGACTCGGGCAGCGTCGCGGAGATCTCGAGCTGCATGCACGGGCCGGAGACCGACGCCAGCAGCGAGATCGCGGCCACGCCCGCGTAGACCTCGCCCGTGCGCAGCTCGCCGTCCCACGCCAGCACCGCGAGCGCCGCCGCGGGCACCGCCTGCAGGGCGGTCATCCAGCGCGTGAGCACGCGGACGTCGAGCGCGTCGGCGATCGCGCCCGAATGGAGGTTGAGCAGGATCCCCGGCACCCGCGCCGCCACGGTGAGCACCGCGACCGCCACCGCCGAGCCGGTGCGCTGGTACACGACGTAGCCGGCCGCCACCGCGATCCCCCACGCGGCCGCTGCGCTGAGCATGTGCGCGACGACACCGACCCTCCACGGGCGCACCGCGAACGGCGTGACGGGCGCCACCGCGGCGGCCGGCGGAGCCGTGGCGGAGGGTGAGGCGGCGGGCTGCACGGACGGCATCATGGCGCGTCGACCTGTCGCGCAACTGATAGGTTGCGTTTCATGCGGATCCTGATCCTCGGCGGCACCGTCTTCCTCGGCCGCTGGACGGCGGCCGAGGCCCTGCGCCGCGGCCACGACGTCACCCTCCTGCACCGCGGGCGCCACGGTCGCGACCTCTTCCCCGAGGCCGAGCACCTCATCGCCGACCGCACCGGCGACCTGTCCGTGCTGCGCGGCAGGTCGTGGGACGCGGCGATCGACACCTCCGGCTACGCGGCGCGCGACGTCGCCGCCTCGTCCGAGGCGCTCGCGGCCGGCGGGCTCGAGCACCTCACCTTCGTCTCGACCTGCAACGCGTACCCCGACTGGCCGGAGCGTCCGGTCGACGAGGACAGCCCCGTCTGGGACGTCGACGACGGCGAGTACGGCCCCGCCAAGGCGGCCTGCGAGCGGGCGGCGCGCGCGGCCCTCGACGACCGCGTGGCCGTCGTGCGAGCCGGCCTCATCGTCGGGCCGCACGACAACGTGTTCCGCCTGCCCTGGTGGGTCGCCCGCGTGGCCCGCGGCGGCGAGATGCTCGCGCCCGGCACGCCCGAGCGCTCGCTGCAGCTCATCGACGCCCGCGACCTCGCGGCGTTCATGGTCGACCTCGCCGAGCGCCGGCAGCCCGGCACCTTCAACGGCACCGCGCCGATCGGCTCGACCACCTTCGGCGCGGTGCTCGACGCGGCGCGCGCGGCGAGCGGCAGCGACGCCGAGCCACGGTGGGTCGACGACGTCGCCCTCGAGGAGGCGGGCGTCGAGCCGTGGACCGAGCTGCCGCTGTGGATCCCGCCGCGCTTCGCCGGGACCTGGGCGGTCGGCACCGACCGCGCGCAGGCGGCGGGGCTGCGCCACCGGCCGATCGAGGAGACCGTGGCCGACGTCTGGGCGTGGCTCGCCGACGGCGGCGCCGAGCGCCTGCCGGACTGGCAGGTCGAGCACCGCGCCCGCGGGCTGGACCCCGCGCGCGAGCGCGAGCTGCTGGCGCAGCTGCGCTGAGCCGGAACGCCGTGCCGCGCCTCAGCGCGGCCCGGCGGTCACTCCCACTCGATCGTGCCGGGCGGCTTGCTCGTGATGTCGAGCACCACCCGGTTGACCTCGCGCAGCTCGTTGATCATCCGCGAGGCGATCTGCTCGAGCAGGTCGTACGGCAGGCGCGCCCAGTCGGCCGTCATGGCGTCGTCGCTCGTCACCGCGCGGATGACGACCACGTAGCCGTACGTGCGCTCGTCGCCCTGGACGCCGACCGTGCGGACGTCCGGCAGCACGCAGAACGACTGCCACAGCTCGCGGTAGAGGCCCGCCTTTCGGATCTCGTCCTGCAGGATCGCGTCCGCGTCGCGCAGGACGTCGAGCCGCTCCTTGGTCGCCTCGCCCCCGACCACGCGGATCGCGAGGCCGGGGCCGGGGAACGGCTGGCGCCACACGAGCCGCTCGGGCAGCCCGAGCTCGGCGCCGACCGCACGGACCTCGTCCTTGAACAGCGAGCGCAGCGGCTCGACGAGCTCGAACTCGAGGTCCTCGGGCAGGCCGCCGACGTTGTGGTGCGACTTGATCGTCGCCGCGCCGGTGCCGCCGCCCGACTCGATGACGTCGGAGTAGAGCGTCCCCTGGACGAGGAACTTCGCGCCCGAGAGCTTGGCCGCCTCCTCCTCGAAGACGCGGATGAACTCGGCGCCGATGACCTTGCGCTTCGCCTCGGGCTCGGTGACGCCCTTCAGCTTCGCCAGGAAGCGCTCCTCGGCGTCGACCGCCACGAGCGGCACCTTGAAGTGGTCGCGGAACGCGGAGATGACCTGGTCGCCCTCGTTCTTGCGCATCAGGCCGTGGTCGACGAACACGCACGTCAGCTGGTCGCCCACGGCGCGGTGGACCAGGAGCGCGGCGACGCTCGAGTCGACGCCGCCCGACAGCCCGCAGATGACCTGTCCGTCGCCGACCTGCTGGCGGATCCGCTCGATCTGCTCCTCGACGATGCTGGCCGCGCTCCACGTGCGCTCGCAGCCGCAGATGTCCTCGAGGAACGTCGTGAGCACCTGCTGGCCGTAGGGCGTGTGGACGACCTCCGGGTGGAACTGGATGCCGTAGATGCCGTGCTCGACGCTCTCGAGCGCCGCCACCGGCGAGGCGGTCGACGACGCGAGCGCGGTGAACCCGGGCGGCGGCGCGAACACCGTGTCCCGGTGCGACATCCAGCACGTCTGCTCGTCGGGCGTCCCGGCCAGCAGCCGGCCATGCTCGCGGACCTTCAGGTCCGAGCGGCCGAACTCGCCGACCTCGGCGCCCTCGACCCGGCCGCCGAGTTCGCGGGCGATGAGCTGCATGCCGTAGCAGATGCCCAGCACCGGGATGCCGAGCTCGAGCAGCTCGCGCTTCAGGCGCGGAGCGCCGTCCGCGTACACGGACGCCGGCCCGCCGGAGAGGATGAGGCCCTTCGGCTTGCGCTTGCGGACCTCCTCCACGCCGACGTGATGCGGCAGCAGCTCCGAGTACACGCCGCACTCGCGCACGCGGCGCGCGATGAGCTGCGAGTACTGGCCGCCGAAGTCCAGCACGACGACCTCGTCGACCGCGCGCGGGGCATCGACGTCGACGGTCGACTCGTCGACGAGCTCCGTCGCGGCCGTCGCGGCGGTGACGAGGTGGTCGGTCACGCGACTAGGCCTCCTGCAGCGCCGCCTCGGCGCTCGTCCCGTTGCCGTTGGTCGGGGAGTGCGCGGCGACGCTGGCCGCCTTCGCCCCCATGCCGACCTGCTGGGAGGTCTGGAGGTGCTTGCCCTCGGTCTGCAGCGCCGGGGCGATCATCAGCTCGGCCCGGTTGAACTCGGCGATGTCGCGGTACCCGCAGGTCGCCATCGAGGTCTTCAGCGCGCCCATGAGGTTGAACGTGCCGTCGTTCTCGCGAGCGGGCCCGACGAGGATGTCCTGGAGCGATCCGTTCTGCACCGTCTGCACGCGCGCGCCGCGCGGGAGCGTCGGGTGGAACGTCGCCATGCCCCAGTGGTAGCCGTGGCCCGGGGCCTCGAACGCGCGGGCGAGCGGCGAGCCGATCATGACCGCGTCGGCGCCGCAGGCGATCGCCTTCGCGACGTCGCCGCCGTTGCGCATGCCGCCGTCGGCGATGACCTGGCAGTACTCGCCCGTCTCGAGCATGTGCTGCGACCGCGCCGCCGCGACGTCGGCGATCGCCGTCGCCTGCGGGACGCCGATGCCGAGCACGCCGCGCGTGGTGCACGCCGCGCCCGGGCCGACGCCGACGAGCACCCCGGCCGCGCCGGTCCGCATCAGGTGCAGGCCGGTGTGGTAGCTGGCACAGCCGCCGACCACGACGGGCACCGGCACCTCACGGCAGAACTCCTTGAGGTTGAGCGGCGGGCGCGACTCGTCCTGGGAGACGTGCTCGGCCGACACCACGGTGCCCTGGACGACGAGGATGTCCAGGCCGGCGTCGAGCGCGAGCTCGTAGTGCTCGCGGACGCGCTGCGGGGTCAGCGACGCGGCGGCGACCACGCCCTGCTCCTTGATTTCGCGGACGCGCTGGGCGATCAGCTCCGGGATGATCGGGGCCTGGTAGATCTCCTGCATCTCGCGCGTGGCGACGTCCTTCGGAAGCTGCGCGATGCGGGCCAGCTGCGCCTCGGCGTCCTCGTAGCGGGTCCAGATGCCCTCGAGGTTGAGCACGGCGAGACCGCCGAGCTTGCCGATGATCCCCGCGGTCCTCGGCGACACGACGCCGTCCATGGCGGAGGCGAGCAGCGGGAGCTCGAAGCGGTAGTCGCCGAGCTTCCACGTGATGTCGACGTCGTCAGGGTCGCGCGTCCGGCGGGAAGGGACGATGGCGATGTCGTCGAATCCGTACGCGCGGCGGGCTTTCTTCCCGCGGCCGATCTCAACTTCCATTGGGCGATCCTAGGTCTCGGGGCGGACGAAACAGGGGCCCGCACCAGGCTACCCAAACCCGGCCGCGTGCCCGGACAGGGAAAGCCCGCAGAGAGCGGCCTCAGCCGACCCCGGCGCCGGACTCGAGCGGCTCGACCTCGACCTCGCCGAGCAGCCGGTCGACCTCGCGCGGGTCGATGACGCCCGCGCCCAGCCGCTGCGTCGACTCCGCGCCGCACGCCACGCCGAAGCGCAGGCACTCCTCGAGCGGCTGGCCGCTGTAGCGCGCCGCCACGTAGCCGGCGAGGAACGCGTCGCCGGAACCGACGGTGGCGACCGGCTCGCGCGGCTCGACGCGCACGCGCACCATCCGGTGGCCGCCGCCCTCGGTCGGCAGCGCGGCGAAGCAGCCGTTCTCGACGGTCATGATCGCCTCCTTGGCGCCGAGCTCGAGCATCTCGCGGACGGCGATCACGCGATCCTCGTCGTCGTTGAACTCGTGGCCGACGAGCTCCTCGGCCTCGAGCACGTTCGGCGAGACGACGGTCGGCTCCGCGCGGACCGCGAGCCGCAGCGGCTCGCCGTCCGTGTCGACGACCGTCGTCAGCCCGAGCTTGCGCAGCTCGCGGATGAGGTTCGCGTACGCGTCGGGCTCCACCCCGGGCGGCAGCGAGCCGGCGAACACGACGACCTCGGCGCCGCGCGCCAGGTACAGGAGCTTGTCGTGGAAGAGCTCCATCTCGCGGCTCGTCACCGTAGCGCCGCGCTCGTTGACCTCGGTCTGCTCGCCGGTCGTCGGGTCGACGACGGAGAGGTTGGTGCGCGACTCCTCGCGGATGCGGACGAAGTCCGTGAGGATCGACTCGTCGGTGAGCTGCTCGACGATGCGGGTGCCGGTCGGGCCGCCCGCGAAGCCCGTGGCGATCACCGGCTGGCCGAGGATCTTCAGCGTGCGCGCGATGTTCACGCCCTTGCCGCCGGCCATCGTCTGCGTCTGCACGGTCCGGTGACGGCGTCCCGGCCGGAAGTTCGGGACCGACAGCGTGCGGTCGATGGCCGCGTTCAGGGTGACGGTGATGATCATGCCGCCTCGGTTCCTCCAGCCCTCTCGCCCCTTGCCCGGCGTCGGCGGGTCCGTCGCCGCAGCCGAAGCGCGAACAGCAGGCTACACGCCGCGAGGACGGCGAGGCCGCCGATCAGCCAGAGGCTCGGCAGCGCCGACGAGAGCCGGTCGCCGATGGACGGCGCGGGCACGTCCTCGCGGGTGACGACGGGGACGCGCGCGACGACGTCGCCATGACGCGACACCACCGCGGTGCCGACGCGCTCGCCCGCGTCGAGCGGCCCGGTGAGCTCGTCGGGCACGCCGACGAGGCGGACGCGGGGCCGCTCCCCGCGGCGCACCACGAGCCGGACGCGGCGCTGCGCGACGAGCGGCGTGCGCGCGTCGCGGAACGCGAGCGACGGCGTGGCGACGACCTCGCCGCGGCGCAGCGCCGTCGCCAGCACCGCGCGGAAAGCCGGCGGCGGCAACCGCTCGGCGAGCGCGAGGCGCAGGCGCTCCGGCTGCAAGCCGGGCTCATC
>DASTRJ010000085.1:0-5971 GCA_035761245.1 Capillimicrobium sp. | reverse complement strand
GGTGCAGCACCTCGAGCTCGGCGTCGCCGATGCGCACGCGCCGGCCCTCCCAGCCCTCCTCGGCGAACGGCTCGGCGTCGAGCTCGACGTGGACGTTCGTGCGGAAGCGGCGCAGGTCCACCGGCTGGCCCATCTCCGCCTCCAGCGCGTCGAGCGTCGCCTGCACGGTGATCAGCACCGAGTCGCGCAGGTCCTGCTGGCCGGCCACGTCGCGGCGCAGCGTCACCTCGCGTCCGAGATCGGCCGCGAGCGCCGCGGGCAGGGCCTCGTCGTCCCAGCCGAAGCTGCGCCCGTCCGGAGCGGTGAGCACCGGCGCGGGCGGCTCGTCGGGGCGCACGTCGGCGCCCGCGTACGAGGCGCGCCACGCCAGCAGGCGCGGGGCCTCGCGCGCGGTCAGGCGGCGGGGCTGACCCTTGTGGACGTGGATGACGGCGTGGGTGCGGTCGCCGCCGACGCCGCGCCCGTCGACGCGGAGGCGGTCGACCGGCTCGCCGGCCAGCGACTTGACGGGCCAGCGGTGCAGCTCCAGGACGGTCCCGGCGGCGACGGGCATGGGTGGCAGGGTAGGGGCGGCATGTGAGAGGCTGCCGCCCTGGTTGCCTTGAGCATTGCGCCGCACCCCATCCAGATCCGCGTGCGCGACCCGTCGCTGCAGCGCAACCGGTGGACCGTCGCGTTCCGGCTGATCCTTGCGATTCCCCAGCTCATCTGGTGGTGCTTCTGGTCGCTGGGCATGGCGCTCCTGCTGCCCGTCGCCTGGATCGCGACGCTCATCCTCGGCCGCCTGCCCGACTGGGCGCACGAGGTCTACGAGCGCTACGTGCGCTTCAACGTCCACCTCGGGGCGTACATCGCGCTCGCGGCGAACGACTGGCCGGGCTTCATCGGCGATCGCGGCTACGCCGTCGACGTCGACATCGCGCCGCCCGCGCGCCAGAACCGCTGGACCGTGGCCTTCCGGCTCGTGCTGTGGCTGCCGCCGTACCTCCTCGCGTCGCTGCTCGGCTTCTGGGCCGGCGGGGGCGGGGGCGGCGGGAGCGACGTCGGGGCGTCCTCGGACCCCGACGGATGGGACGTCGGCACGTCGATCGTCGGCGGCGGTGGTGGCGGCCTGCTGACCCTGGTGGCGGTCCTGGCCTGGTTCGCGATCCTGGTCAAGGGCAGCATGCCGCGTGGCTTTCGCGACGTCGTCGTGTTCTGCCTCGGGTACTCGGCGCAGGTCGCGGGCTACCTCGCGCTGCTCACCGGCCGCTATCCGAACTCGACGCCGGCGCTGTCGCATCCCGCCGCGATGCCGCCCCATCCGGTCACCGCGGCGCTCGACGACGACCGGCGGCGCAGCCGGCTGACGACGTTCTTCCGCGCGCTGCTGGTGGTGCCGCACCTGGTGTGGCTCGTGCTGTGGGGCATCGTCGTCGTGCTCGCGGCGATCGCGAACTGGTTCGCCACGCTCGCGATGGGGCGCTCGCCCGAGCCGCTGCACCGGTTCCTGGCCGCCTACGTGCGCTACTACGCGCACGTGCTCGCGTTCCTGTTCCTCGCGACCAACCCGTTCCCGGGGTTCGTCGGGCAGGAGGGCGGCTACCCGTTCGACGTGCGGATCGCGCCGCCCGCGCGCCAGCACCGCGCCAAGACGCTGTTCCGCGTGATCCTCGTCATCCCGGCGTCGATGGTCTCGTCCGCGCTCGCCTCCGTCCGTTTCGCCGCCGCGATCGGCGGCTGGTTCGCGGGCGTGTTCACGGCACGGATGCCGGAGGGCCTGCGCGACCTGTCCGCGTGGGCGACGCGCTACGACGCGCAGGTCATGAGCTACCTGCTGCTGCTGACCGACCGCTACCCGGACAGCGCGCCGACGCTCGAGGTCGGCGAGCGTGAGCGCGAGCCCGAGCCGTTGCATCCGCCGCAGCCGGCCGCGGCGACCGTGTGGGAGCCGCCGTCTCCGGACTGGGGACGCGGGCCCGAGGCGATCAGGTGACGACGCGCGCGCCGGGCGCGCCGCTGCCGCGCCGCGCGCTCGCGGCCGTCGCGCTGCTCGCGTTCGCCGTCGTGGCCGTGTGGGCCGCCAGCCGGCTGTGGTCGACCGACGTCCCCGGCGACCTGCCGCAGCCGGCGGTCGACCCGGCGGAGACGTTCGGCGAGACGGCGCTCGACGAGGCGAAGTCGTTCGAGACCTTCCTGCGCGTGAGCGCGGTGCTGTCGCAGGTGGCGCTGCTCGCCACGCTCGGCCTGTACGCGTTCCGCGGGGCGCGGTTCGTGCGGGAGTCGGCGGCCGGGCCGATCGGGACCGGGTTCCTGCTCGGGATGCTCGGCCTGGCGATCGCGTGGCTCGTGCAGCTGCCGTTCCTGATCGCCGACACGTGGTGGCTGCGCCATCACGACGTCATCGAGGCCGGCTACGTCGAGGCGATCGTCGGCGATCTCGCCGGGCTGGCCGAGACGTTCCTGTTCGTCTGCTTCGCGCTGCTCATCGCGATGGGGCTCGCGCGGTTCGTGCGCGAGCGCTGGTGGCTGCCCGCCGGCGTCGCGTTCGTCGCGCTGTTCGCGGGCCTCAACTACGTCGCGCCGTACCTGCTGTTCGGGCTCGACCCGGCGACGCCGGCGCTGAAGCGCCAGGCGGTGGAGCTGGCGCGCGCGGAGGGGCTCGACGACGACGTGCCCGTCGAGATCATGCCGGTGCGCGAGGAGCTCAGCCAGCCGAACGCGTTCGCGTTCGGGCTCGGCGCCACGCGGCGGATCGTCATCTTCGACACGCTCGCCGAGGACTTCCCCGCGCGGGAGGTCCGCGCCACGCTCGCCCACGAGGTCGCGCATCACGCGCGCGACCACATCGCCAAGGGGATCGGCTGGTTCGCGGTGGTGATCCTGCCGACCGCGCTGATCGTCGCGTTCGCGACGCGCCGCCGGGGCGGCATGGCCGTCCCCGAGGCGGTCCCGCTGGCGCTGTTCGTCGTGGTGGCGCTCAACGTGGTGACGATGCCGCTGCAGAACGCGGCGAGCCGCCGCTACGAGGCCGAGGCGGACTGGACGGCGCTGCAGGCGACGCGCGACCCGAAGGCGGTCGAGGACCTGTGGCGCGACTTCACGCTGCGCGCCCTCGCCGACCCCGATCCGCCCGGGTGGTGGCACGTGCTCTACGACACGCATCCGTCGGGCGTCGAGCGCGTGGAGATGGCGCGCGCGTGGGCGCAGCTCAACGGGCACCGCTGAGCCCGCTCGTCCGGTCAGGCCGCGCGGCGCAGCCGGACGCGCACCTCGCGCAGCGGAGGCGGCAGGGCGAGCCGCTGCCAGCCGCGCGGGTCCAGCGCGTAGGCGGCGGACTCGTCGCGCAGCACGATCCGCGGCCGCGGCTCGTCCGTCGTGGCCAGCCACGCGTCCGAGAGCGGCCAGGCGCGGCCGCCGTCGCGCAGCCGGGCGATCGCGGCGTGGATCGCCTTGTGCTTGACGCCGCGCGACAGCAGCTCGGCGACCACCGCCGCCTCGCCGACGTCCTCGACGCCGTAGACGCGCGGCTCGCCCTCGGACTGCGACGAGCGGATCAGCCCGCGGCGCGCCCACTGGCCGATGGTCGTCCCGGAGACGCCGACGAGCTCCCCGACCTCGCGGGCCGACAGCTCCCCGTGCGCTCGCACGCGCATGGCGACATGATCCCTCGCGTGATCACCGTCTACGAGAAGCGAACCTGCACCACCTGCAAGAAGCTCGCCGCGCTGCTGGAGGAGCGCGGCGTCGACTTCGAGCGCGTCGAGTACCACGTCGAGGGGCTGACGGAGCCCGAGATCCGCGACCTGCTGGCCAAGGCCGGCATCCCGGCGCGCGACGCGCTGCGGATGCGCGAGGAGGGCGCGAAGGAGCTGGCCGAGTCGGCCGACGAGGACGCGATCGTCCGCGCGATGGCGGAGCGCCCCGAGCTGCTGCAGCGCCCGATCGTCGTCAACGGCGACCGCGCCGTGCTCGCGCGGCCGGTGGAGCGGGTGCTGGAGATCCTGTGAGCCCGCGCGCCGCCGCGGTCGCCGTCCTCGTCGCGGGCGCGCTCGCGGCGGCGGCCGGCGGCTGCGGCGGCGGCGACGGCGACGACGACGCGCCCGTCGTGCCGACCGAGCCCGACGGCACGCCGATCGCGACCGAGCCGCAGGGCACCGAGCCGAACAAGGGCTCGCCTGGCGTCCAGGACGCCACCGGCGGCAAGGTCGACATCCCGATCGGCGACGGCCGCTTCTCGCAGCCCGTGATGCGGCTGGAGGTCGGCCAGATCGTCGTGTGGACGAACGAGGACGACACCGGCCACACCGTGCGCGCCGCGGACGGCGGCCTGCCGCACTCGGGGCTCATCCCGCCCGGCGGCCGCTTCGAGTTCACGCCGAAGCAGCCGGGACGGGTGCGGTACGTCTGCATCGTGCACCCGCAGATGACGGGAACCCTCGTCGTCCGCGCTCGCTGACCCCGCTCGCGCCCGGGCGGTTGCGGCAGGGCGCGGGGTGGGCCCGCCTCCCGGGACCACAGCTCCGGGAGCCGCGGCGTGGCCTACCGCCATTCGCCCGGCCCGCTCGCCGTCGAGCGGTCCCGCGGAGGCGACCCACCCCGCGCCCACCCAGCGGCTCCGCGGTGCGGACGTCTGCAGTGCCGGGCGGATCGAGCGCGGGGTGGGGTCGCCTGCCAGGGACCGCTCGACGGCGATCGGGCCGCGGCGGCCCCCGGAGATCACGGCGTCACTCCCGGAGCTGTGGTCCCGGGGAGGCGACCCACCCGCGCCTCCACGCCGCAACCGCGCCCGCGCGTCTCCTCGTCGCCACCGCCCCACAACGCCAGAGGGCCCGGCGGAAGCCGGGCCCTCGGAGACTGCTGTGCTGTCTGCGTGTGCAGGTCGCGCGAAGCGGCCTACATCATCCCCGACATGTCGGGCATGCCGCCGCCGGCGGCCTCCTTCTCGGGGATCTCCGCGACGACGGCCTCGGTCGTGAGGATGTTCTTCGCGATCGAGGCGGCGTTCTGGAGCGCCGAGCGGGTGACCATCGCCGGGTCGATGACGCCGGCCTTGACCAGGTCGACCATCTCGCCGGTGGCCGCGTTCAGGCCCTCGTTGCCCTTGGCCTTGCGGACGTCGTTGACGACGACCGAGCCCTCGAGGCCGGCGTTGAACGCGATCTGGCGGAGCGGCTCCTCGAGCGAGCGCAGGACGATCTTCGCGCCGGTGCGCTCGTCGTCGTCGAAGCCGTCGGCGTTGACGGCGTCGGCCGCGCGCAGGAGCGCCACGCCGCCGCCCGGGACGATGCCCTCCTCGAGCGCCGCGCGGGTCGCCTGCAGGGCGTCCTCGACGCGGTGCTTCTTCTCCTTCATCTCGGTCTCGGTGGCCGCGCCGACCTTGACGACCGCGACGCCGCCCGACAGCTTCGCGAGGCGCTCCTGGAGCTTCTCGCGATCGAAGTCGGAGTCGGTGTTCTCGATCTCGGTCTTGATCTGGTTGATGCGGCCCTTGATCGCCTCGGCGTCACCGGCGCCGTCGACGATCGTGGTGTTGTCCTTCGCCACGACGACGCGACGCGCGCGGCCGAGCTGCGAGACCTGCGTGTTCTCGAGCTTGAGGCCCATCTCCTCGGTGATGACCTCGCCGCCCGTGAGGATCGCGATGTCCTCGAGCATGCGCTTGCGGCGATCGCCGAAGCCCGGCGCCTTGACGGCGACGCCGGTGAACGTGCCGCGCAGCTTGTTGACGACGAGGGTCGCCAGGGCCTCGCCCTCGACGTCCTCGGCGATGATCAGCAGCGGCTTGCCCGACTGGATGACCTGCTCCAGGATCGGGAGGATGTCGCGGACCGAGCCGATCTTCTGGTTCGCGATGAGGATGTACGGATCCTCGAGGACGGCCTCCATGCGGTCCTGGTCGGTGACCATGTAGGGCGAGATGTAGCCCTTGTCGAACTGCATGCCCTCGGTGAACTCGAGGTCCATGCCGAAGGTCTGGCCCTCCTCGACG
>DASTRJ010000084.1:0-24330 GCA_035761245.1 Capillimicrobium sp. | reverse complement strand
CGACTCGGCCGCGGCCGACCCGACCGTGCGGCGGCTGACCGGCGAGCTCGTCGCCGATCTCGTCGCGGCCTACACGGCGGTGATCGCCACCGGCGACCTGCTCGACGCGTTCGAGGCCGGCGAGATCGACCGCACGCAGCTCGCGGTGCCCGTCTACGCCGCGAAGGTCGCGGCGACCACGGCCGCGCTGCGCGCCACGAGCGAGATCTACACGCTCATGGGCACCCGCTCGGCGAAGCGCAGCCTCGGGTTCGACCGGCACTGGCGCAACGCGCGCACGCTGTCGCTGCACGACCCGGTGGAGTGGAAGCGCGTCGAGATCGGCCGCCACGTCCTCGAGGCGTGGGAGCCCGAGCCGGGGCTCTACCAGTGAGCGCGCGCGCCATCGCCCCCGCCGCGGCGTCGCTGCTCGCGGCGCTCGCGATCGGAGGCCTGCTCCTGACCGCCAGCGGCTCCGGACCGCTGGCCGGCTACGACGCGCTGGTCGCCGGCGCGTTCGGCACCCGCTATGACGTCGGGGAGACGCTCGTGCGCGCGCTCCCGCTGGCGATCGTGGCGCTGGGGGTCGCGCCGGCGCTGCGCGCAGGCGTGTTCGCCGTCGGGGCCGAGGGGCAGGTGGTGCTCGGCGCCATGGCCGCGACCGCGGTCGTGCTCGGGCTCGACGGGGCGTCGGCACCGCTGCTCGTCGCGGCCGGCGCGGGCGCCGGGGCGCTGGCCGGCGCGGCGTGGGCGCTGCTGCCCGCGCTGCTGCGCGCGCGGCTCGGCGTCAACGAGATCCTGTCGACCCTGCTGCTCAACTACGTCGCGGCGGCCGTCCTCGGGTGGTCGCTGCGCACCTGGCTCAAGACGCCCGACGAGGTGCCGTCGCCGCGCAGCGACAACCTGCCGCTCGAGGCGGCGCTGCCGAACCTGCTCGCCGGCACGCGCCTGCACTGGGGGATCGCGCTCGTCCCGCTCGGCGCGCTCGCGCTCGCCTGGTGGCTGCGGACGCCGCGGGCGCTGGCCTACGACGTGTTCGACACGCACCCGTCGCTGGCGCGGCGCGCGGGCGTCGACCCGCGCCGCGCGATCGTCGCGACGATGCTCGTGGGCGGCGCGGCCGCCGGCGTCGCGGGATGGCTGAAGGTGACCGCGGTCGACGGCGCGCTCTACGCGAGCGTGGCCGGCGGCCTCGGCTTCACGGGCGTGCTCGTCGCGCTGCTGGGCGGCCTGCGCCCGCTGGGCATCGTCCTCGCGGCGCTGCTGTTCGGCGCCCTGAGCGCGGGCGCCGACGGGCTGCAGATCGACACCGGCGCGCCGGCGTCGCTGGCGACCGTGCTCCAGGCCCTGCTGCTCATCGCCGCCGCGCTCGCCTTCGAGGCGCGCCGGCGCTCGACCACGACGACGAGGACCGCGTGATGGACTGGGCCGAGCTGAGCTTCTGGACGCTGGTCCTCGGCGGCGCCGTCCGCCTGGCCACGCCGGTCGTGCTGGCAGCGCTCGGCGAGGCCCTCGTCGAGCGCTCCGGCATGATCAACCTCGGCATCGAGGGGATGATGCTCGCCGGGGCCTTGGCCGGCGCGTGGGGCGCGGCGACGGCGGGCTGGGGCGCCGGCGTGCTGCTGGCGCTCGCCGTCGGGGCCGCCCTCGGACTGACCATGGCGCTGCTCGTCCTGTGGGGCGGTGCCAACCAGCTCGTCGTCGGCCTCGCGGTGACGCTGCTGGCCGGCGGGCTGTCGACCTACTTGTTCCAGCTCTGGCAGCCGTCGGGGCGGACCGCCGCCCGCGTGCCCCTCGCGCCGGTCGTCGACGTGCCCGGGCTGTCGTCGATCCCGCTCGTGGGCGAGGCGCTCTTCGAGCAGAGCGTCTTCACCTACCTCGCCGTCGCGCTCGTCGTGCTCGCGGCGTGGAGCCTGCGCCGCACGGGCGTGGGCCTCGCGGTGCGCGCCACCGGCGACGACCCCGCGCGCGCCGCGCTGCGCGGCGTGGCGCCGCGCCGGGTGCGCGCGGCGACGCTCGCGGTCGGCGGCGCGCTCGCCGGCCTCGGGGGGTGCGTGCTCACGGTCGGCTACCTCGGGTCGTTCACCGACAACGTGACCGGCGGCCGCGGCTACGTCGCGCTCGCCGCGGTCATCATCGGGCGGTGGTCGCCGCTCGGCGCGCTCGCGGGCGCCGCGGTGTTCGCGGTCTTCGACGCGCTGGCGCTGCAGGCGCAGGGGCAGGGCTCCGGCATCCCGATCGAGCTCTTCACGGCGCTTCCTTATGTCGTGACGCTGCTCGTGCTGATCGCGGTCGCGCGCGGCAGCGCGGCTCCGCGGGCTCTGGGCCGCCCGCTCGACGCCGCGGGCGGATAGCCGGCAGGCAGGGAGCGCGGCGCGGGGCGAGCGGCCCGCGCCGAAGCCCCTGCCTAGCGGTCGTGGAGGGCCAGCGGCCGGGATCGCGCCAGCGCCGGGGCCGCGGCGTCGGTCCAGGCGGCTGCGAGCTCGCCGAAGCCGTCGAGCTCGGACTCGAGGACGAAGAGCCCGCGGGCCGGCACGCTCGCGCCGAGCTCGAGGAGCAGCGGCGTGAGGTGGACGTCCACGGCCAGGCGGTGGTCCGGCGCGCCGCCGAGCAGGACCGGCACGGCCGACGCGCCCGCGAGCGCGCCGGCCCCGATCCGGTCGAGGAAGGCCTTCAGCAGCCCCGAGTACGTCGCCTTGTAGGTCGGGCTCGCCACGACGAGCACCTCGGCGGCGAGCACGTCGCCGGCCATCGCCGCCGCCTCGCCGTCGCCGTGGTCGAGGACCCGTGCGCCGACGCGCGCGAGGTCGACCTCCGGACCGACGGGGATCCCCGTCGCCCGCCCGATCTCGCGGGCGAGGGCGCGGGCGATGCCGTGCGTGCGCGACTCGGGCCGCTGGTTGCCGATGACGGCGACGACGCTCATGCCGCCTCGCGCAGCTCGACGTGCACCTCGATGCCGAGCCGCTGCAGCTCCGCCGCGAGCCCGGGAGGGTGCGCCCCGAGGCGCGGCGCGCTCACGCCGAGCCGGCGCAGCAGGCCCGTCGCGGTGGCGGCGTCGAACGGCCGCGTCGCGGCGCAGCCCTCGGCGGGCGACGCCTCCGGCTTGGCGTAGAGCACGACGCCTGCGCCCTCGGCGACGATCGCGTCGAACGAGCGGTCGAGCGCGGCGCGGCAGTCGCACAGCGTCGACCCGAACGCCTCGCCGAGCAGGCAGCCCGGGTGCGCGGCGACGAGCGGGTGGCGCACCGCGCCGGGGTCGCCGTGCACCAGCGCCACGGTGATGGGGCCGCCCGCGCGGGACAGCGCGACCGCGCGGAAGCCGCCGCGCCGCGTGGGGAGCGCGCATTCGACCGCCGCCGGCGGCGCGTCCGCGAGCCGCGCGTGGGCGCCGCGGAAGAACAGCAGCGGCTCGCGGTCCCCGGCCGCGACGTCGGCCCCGACGACGCGCCCGATGGCGATCTCGTGGTCGCCTCCGTCGACGAGGCGCTCGAGCACGCACTCGACCGTCGCGAGCGCGTCCGGCAGGCGCGGGCTGCCGGTGGCGCCGGGCTCGTGGCGGACGCCGTCCCACGCGGCCGGGTCGCCGCTGCGCGCGAACGCCGCGGACAGCTCGCGGTGGTGGGCGCCGAGCACGTTGATCGCGAACGCCCCGTGCCGGCGCAGCGCGGCGAGCGTGCGGCTCGAGCGGCCGAAGCAGGCGAGCACCAGCGGCGGGTCGAGCGACAGCGACGTCACGGCGTTGGCGGTCGTCCCCACCGGCGCGCCGGTCGCGTCCAGCGAGGTGACGACCGTCACGCCCGTCGCGAAGGCGCCCATCGCGGCCCGCAGGTCGCGGGCCGGGACGGGGCGGAGCTCAGGCGTAAACTCGGTCATGTCTACCAAGATAGTGCACTTTCGCAACGGGCGATGCCGCGCGAGCCGCTGCCGGCGTGCTGACGTGTCAGCGGCGCGCGCGGGCGTCCGGGTCGCCGGCGAGCTTCGTCACGCGCGGCGGGATCCGCCCCGAGGCGAGGTCGGCCAGCGTGACGTGCTCGACCACGCCGCGCACGCTCGCGCGGACCGCGATCCAGACGTCCTGGAGCTGCGTGGCGGCGCCGCCGTACTCGACGTCCTCCGGGGCCTCGCCGCGGACCGAGGCGAGCGGGCCCTCGACGGCGCGGATGATGTCGGCGACCGAGACGTCGCTCGGCGGCTTGGCGAGGCGGTAGCCGCCGTCGACGCCGCGCTGGCTCTTGACCAGCCCGGCCTGCCGCATGTCGGAGAGGATGTTCTCGAGGAACTTCTGCGGGATCGCCTGGCGGGTGGCGATCGTCTCGCCCTTGACGGGACGCTCGTCGCCGGCCGCCGCGGCGAGCTCGGCGGCGGCGCGCACGGCGTAGTCGGCCTTCGCGGTGATGCGCACGAACCCGGAGACTAGTGCGCCGCGTCACGGCAAGGCCACCAACCCGGTCGGCGAGGTCCGGCTAGCCGCCCGAGGGCTCGACGTCCCCGCCGGCGGCGTTCGGGTTGCCGGTCGCCTGGCCCGGCTTGCCGTCGCGGGCTCCGCGGCTCTCGTCGGGCGGCGTCGTCTCGCGCTCCGGCGGCGACTCGCGCTCGACGCCGGGGTTGGCGCCGCCCGGCTGCTCCTCGGGGTAGCCGGCGCCGGTGTCGCGATCGGTCTGCGTGTGATCCGGCTGGTCTTCGCGTGTCATGGTGCGACCGGTGTACCCGCCGCGGGGGCGGCTACGCGCCGGGCTTGACCACCATGAGGAAGATCGCGACCACGATCAGCACCCCGGTGAGCGTGCCGACATAGCCCTCGGTCCGCGCGAGCCGCTGGTACTCCTCCGACGGCGAGCCGCTGCCCGCGAGGTCGCGCTCCACCATCGCGCCGAGCTTCTGGTCGGTGGGGATGAAGTAGCCGCCGAGGAGGCCGCCGAGCACGATCACGATCGCGAACGTCGCGCTGATCCAGACGTCGCCGAACTCCCAGTTGCCGTCGACGGCCTGGTAGATGCCGGTCAGGACGATCACGATCAGCGCCGGCGAGGCCAGGTAGCGGTTGATCGCGATCTGCAGCCGGTGCACGTACGGCAGGTGCCGCGGATCCATCTTCAGCGCGACCGGCGCGGCGATCGCCTCCGCGAACGTGGCGCCGAAGCCGACGACGACCGCCGTGATGTGCACGAACAGCGACAGCTCGTAGAGGCTCATGGCCGCGAGGCTATCGGGCGCGGCCGCGCGACCCTAGAACAGGCCGGCCAGCGCCGAGCCCGCGTCGCTCGCGAGGTCGAGCACCGGGCCGGGCACCACGCCGAGCGCGATCGTGGCCAGCGCGCAGACGACGGCGACCGCCGCGACCTCCCAGCCTGCGGGCCGCGGGCCGTCGAGCGCGACGTCCTCGGGCGGCACGTCGGCCGAGCCGCCCGCCAGGACCGGGGCGGTGCGCGGCCGCTCGCGCATCCACATCGCGGCGATCACGCGCAGGTAGTAGGCGAGCGAGACCGCCGAGCCGAGCACGATCACCACGCCGAGCCAGGCGTAGTCGCCGCGGACGGAGGCGTCGATGAGGAAGAACTTCCCGACGAAGCCGGCGGTGCCCGGGATGCCGGCGAGGCCGAGCATCGCGATCGTCATCGGCCAGGCGAGCAGCGGCCGGTCGGCGCCCATGCCCTGGATCGACTCGAACGAGTCGCCGAGGCCGGTCTCGCGCGCCCGGGCGAGCACGACGGCGAACGCCGCGACGTTCATCACGAGGTAGCCGGCGAGGTAGAAGACGACGGCGCGCACGCCGAGCTGGCTGGACACGAGCACGCCGGCGAGCATGTAGCCGGCCTGCGCGACGCCGGACCAGGCCAGGATGCGCTTGATCGAGCTCTGGCCGATCGCGCCGACGTTGCCGACGGCGATCGTGATCGTGGCCAGCACCGCGAGGGCGGGCGCCCAGTCCGGCGATGCCGGGATCAGCGCCTCGTCGAGCAGGCGGATGAGCACGCCCAGCGCGGCGGCCTTCGTCGCCACCGCCATGAACGCGGTGATCGGCGTGGGGGCGCCCTCGTAGACGTCCGGCGTCCACTGGTGGAACGGCGCGACGGACGCCTTGAAGGCGAGGCCGACGAGCGCCAGGGCCAGGCCCGTGAGGAACAGCGGGTCGCCGACGATGCCGCCGCCCTCGAGCGCGTCGCGGATGCCGGCGTAGTCGGTGGCCCCCGTCGCGCCGTACACGAGCGCCAGCCCGTAGAGCAGCGTCGCGGAGCCGACCGAGCCGACGACGAGGTACTTCAGGCCGGCCTCGATCGAGGTCGCGCGCCGCATCTCGGTCGCGCACAGCACGTAGAGCGGGATCGACAGGATCTCGAGGCCGAGGAAGAGCGTCACGAGGTTCTGCGCCATGACGAGGACGCCCATGCCCGCCGTCGAGGTGAGCAGCATCGCGTAGTACTCGCCGTGCGCGGCCTCCCGCGGCGCGAGCGCGCGCCACGACATCAGCACCGTCAGCGCGGCGGTGATCGCGCAGATGCCGGTGATCGCCAGCGAGAGGTCGTCGACGCGCAGCGCGCCGGCGATGATCGTCTTCTCGTCGCCCCACTGCCAGGCGATCAGGCCGATCGTGGCGCCGAGCGCCACCAGCGCCAGGAACGGGACGAGCGACTCGCGCACGAACCGCGGGCGCAGCAGACCCGCCAGCAGCACGATGATCGCGCCGCCGGAGAGGGCGATGAGCGGGGAGAGCCCCGCGACGTCGATGTCGGGTCCTTGCAATGCGGCGATCACTTCGCCACCTCCTGCGCCGGCTGGACGGCCGTCACCACGCTGGACTCCGAGCGCTCGAGCGCGAGCTGCGGGTAGACGGCGAAGAAGAGGATCACGGCGACGAGCGGCACCAGCACGAGCGCGTCGCTGAGCGCCAGCTCACGCGACTCCACCTTCGGCCCGACCCGGTTGTGCATCATCCGGATGAAGGCCCGCAGCATGTAGACCGCGGCGAGCGCGACGCCGGTGAAGGCGATGCACGCGATCACGATCTTCGACTCGAAGACGCCGAGCAGGATCATGAACTCGCCGACGAAGTTGCTGGAGCCGGGCATCGCCAGCGTCGCGAGCGCCACCACGAGGAACAGCGACGCGAGCACGGGAGCGCGGAACGCGATGCCGCCCATGTCGCGGATGTCCTCGGACCCGCCCGCGCGGCGCGCCAGCACCGCGATGATGAGGAACAGCGGGATGGTCACCAGGCCGTGGTTGACCATCTGCAGCAGCGCGCCCTGGGCGCCCTGGTCGTTGAGCGCGAAGATGCCGAGCGTGATGAAGCCGAGCTGCGCCACCGACGAGTAGCCGGCGATCAGCCGGGCGTGCGTCGTCGTGAACGCCATCACCGAGCCGTAGAGGATCGACGCGAGCGCGATGACGAGCAGCAGGTCCTGGAACTCGGCCGCGGCGTCGGGGAAGACCGGCAGCACGATCCGCAGGAAGCCGTAGGCGGCCACCTTCGAGACGACGCCCGAGAAGGTCGCCAGCGCCTCGATCGGCATCGCGCGGTACCCGTCCGGCATCCAGCCGTGCAGCGGGAACGCCGGCATCTTCACCAGGAAGGCCGCGGCGAACAGCAGGAAGATCCAGTCCTGGGTCCCCTCGCCGAGCGTGCGCTCCTGCAGGTCGCTGAGCGCGAACGACAGCGACTGCCCGTCGCCGGCCGCCAGCACGCCCGTGGCCACCGCCGCCGCCAGCATCAGCAGCGAGCCGACGAGCGTGTAGATGACCATCTTGATCGTCGCCGCGACGCGGTCGCCGCTGCCCCACTGACCCGTCAGGAAGAAGAACGGGATCAGCATGAGGTCGAAGAAGACGACGAACAGCGCCAGGTCCTGGGCGACGAACGCGCCGAGGACGGCCGTCTCGGCCAGCAGGACGTGGAAGAAGTAGAGGTTCGGCCGCTCCAGCTCGCGGAAGTTCGACGCGATCGCCGTGGCGGCGAAGCCGAGCGCGGTCAGCGCGATGAGGAACAGGTTCAGGCCGTCGACGCCGAGCTTGTAGTGGATCCCCAGCTCGGAGATCCACGTCTCGTCGGTCACGTACTGCATGCCGCCGCCGCCGTCGAAGTCGACGAGCAGGTAGATGGAGAGCCCGAGGACGACGAGCGTGCCGAGCGCGGCGACGCGCGGGCCGATCGAGCGCGGCAGGACCGCGGCGACGAGGCCGACGGCGAGCGGGAGCCAGATGAGGATCGAGAGCGACATGGAGGCCTAGCTGCGGATCAGGAAGTAGAGGATCACGGCGGCCACGCCCAGCAGCAGCGTCGCGGCGTAGGAGCGCAGCAGGCCGGTCTGGGCGGCGCGGACGGCCTGCGAGCCGGCGCGCACGATGTTGGTGGCGCCGCCGACGATCGCGCCGTTGACGACGAAGCGCTCGAACGTGGACTGCGCGAAGCGGCCGAGCAGCGCCGCCGGGCGCACGAACAGCGCGTCGAGGATCTCGTCGAAGTACCACTTGTTGTGCAGCAGGCGGTACACGGCGGGGAAGCGCGCCTGCCAGCGGGCGGCGGTGCCGGGGCGGCGCACCCAGATCGAGTACGCGACGGCGATGCCGGCGAGGCCGACCGCCGTGCCGATGAGCATGCCGACGATCGTCAGCGTGCCGCTCGGCTCGAGCTCCTCGAAGTAGCGCGACTCGGCGAACGTCGGGTGCAGGAAGTCGTGCAGCCAGCTCGTGACGTGCGGGATGTAGACGAGGCCGCCGACCGCGGCGAGGATCGCCAGCAGGCCCATCGCGACCTTCATGGGCGCCTCGCGCTCGGCGATGAAGTGCTCCGGCCCGGGGAAGCCGACGTCGGTGTCCTCGACCTCGCCGTCGGTCGGGTTGACGTGGACCTCGGCGTGGGCGAGGTGGCCCTGCTCGAGCTCGCGCGCCTCCGGGACCGGGTCGCCGAGGAAGACGCGGAAGATCATCCGGAACGTGTAGATCGCGGTGATGAACGCGCCGAGGTAGCCGACGACGACGAGCGCGACGTGCCAGCCGCCGCGATCGGCGAGCAGGGCGAGGATCTCGTCCTTGGAGAAGAACCCGGAGAACGGCGGGATGCCCGCGAGCGCCAGGCCGCCGACGACCATGCAGCCGAAGGTGAACGGCATCGCGCGGCGGAAGCCGCCCATCTTGTCCATCGTCTGCGCGCCGGCCATCGCGCCGATGACCGAGCCGGCGCCCATGAAGAGCAGCGCCTTGAAGAAGGCGTGCGTCATGAAGTGGAACATGCCGCCGACGTAGGCGCCGCTCGAGACGGCCATGACCATGTAGCCGATCTGCGACATCGTCGACCACGCGATGACGCGCTTGATGTCGGTCGCGGCGAGGCCGATCGTCGCGGCGATGAAGAGCGTCGCGCAGCCGACGACGGCGCCGACGGCGGCCGCGGCGGGGGTGATCTCGAACAGCGGCCACATGCGGGCGATCAGGTAGACGCCGGCGGTGACCATCGTGGCGGCGTGGATCAGCGAGGAGACCGGCGTCGGGCCCTCCATCGCGTCGGCCAGCCACGTGTGGAACGGCATCTGCGCCGACTTCGCGAAGGCGCCGACCAGCAGCAGGATCAGGCCGGCGACCAGGTCCCCGTTGTTCGTGCCGAACTCGCCCGCCTGCTCGAAGGTGCCGAGGAAGTCGAGCGTGCCCGTGTGCTTGAAGATGAAGAAGGCGCCGAGCGTCAGGCCGATGTCGCCGACGACGTTGATGACGAACGCCTTGATGCCGGCCGCGGTGGCGGTCTTGCGCCGGTACCAGAAGGAGATCAGCAGGTACGAGGCCGCGCCGACGAACGCCCACCCGATGATCAGCACGAAGAAGTTGCCCGCCAGGACGAGCAGCAGCATCGAGAAGACGAAGAAGTTCAGGTAGGCGAAGTAGCGGGCGAAGCCGCGATCGCCCGTCATGTAGGTCACCGAGTACAGGTGGATCAGCGCCGAGACGCCGGTGACCACCAGGATCATCAGGACCGACAGCGGGTCGACGAGGATCGTCAGCTTCGCGTCGACGCCGACGGTGTTCGCGTAGTCGAACAGGGTCGAGACGACCTGGCGGTGATGCTCGTCCTGGTCCTGCAGGTCCAGGAACGTGATGACCGCGAAGACGAACGAGGCGAAGATCGCGGCCGTGCCGAGCCAGCCGGCCGTGCGGCCGGGCCAGGCCTTGAACCCGAGCGCGATGAGGATGGTCCCCGCGAGCGGCAGCGCGAGGACGAGCCAGGCGGAGGTGGTGCTCACCCGTGAAGCTCCCGCAGGTCGTCGACGTCGATGGGCAGGCGCCGGCGGTACATGGCGACGATCAGGCCGAGGCCGATGACGACCTCACAGGCCGCGACGACCATGACGATGACCGCGAAGGTCTGGCCGTCGCCGTTGCCCCACATCCGGCTGAAGGCGATGAGCGCGAGGTTGCCCGCGTTGAGCATCAGCTCGAGGCAGAGCAGGACCACGAGCGGGCTGCGGCGCGTGAGCACGCCGGCGGCGCCGACGCTGAAGATCAGCGCCGAGACGACGAGGTACCACTCGATCGGCATCAGTCCTCCCCTCCACGCGAGCCCATCCCGAGCTCCTCGGGGGTGCGGTGGTCGCGCCGCGGCGCGACCAGCGGGTTCGGCCGCCCGTCGGGGGCGCCGACGGCCTCGGCCATCGTGCCCGTGCCCGCCGGCCGCAGGAAGTCGGTGACCGCGATGCGCTGCGGCGCGTCGTGGATGCCGCCCCGGCGGCGCGCCAGGACGACGGCGCCCACGGCGGCGATGAGCAGCAGCACCGAGGCGGCCTCGAAGGCGAAGAGGAAGCGGGTGAGCAGCAGCTCGCCGATCTGGGCGGGCGAGCCGAAGCCGGCCTCGTAGGACGCGCCCTCCTCGCCGAGCGCCTTCAGGCCCGAGCCGAGGACGGCGATCGACAGCTCGACGAACACGGCGCCCGCGAACAGCACCGCGACGGCGCGCTGCGGCCGTCCGTCGAAGGCGTGGACCTGCTCGCCGGTGCCGCCGATGTAGCCGACGACGAAGACGTAGAGCACCATCACGGCGCCCGCGTAGACGATCACCTGCGCGAACGCGACGAACTCGGCGCGCAGCAGGAGGAAGAGCCCCGCGAGGGCCAGCAGGTGGCAGACGAGCGCCAGCACGCTGTAGAAGGGGTTGTGGAGCGTGACGACGCCGATGGCGCCGCCGACGGCCACGATCGCGGTCAGGAAGAAGAAGATCTCCGCCATGGTGGACGCGCCCGGACGCTACTCGCCTTCCCGCCGCAGCGGCGTCCGCTCGAGCGGCTCGGCGAGCAGCATCTCCTTGGTGAAGATGAGGTCGGAGCGGTCGTAGTCGGACATCTCGTAGTCGTGGCCCATCGTGATGGCGTCGAACGGGCACGCGACCTCGCAGTAGCCGCAGAAGATGCAGCGCGAGAGGTTGATCTCGTACACCGCCGCGTAGCGCTCGCCGGCCGACACGCGGTGCTCCGGCGTGTTCTCGGCGGCGACGACGCGGATGCAGTCGGCCGGGCAGGCGGCGGCGCACAGCGAGCAGCCGACGCACTTCTCCAGGCCGGTGTCCTCGAAGCGGTGGAGCTTGTGGCGCCCGCGGAAGCGCGGGTAGACCGGGGTCTTCTGCTCCGGGTACTGGACCGTGTACGGCGTCTCCAGCATCCGCTTGAACGTCGTCTTCAGGCCGCGGAGCGTCTCGCCGAAGGCGCGGTAGGCGCCGCCCGCGCCGCCCGGGTTGGGCGCGCGCAGGACCTCGACGACGTCGGGCCCGGGGTTGTACGGAGGGGTCATGCCAGGGTCACCACCAGGATCGCGGTCACCAGGGTGTTGATCGTCGCCAGCGGCAGCAGGACCTTCCAGCCGAAGCTCATCAGCTGGTCGTAGCGCAGGGCGGGGAGCGTGGCGCGCACCCAGATGAAGAAGAAGATGAAGAAGACCGTCTTGCCGAGGACGACGAGCGGGTCGACCCAGTGCGGCGGGTCGATGCCGAAGGGCAGGTTCCAGCCGCCGAGGAAGAGCGTCACGGTCAGCGCCGAGATCACGACGACCTCCGCGTACTCCGCCATGTAGTAGTTGGCGAAGCGCCCGCCGCCGTACTCGGTGTTGTAGCCGCCGATGATCTCCGCCTCGCCCTCGGGCAGCGCGAACGGCGCCCGGTTGGACTCGGCGAAGCCGGCGACGAGGAAGATGAGGAAGCCGACGAACTGCGGCACGATGTACCACATGCCGGCCTGCGCCTCGACGATGTCGACGAGCGACAGCGAGCCGGCCGTGATGACGACGCCGACGAGCGCCATGCCCTGCGCCGCCTCGTAGGAGATCAGCTGGGCGGCGGAGCGCATCGCGCCGAGGAACGAGTACTTCGAGGCGCTCGCCCAGCCGCCGAGCAGCAGGCCGTAGAACGAGATCGCCGCGAGCGCGAAGACGACGAGGATGCCGACGGAGACGTCGATGCCGTAGAGGCCGGTCGGCGTCCCGAAGATGTCGACGACGGGGCCGAACGGGATGATCGCGATCGTGCCGATGGCGGCGACGACCGACAGGATCGGCGCCAGGACGTACAGCAGCTCCTGCGCGTTGCGCGGGCGGAACTGCTGCTTGCCGAGCAGCTTGCCGATGTCGGCGAGCGGCTGCAGCGCGCCGAACGGGCCGACGCGGTTGGGGCCGTAGCGGCCCTGGAAGCGGCCGAGGATCTTGCGCTCGGCCAGCAGCGTCACCGGCACGAGGTTGAAGACGACGAGGAAGACGCAGAGCGACTTGATGATCTGCATCCACCACGGCTCGAAGTAGTCGACCGCGGCGAAGAGGCTCAGGCTCACGCGCGCACCTCCACGATCGAGCCGGCGATCTCGTTGGCCGAGTCCTCCTCGAGGCCGTCCTGCAGGAAGACGGACCCCGCGGGGATCGCGTGCCGCAGCGCGACGGTCGCCGAGACGGCATGGCCGTTCTGGGCGACCTGCACCGCCTGGCCGTCGCGCAGGCCGAGCCGGTCGGCGTCGGCCGGCGACATCTCGACCTTCTGCTTGGGCGTGAGGAACTTCAGCGCCGGCGAGTGCTCGACCTCCGGCGAGGCCCAGATCGAGCGGAACGTGCCGAGGCGCAGGCCCTCCGCGGCCTCCGCGGCGAGCGTCTCGGAGACGCGCGGCACGGGGACGGGGATCGCGCCGGAGGGGCGCGGGAACGCCGCGGCGGCGTCGCGCGTCTGCCAGCGGACGCCGCGACCGCCGATCTCGTCCTGGGTCAGGCCGGCGTAGAACGGCACGGCCTCGGCGAGCTGCGCCAGCGCCATGCCGGCGGTCAGCACGCGCAGCTCGATCCCGAGCCGCCGGCCGAGGTCGTTGAGGACCTGCCAGGTGAAGCGGGACTCGCCCTGGTGGCCGATCGCCGGGCGCACGCGCTGCAGGCGCCCGTCGGGGTGCGTGAGCGTGCCGTCCTTCTCGGCGTAGGCCTCGGCGGGGAAGACGACGGTGGCGTGCTCGCGGATGCCCTCGGTGAGGAACGAGGCGTGCGCCACGACGGTCGACGCGCGATCGAGCGCGCGCTCCCAGGCGGGGCGGTTCGGCAGGTCGCGCAGCGGGTCGACGCCCATGAGCCAGAGCGCCGTCAGCTCGCCGTCCGCGAGGCCGCGGGCGATGCCGGCGGCGTCGCGGCCGGCCTCGGCGACGGGGCGCAGGCCCGGCCCGGCGTCGGGCAGCACGCCGACCTCGCGCAGGCCGCGGCCGTTGGCCGACGACGGCACGACGAGCAGGCCGGCGCCCGCGCGGTCGCGCAGGCCGAGCTCGTCGGCCAGCATCGCCAGGGCGGCGCCGACGCGCTCGGAGGCCAGGATCACGATGTCCTCGCCGGCGCCGCGCAGCAGCTCGACGACCGCGCGCGCGTCCTCGCCGGCCTGCTCGCCGCGGGCGGCGGCGACCAGCTCGGCGGCGAAGGCGCGGCTGCCGCCGGGCGCGAAGCGCACCGACAGCGCGGCGTTCGGGTCCAGCGACGAGGGCCGCGCGCTGGCGATCGCCAGCTTGACGCGGTTGCGGCGCACGCCCTTGCGGATGCGCAGGTCGAGGATCGCCATGTCGTCGACCGGCTCGGTGTCGAGCACGAGGACGGCGTGGGCGAACTCGAGGTCGGCGACCTCGGCCTGCAGGCCCGGGTCGGAGATCGCCTGCAGCGCCTCGCGCGAGACGGGGGCCCGCTGCGAGTCGAGGTGCGGGGAGCCGAGCGCCTCGCGGACGATCCGCTGCAGGAGGAAGCCCTCCTCGTTGGTGGTCCCGCCGCCGGCGAGCGCCGCCGCCTGGCCGTCGCGGGCGCGGCCGAGGCCGCGGGCGGCCTCCTCGAGCGCGCGCTCCCACGAGACGGGGCGCAGCTCGCCGCCGTCGCGGACCATCGGGCGGGTGATCCGCTCGTCGACGTGGATCGCCTGGTAGGCGAAGCGGCCGCGGTCGCACAGCCAGCCGTCGTCGACCTCCTTGTTGTCGCGCGCGAGCACGCGCAGGACGCGGTCGTCGCGGACGGTGAAGGTGACGTTGCACTGGCCCGGGCACATCGTGCACACGGAGCCGGCGCCCTCGATGTCCCACGGGCGCGCGCGGAAGCGGTACGGCTTCGACGTCAGCGCGCCCACGGGGCACAGCTCGATGATGTTGCCGCTGAACGGCGCGACGTACGGATGCCCGTCGAAGGTGGCGACGTAGGAGGCGGCGCCGCGCTCCTGGAGGACGAGCTGGTAGTCCTCGGAGATCTCCTGCGAGTAGCGCACGCAGCGGTAGCAGAGGATGCAGCGCTCGCGGTCGATCGCGATGAGCGGCGACAGCTCGAGCGGCTTCTGGAAGTGGCGCTTGGGCTCGATGAAGCGCGACCGGCCGCCGCCCCAGCCGAAGGAGATGTCCTGCAGCGGGCACTCGCCGCCCTTGTCGCAGACGGGGCAGTCGAGCGGGTGGTTGATGAGCAGGAACTCGACGACGGCCTCCTGCGCCTCGTGCACCCGCTGCGTCTGCGTGTGGACGACCATGCCGTCCTTGACCGGCGTCGAGCAGCCGGTCTGCAGCTTCGGGATGCCCTCGATCTCGACGAGGCACATGCGGCACGCGCCGACCGGCTGGCCGAGCTTGGGCTCGTAGCAGAAGACCGGGATCTCGACGTCGCCGTACTTGGCGGCGTCCACGAGCATCATGTTCTCGGGCGCCTGGACCTCTCGACCGTCGATCGAGAAGGTGATCATGTTGATCTCGGGGCGGGGCACTACGCGACAGCTCCCTGGATGAGGGGCAGCTCGGGCTCGGGGGTGGTCGTGGCGGCCCACGCCTCCTGGCGCCGGCGCTCGATCTCCTCCTCGAACTCGCTGCGGAACTTCTTGACCATCGAGCCGACCGGCATCGCCATCGCGTCGCCGAGGACGCAGAGGCAGTTGCCGATGATCTGCTCGCAGACCGAGGCCATGATGTCGAGGTCCATCGGGGTGGCCTCGCCGGCCTTGATGCGCTCGAGCATCTTCACCGTCCAGTTCGTGCCCTCGCGGCAGGGCGTGCACTTGCCGCAGGACTCGTGGCGGTAGAAGTAGGCGGTCTTGTAGGCGACGTCGACGACCGACGTCGAGTCGTCCACGACGATGATCGCGCCCGAGCCGAGCATGGAGCCGGCCTTCGCCATCGTGTCGAAGTCGTAGGCGAGGTCGAGCTCGGCCTCGGTGAGCACCGGCGACGACGAGCCGCCCGGGAACCACAGCTTCACCCGGCGGCCGTCGGCGGGGCCGCCGGCGAGGCCGTAGATGATCTCGCGCGCGGGGATGCCGAGCTCGATCTCGTAGTTGCCGGGCCGCTTGACGTGGCCGGAGACGGAGACGAGCTTCGTGCCGGTCGAGGTCTCGGTGCCGATCTTCGCGTACTCCTCGCCGCCCATCCCGATGATGATCGGGACGGTGGCGAGGGTCTCGACGTTGTTGATCAGCGTCGGCCCCTGGTACAGGCCCTGGTTGGCCGGGAACGGCGGCTTCAGGCGCGGGTTGCCGCGCTTGCCCTCGAGCGAGTCGAGCAGCGCCGTCTCCTCGCCGCAGATGTAGGCGCCGGCGCCGCGGTGGACGACGAGCGAGAGCGAGTGCTCCGAGCCGAGGATGCTCTCGCCGAGGTATCCGGCGCGCTCGGCCTCGGCCAGCGCGGCGTCGAGGATGTCGGCCTGCAGCTGGTACTCGCCGCGGATGTAGATGAACGCCTTGTTCGCGCCGGCGGCGTAGGCGGCGATGATGATGCCCTCGATGAGCAGATGCGGGTTCTTCTGCATCAGCTCGCGGTCCTTGAAGGTGCCGGGCTCGGACTCGTCGGCGTTGCAGCAGAGGTACACGTCCATCGAGCCCTTGGGCAGGAACGAGACCTTCTTGCCCATGGCGAACCCGGCGCCGCCGCGGCCGCGCAGGCCGGAGGCGAGCAGCTCGTTGAGGACCGCCTCGCGCGGCATCGCGAGCGCCTTGCGCAGGTTCTCGTAGCCGCCGCGGCGGCGATAGACGTCGATCGTGTTGAGGCCGGGCTCGTCGATGTCCCGGAAGAGCAGCTTCTGGCTCATGAGGAGCGGTCCTCGGTCTCGTCGCTGTCTGCGGGGGTGGAGGGCGCGGCCCCGGCGTTGGCGCGGTAGCGCAGCTGCTTGGCCGGCAGCGGGTCGCGCTCGTTGCGGATGTCGTCGATGAGGGGCTCGACGTCCTCGAGCGCCAGCGGCCCGACGTAGGTGCCGTTGACCGACGCCATCGGCGCGATGTCGCACGCCCCCAGGCACTCGAACTTGCGGACGTTGATGTCCGGGTCGTCGCCGGCGGCGTCCTTGATCGCGGCGTACAGCTCGTCGGCGCCGCACAGCGAGCAGGAGATGTTCGTGCACACGAACACGCGGTTGCGGCCCACGGGCTCGGTGTCGAACATGTCGTAGAAGGTCGCGACCGCCGAGAGGTAGCCCGGCGTCAGGCGCATCACGCACGCGACCTGCTCGATCGCCTCGGGCGAGCACCAGCCGTGCAGCCGCTGCGCGGCGTGCAGCGCCGGCAGGGCCGCCGAGCGGCGGTCCGGGTACTTCGCCATCGCGGCCTCGATCTCGGCGCGCAGCTCCTCGGGCACCGGCGTGGTGGCCGGGTCCGGGATCGACGACGGGTCCTTGGTGAGGTCGACCGCGCTGTCCCATCCGGGCACGCGGGAGCCGTGCTCGAAGCGTCGTACGTCCATGGCTATCGGTCGATCCCGCCGAGGACCGGGTCGAGCATGGCGAGCGTCGCGATGAGGTCGGCCAGGTAGGCGTCCTGGACCATCGGCGCGAGCGCCTGCAGGTTGACGAACGAGGGGTCGCGCATGTGCACGCGCGCGGGCTTGGACGACCCGTCGGAGCGCACGAAGCAGCCGTACTCGCCGCGCGGGCCCTCGATCGGGAAGTACGCCTCGCCCGGCGGCACGCGAAAGCCCTCGGTGACGAGCTTGAAGTGGTGGATCAGCGCCTCCATCGAGGTGGCGAGCTCGTGGCGCGGGGGCAGCACGACCTTGCGGTCGTCGGCGATGTACGGCCCCTCGGGCAGCCCGTCGACCGCCTGGTCGATGATGTCGCAGGCCTCGTAGAACTCGGCCATGCGCACGGCGTAGCGGTCCCAGTTGTCGCCCTTGGTGCCGACCGGGATCTTGAAGTCGAAGTCCTCGTAGCTCGAGTACGGCTCCGCCTTGCGCAGGTCCCACGGGACGCCGGCGGCGCGCAGCAGCGGACCCGTGACGCCGTACTGCAGCAGCGTGTCGGCGTCCAGCGGCGTCACGTTGCGGGTGCGGTTGAGGAAGATCTCGTTGCGCGTCAGCAGCGCCTGGAAGTCGTCGGCCGACTTGCGCATCCGCTTCGTGAACGCCTTGCACTTCTCGGCGAAGCCCTTCGGGATGTCCTCCATGACGCCGCCGACCTGGAAGTAGCGCGTGTGCATGCGCTGGCCGGACGACATCTCGAAGAGGTCGAGCACGTTCTCGCGCTCGCGGAACGTGTAGAAGAGCAGCGACATCGCGCCGAGGTCGAGCGCGGAGGTGCCGAGCCAGATCAGGTGGCTGTGGATGCGGCACAGCTCCATGTGGATGACGCGCAGGTACTGCGCGCGCTTGGGCACCTCGAGGTCGAGCAGCCGCTCGACGGCGCCGCAGAACGCCATCGCGTTGAAGTAGTAGGAGAGGTAGTCCATCCGCTCGACCACGGGGATGGCCTTCCAGTAGCTCTTGTCCTCGGCGGTCTTCTCGATGCCGGTGTGGACGTAGCCGATGATCGGCTTGATGTCGCGGATGACCTCGCCCTCGAGCGTCGTGTAGAGGCGCAGCACCCCGTGCGTGGCGGGGTGGTGCGGCCCGAGGTTGATGGTCAGGAGCTCGTTGGTCTCCGCGTGGTCGATCTGCTGCTCGTAGTCGGCGAGGTCGAGCGCGTCGACGACGCGGGTCTCGCGGGTGTCGATCTGGCTCACTGTGGCGTCTCGCTCCCCGGGTGGATGGGATCGCTGCCGATCGTGTAGTCCTGGCCCTGCGCCTGCTGGAAGGTGAAGAGGACCGGCTCGCCGCCGATCGGGAAGTCGCGGCGCTGGGGGAAGCCCTCGTAGTCCTCCGGCATGAGGATGCGGCGCAGGTCGGGATGGCCGGTGAAGACCACGCCGAACATGTCGTAGACCTCGCGCTCCTGGTGGTTGGCCGTCGGCCAGTCGGGCGTCACCGACGGGACCTCGGGAGCGTCGGTCGGGACGCGCAGCCGGACGGTGAGCCGGTCGACGTTCTGCATGTCGAGCAGCTCGTACTGCACGCCCAGGCGAGGCTCCTCCGGGTAGTAGTCGAGGCCGTGCACGGACGCGAGGAAGGTGTAGCCCTTGCCGCGCAGGAAGCGCAGCACCTCGACGATCGACGAGGGCGCGACGTCGATGGCGCCCTTCTCGCGGAAGAAGAGGGTGCCGACGACCGAGTCCGGATGCGCCTCGCGGAGCTCAGCGGCGAGCAGCTCCACGCCGGTCGCGTCAGGCACGATGGTCCTCGGGCTTGTAGACGTTGACGGCGGCCGGCGCGTAGTCCTCCGGGTCGCCCAGCAGCTCCTCGGTCCCGCGCGCCTCGTAGCGGTCGCGCCAGCCCATCGCCGGGTCGTCCTGGATCATCTGGCGCAGCTTGAGGATGCCGTGCATGAGCGCCTCGGGCCGCGGCGGGCAGCCCGGGACGTGGACGTCGACCGGGAGGAACTTGTCGGCGGGCACCAGCGAGTAGTTGTTGAAGACGCCCATCGACGACGCGCACGCGCCCATCGCGATCGCCCACTTCGGCTCGAGCATCTGGTCGTAGATGCGGCGGACGATCGGCGCCATCTTGATGCTGATGCGGCCGGAGATGATGAGGAGGTCCGCCTGGCGCGGCGAGCCGCGCATCGCCTCCGCGCCGAAGCGCGCGATGTCCATGCGGCCGCCGACGATGGAGATCATCTCCATCGCGCAGCACGCGAGGCCGAACGTGGCGGGGAAGATCGCGTTGCCGCGGGCCCAGTTGAGGGCCTTGTCGAGCGTGGTGGTGAGCACCCGCTCCTCGACGTACTTCTCGAGCTCGAGGCCCTCGAGGTCGCCGCGGAGCGCGTCGCGGGCGCGGATGCCGCGCGCGCGGAAGTCGGCCGGGTCGGATGCGCTGCTGCGAACTATCTCCATGAGAGGGCACCCCTGCGCCAGACGTAGATGAAGGCGACGGCCAGCAGGACGATGAAGACGATCGTCTCCCACATGGCGAAGGCTCCGAACTCCCGCAGCTGCACGGCGATCGGGAACAGGAACACGACCTCGATGTCGAACAGCAGGAAGAGCATCGCGATCATGTAGAAGCTGATCCCGAAGCGGAAGCCGGTCTTGACCTCGGAGGGCATGCCGGACTCGTACGGCTCGGCGGTCGACGGGCGCTCCTTGCGCTTCGGTCCGAGGACCGAGTTGATGAACGCGAAGAGGACGCCGATGGTCCCGCCGAGGAGCAGGAAGACGAGCGCGGGGAGGTACGACCGGAGCACTGCCCCATCCTTATAGCAGCGCTTGTGCGGAGTTGTTACTTAGTGCCAGGAGACACGAGATGAGAGACGTCGTCGTCACGGTCGCGTACGCCGCTGCGGCGATCAACCTCGCCGCCGCGCTGTGGGGCGGCTGGCGGTGGTGGAAGGTCGAGCCGAGCGGGGCTTTCTGGGTCATGCTGCGTGGCGGCCAGGTCGCCGCGGCGGCGTTCGCCCTGCTGGCCGGCATCGCGGCGCTGGCCGGTCATCGTCCGGACGACTCGCTGTTCTGGCTCTACGTCGCGCTGCCGCTCGGCGTGGCGTTCGTCGCCGAGCAGCTGCGCATCCTCAGCGCGCAGACGGTGCTCGACGCGCGCGGGCTCGAGGACGCCCGCGCGGTCGGCCGGCTGCCCGACGCCGACCAGCGCAGCGTGGTCCTGGCGATCGTCCGGCGCGAGATGGGCGTGATGGCCGCCGAGGCCGCGGCCGTGGCGTTCCTGCTCGCGCGGGCGGCGATGACGTCGGGCGGGGTGTAGGTCCGGGCGGCGTGGGCTGGCGTCCCGGTCGCCGGGGTGCTCCGAGTTTCGGACGCTCGGCGTCGCATATTCGGAGCACGTCGGCGCGGGGACCGCGCGCCGCGGCGCGGCGCGCCTACGCGATCCGCCGGTACTCCCCGCGGAAGAACACCAGCGGCTCCCCCGCCGGGTCGTGGTCGAACGCGGTCACCGCGCCGATGCCGATCGTGTGGTCGCCGGCCGGGTGGAGCTCCTGCAGGTCGCAGACGACCCACGCGAGCGCGTCGTCGAGCACCGGCACGCCGTGCTCGACGTTGTGCGTGACGGCCTCGAACTTCTCCGCGGCCACCCGCTTGGAGGCGAACACCGCCGCCAGGTCCTCCTGGCCCGCGCGCAGCACGTTGACGGCGAAGCGGCCCGCGTCGCGCACGACCGGCAGCGTCCGGCTGCCGTTGTCGAACGCGACGAGCACGAGCAGCGGGTCGAGCGACAGCGACGCCACCGCGTTCGTCGTCAGGCCCGCGTGCCCGGTGGCGCCGGTCGCGGTCACGATCGTCACGCCCGTGGCGAAGTGCCCGATCGTCGTGCGGAAGTCGCGCTGGGTCCCCGCCGTGGAGGCCATGACCCACAGTGTGGCAAGGGGGGAGTCCCGGCGCCGGCCGCGGTTGCCGCCGTTCCGAGGACCGCGAACCGAGGTGTCTGTGCGGGCCGTCGGGTCGGCCGACGCCGGGGACGAGGGTGGTGTTCGCCGCCGCGGTACGAGTTCCTACCGCGCGCGGGGGCGGACCATGGGCGCGCGCGCTCTTCTCGTATGATCCCGGCCCGCATGTCGACCAAGCCCCTGAAGAAGATCTCCATCCTCCTCGCCGCCACGAGCGCCGCCGGCGCGCTCGCCGCCTGCGGCTCGCAGGAGATCGAGGTCGCGTCCAACGAGCCCGCTGCGGTCAAGCAGGGCGCTCAGCTCTTCTACGAGCGCTGCTCCGGCTGCCACACCCTGACCGCCGCCGGCGCCGAGGGGTCCGCGTACAACGTGCACGACGTGGAGCGGGTCGACGGCCCGAACTTCGACCAGCGCAAGGAGACCAAGGACCAGGTCCTCTACGCCATCCGCAACGGCGGGTTCTCCGGCGCGATCATGCCGCAGAACATCGTCGTCGGCGAGGAGGCCGACGCCGTGGCCGACTTCGTGTCGAAGTACTCGGGCTCCGACGCCGAGACGCCGCCGGCCCCCTAGCCGCCATGCTGGACCTTCGCCGGCTGCGCGCTGAGCCTGACGCCGTCACGGCAGCGCTCGCCCGCCGGCGGGACGGGTCCGACCAGCGCGTCGCCGAGGTGCTGCGCCTCGACGCCCGCCGCCGCGAGATCCTCCCCGAGCTCGAGGAGCTGCGCGCCCGCAAGAACGCGGCCTCCGACGCGATCGCCGCCGCCAAGCGCGCCGGCCAGGACGCCTCGGAGGCGATCGCGGCGATGCGCGAGGTCGGCGGCCGCGAGAAGGCGCTCGCCGGCGAGCTCGCCGAGATCGACGAGCAGCTGCAGACCGCGATGGCGTCCCTGCCGAACCCGCCGCAGGCCGGCGCGCCCGACGAGGACACCGTCCTGCGCGAGGTCGGGGAGGCCGGCAGGACCGGCCGCGACCACCTCGAGCTGGCGGGCGCCATGATCGACATGGAGGCCGGTGCGCGCGTCGCCGGCTCGCGCTTCGCCTACCTGAAGGGCGACCTCGTCATGCTCGAGCTGGCGCTCGTGCGCTGGGCGATGGAGAAGCTCCGCGGCCACGGCCACGAGCCGGTCATCCCACCGGTCCTCGTGCGCGAGGAGGCGCTGTTCGGCACCGGCATGCTGCCCGACACCGAGCAGCAGATCTACCGCCTGGCCGACGACCCGCTCTACCTCGCCGGCACGAGCGAGGTGCCGCTCGCCTCGCTGCACGGCGGCGAGATCCTCGACGCCGAGGCGCTGCCGCTGCGCTACGCCGGCTTCTCGCCCTGCTTCCGCCGCGAGGCCGGCGCCGCCGGGCGCGACACGCGCGGCATCTTCCGCGTGCACCAGTTCGACAAGGTCGAGATGTTCGCGTTCGTCGAGCCCGACCGCAGCGACGAGGAGCACCAGCGGATCCTCGCGATCGAGGAGGAGATCCTCGGCGAGCTCGAGATCCCGTACCGCGTCGTCGACATCGCCGCCGACGACCTCGGCGCCAGCGCGGCGCGGAAGTTCGACCTCGAGGCGTGGCTGCCCGGCCAGGGCGCCTACCGGGAGCTGACGAGCTGCTCCAACACGACGGACTTCCAGGCGCGGCGGCTCGACGTGCGTGTGCGCCCCGCCGGCGGCGGCCGGCCCCAGCCGCTGCACACGCTGAACGGCACCGCGGTGGCGGTCGGGCGGACGATCATCGCGCTGCTCGAGAACGGCCAGCAGGACGACGGCACGGTCCGGCTGCCGGAGGCGCTGGTCGCCTACGGCGCCCCGGCGACGCTCGGCGTCGCTCCCGAGCGGACGGCCTGAGCGGCGGCGTCGCTAGACGCCCGCGCCGACGTGCGCAAGCGCCTCGTCGCGCGTCTCGACGATGTCGAACGTCGAGTCCAGCCGCGTGATCTCGAACAGCCGCAGCACCGTCGGGTTCGTGCACACGACCGACAGCGCGCCCTGGCGCCGGGTGAGTCGGCGCAGCGCGTTGAGCAGCACGCTCAGCCCGGTGGAGTCGATGAACTCGACCTCGCTGAAGTCGAGCACGAGCCGGGTCCGCCCGGCCGCGATCGCCGCGTTCAGCCGCTCCGAGAGGTCCGGGGCCGTGGAGACGTGGACCTCACCGCTGGCGGAGAGCACGACGGTCTGCTCGTCGATCTCCTCCTCGACGACGTCGAACTTGGGCTGTGGAAACTCCGTCATGACGAGATGACCGCACGCTACCTCGTCGCGACGCGGCGCGCCGCGTCACTGGACGACCAGGTGACGCCGCCGTCGCCGGAAGCTCGGCGCGGACGTGATCGAGATCAGCTTGCCGCGCGGCTCCGGGCGGCCCAGCACCGGGTCCGCCGCGGTGCGAGCGTCCTCGCTGAGCTCGAACGTCCGCGACCCGCAGACGGGGCAGCGCGCCGCCTGCTCGCTGGGTGAGGAGCACGACTTGCAGACGAACGGTCCCACGGTCGTCCGGGTATCCGCCGCGCGACGCCGCGAAACCCCGGCGGCGAAGGTCAGCGGGAGCGGTCGCCGGGCGGGCGCCGGCCGGGGTGGTCGAACAGCTCGTCGAGCGACAGGCCGAGCTCCCGCACGAGCGCGTAGAGCGTCCGCACGGACGGCTGCGACTTGCCCGTCTCGATCTGCGACAGCGCGCTCGCCGAGATGCCCACCCTCGGGGCGAGCTGGCGCAGGCTCAGCCCTGCTCGCTCCCGCGCCTCCCGCAGGCGGCGCGGCACCGGGGGGTCCGTCCCGCGCGCCCTCTCGGCGCCGTCACGCGGCATGCGCCCATGCTACTTCCAACAGGGACGAGGTCGTCTCTGGTGTCACGGAGGGGGCGGGATTCGAACCCGCGGACGGGGGTGACCCGTCTCCGGTTTTCAAGACCGGTGCATTCGACCGCTCTGCCACCCCTCCAGGTGGTGCCGCCGCACGTTCTACCGCCTCCGCCGACCGGGCGCTCGCGGCGCGCATCGCGAGAGAGCCGCAAAGCATCTAGACTGGTCGGCCTCCCGGAGAGGTGGCCGAGTGGCTGAAGGCACTCGCCTGCTAAGCGAGTATGGGGTCAACGCTCCATCGCGGGTTCGAATCCCGCCCTCTCCGCTCCCGCCGGTCTGCCACGGATCAGCCGCGAATGGCTGCCGCTAGACTGGCCTGCACTGCGCCCGTAGCTCAGCTGGATAGAGCGTCGGTCTACGGAACCGAA
>DASTRJ010000083.1:0-18250 GCA_035761245.1 Capillimicrobium sp. | reverse complement strand
CGACAAGCCGGCCGACGGCGCGCGGCTCGAGGCCCCGGGCCCGCAGGCGCGCCGCCAGCCGCCGTGCCGCCGGGACGACCGGCGCTCCCGGGCCGGCGGGCGCGCCCGCACCCCAGCCGCAGACCAGCGCGACGCCCGCGCCGCTCGCCGCGAGCGCCGTCGCCGCCGCGAATCCCCACGCATCGGCGTCCGCCGCCAGGACCGCGACCGACACGCCGCCCCGTCGAACCGGACGCCCAGCGGAGGCGCGCTCCACGACCGCGCCGCCGACCGGCGCGACGAAGGGATGGGTGCCGCGCTCGCCCGCGTCGGCGCACGCCCGCTCGCCGGCGGGCCGCAGGAAGAACGCGCCCACCGCCCCGCACGCTCGCTCCAGCGGCGCAGCCATCACGAGCCCCCTCCGCCGGCATGGGCCGTCGCGCGCCCCACGAGCTCGCCCGCCAGCCGCGGAAGCGCGATCGGCGGATCAACCTCCACGGTCACCGCCCGGTCGGCCACCTCGACGCGCAGCTCGCCGCGCGCCCACCCCGGGACCGCCGCCCGCGCCGCCTCCGCGGCGTCGCCGCCCTGCAGCAGCGCGACGGCGCCCGCCTCGGCCGCGTGGTCGGCGAGCTCGCGCGCCACCCCCGCCGCGAGCAGTTGCGCCGCCCCCAGGGCGACCGCCACGAGCACGGGCAGCAGCCCGACGAGCTCGACCGTCGCCTGCCCGCGCTCGCCGGCGCGCGACCGGACCCCGCCGGGCAACCCGCTCACCCGTCCTGCGGCGCGAACCGCGCCTGCGTCCGGACCTCGGCCAGGCGCACCCCGGCCACGACGGCCGGGATCGGCGCCGTCAGCGTGACCGCGCCGTCGCCGTCGTCGCGCACCCGCGCGGCGGGCAGCACGCGCCGCGCCGCGGCCTGCGCGTCGGCGCCCAGCGCGCTCGCGCGAGCCGCGGCGCGCGCCGCCGACCCGGAGACCCACACCACGTGCCCGGCGACCACCGCCTGCCACGCGAGCAGGGCCAGCAGCGCGACGAGCGGCAGCACCGCCACCAGCTCCACCGTCGCCTGCCCACGCTCGCCTCGCATGGGCGGCACCTTCGCGGGCCCGGCGTCACAAGGCTACCGCACGTCTGTGACGAATCTGCGCAGCGGCTGCGTCAGTACTCGCGCGCGTGCCGGGCGACGGCGTAGAACGCGTAGAGCACCGCAGCGAGCAGCACCAGCCACAGCAGCGTGCCGCCGCCGGTCTCGAACATCTTCGTCGTGCCCGCCAGCAGCAGCATCAGGACGCCGGCGGCGGCGTAGAGGACGAACCGCCACCGATCCCCCAGGCTGTAGATCGCCGTGCGGTTCTCGACGTAGAGCCGGGCCAGCAGCAGCCCGATGCCCACGGTCACGACGATGAAGAGCGCCGTCTCGACCAGCTCCGCCGCCGTCCCGCCGCCGGGCAGCGCGTAGACCGCCGCGGTGATGAGCAGGACGATGCCGAAGTTCCGGAGGTGCCGCACGACGCCTCCGACGATACCGCGGCGCTAGGCCGCCGCGTGCTCGCCGGCCGGCGCGGCGACCTCGGCGGCCGCGTCCGCCGCCTCGCGCGTGACCTGCTCCGCCGCCGCGGTCACGACCTCCGCGCCCTCGACCGCCTCCGGCGCGAAGCGGTACCCGACGCCGAAGTGCGTGTGGATGTAGCGCCACTGCGGCGAGGCCTTCTCGAGCTTCTGGCGCAGCTTGCGCACGAAGACGTCGACCGAGCGGTCGCCGCGCGCCATCGCGTAGCCCCACACGCGCTGGTAGATCTCCTCGCGCTCGAGCACGCGCCCCTGCGCGGCGGCGAGGAGCTCGATGAGCTCGAACTCGCGGCGGGTGAGGTCGACCGAGCGCCCGTGGACGAAGGCCTGGAACTGGTCCGCGCGCACCTCGATCTCCCCGGCGACCACCGGGGAGACGTCCACGCGCGCCTCGGCGCGCTTGCGCCGCCGCACGACCGCCTCGACGCGGGCGATGACCTCCTCGGGATGGCACGGCTTGCCGACCCAGTCGTCGGCGCCGAGCCGCAGGCCCCGCACGCGCTGCGCCACCGTCGACTGGCCGGTGCACACGACGACCCCGAGCCCGGGCAGCGCGGAGCAGGTGCGCTCCAGCCACTCCCAGGCCTGCGGCCCCAGCAGGGCCAGGTCGACGACGATCGCCTGCACGCGCATCGACACCAGCTCGTCGCTGGTGACGGGGCTCGCGAGCACGCGGTGCTGCCATCCGAGGCGGTCCAGGCGCTTGCCGAGGACCTGCAGGAAGCCGCTGTCACGATCGAGGACCGCGACCCGCAGCGGCGTGCCGGCGGAGCCCTCGTGAGCTGCATCGAGCATGGCCGCAGCATAGCCCCGGCCCTCGACGCCACGCACCTCGATCCGCCCCTTGGTCACAGGTTCTTCACAAGCGGGCACGCGCCGGTCACGGCGTCGCCGGATGCGACGAGTCCGTGAACTCCCGGAAGAGGCCGGTGACCACGAACGCGGTCTGCTCGCCGATGTCGACCGCGTTGTCGCCGATCCGCTCGAGCGCCCTCGCCACGAGCACCATGTGCATCGCCCACTCGCGCGTGTCCGGGTCGTCGCCGATGCCCAGCGCCATCTGGAAGATCTCGCGGTTGAGCCGGTTGATGTCGCGGTCCTGGCGGACGAGGTCGCGCGCCAGCTCCACGTCGCGCGTCGCGAAAGCCGCCTTGCTCTGCAGGACCTCGCTGCGCGCGTACTGCCCCATCTGCGCGAGCTTCTCGATCACCTCGCGGCGCACGGGCGGCTCGTGGCCGGCGAGCGGGATGAGCTTCGCGATGTTCACGCACTGGTCGCCCATCCGCTCGGCGTGCTTGATCACGTGCAGGAGCGCCGCCACGACCCGCAGGTCGCCCGCGACCGGCGACTGCAGCGCCAGCAGCGACAGGATCCCCTGGTTGACCTCGAGGTAGCGGCCGTCGAGCCGGTCGTCGTCGGCGATGACGAAGCTCGCCAGCTCGACGTCCTGGTGGCAGACCGCCTCGAGCGTGCGGTCGAGCTGCTCGACGACGAGGTCGAGGCCGCCGAGCGCCTGGCGCTCCAGCTCGGCGAGCGACTCGCGGAAGTGCGTGCGCGTCTCGCCGGCCATCCGCCCTCAGCCGAAGCGACCGCTGACGTACGCCTCGGTGCGCTCGTCCTCGGGGTTGGTGAAGATCCGCTCGGTCGGCCCCTCCTCGACGAGGCGGCCGTCGAGGAGGAACGCGGTGCGGTCGGCCACCCGGGCGGCCTGCTGCATGTTGTGCGTGACGATCACGATCGTGAGGCGGCTCTTGAGCTCCTCGACGAGCTCCTCGATCTTCAGCGTCGAGATCGGGTCGAGCGCCGACGCGGGCTCGTCCATGAGCAGCACCTCGGGGTCGACGGCGAGCGCCCGCGCGATGCAGAGCCGCTGCTGCTGGCCGCCGGACAGGCTGCTGCCCGAGCGGTTGAGCCGGTCCTTGACCTCGTCCCACAGGTTCGCCCGTCGCAGCGCCGACTCGACGACGTCGTGGTCGACGCGCCGCGACGTGAGGCGCACGCCCGCGGCGACGTTGTCGAAGATCGACATCCCCGGGAACGGGTTCGGCTTCTGGAAGACCATGCCGATCGTCCGGCGGACGGCCACCTTGTCGATGCCGCGCGCGTACACGTCGACGTCGTCGAGGAGGACCTCGCCCTCGGCGCGGGCGCCGCGGATCTCCTCGTGCATGCGGTTGATGCTGCGCACGACGGTCGACTTGCCGGAGCCCGACGGACCGATGAGCGCGGTCGCCTGGTTGGCCGGGAACGAGAGCGTGAGGTCCTTGACGATGTGCGCGTCGCCGTACCAGGCGTCGAGGCCGCGCAGGTGGACGGAGGGCGCCGCGCGCTGCGGCGCGGTGACGCGCGGGCGGGCGGGCGCCGGGGCGACGTCGAGCCGCACGGCCGGGCGCCGCGTGTCGTCGAGCAGCCGCTCGTCGCCCGCCAGGGTGATCGGCTGAGGAGGGTTCACGAGCCCAGGGTCGCGCGACCGGCCGGCGACGGTGTGAACAGCGCGTGAACGACGGTCAGCCGAAGCGGCCGCTGACATAGGCCTCGGTCGCCTCCTCGCGCGGGTTGGAGAAGATCCGCTCGGTCGTGTCGAACTCGACGAGCCGCCCCGGCTTGCCCGCGCCCTCGATGTTGAAGAACGCCGTGTCGTCGCTCGCGCGGCTCGCCTGCTGCATGTTGTGGGTGACGATGACGATCGTGTAGCGGGCCTTGAGCTCGACCATGAGGTCCTCGATGGCGAGGGTCGAGACGGGGTCGAGCGCCGACGCGGGCTCGTCCATCAGCAGCACCTCGGGCTCGACCGCGATCGCCCGCGCGATGCAGAGGCGCTGCTGCTGGCCGCCCGAGAGCCCGACGCCCGGCTTGCCGAGGCGGTCCTTGACCTCCTCCCACAGGTGGGCGCCGCGCAGCGACCGCTCGACGACCTCGTCCAGCTCGCCCTTCGGGAGCTTGCGGCCCGTGAGCTTCAGCCCCGCCGCCACGTTGTCGTAGATCGACATCGTCGGGAACGGGTTCGGCTGCTGGAAGACCATGCCGATGTCGCGGCGCACCGCGACCGGGTCGACGTCGGGCGCGTAGACGTCCTGGCCGTCCAGCACCACGCTGCCCTCGACGCGGCCGCCGGGGACCAGCTCGTGCATCCGGTTCAGCGAGCGCAGGAACGTCGACTTGCCGCAGCCCGACGAGCCGATCAGGGCGGTCACCCGGTTCGGCTCGATCGTCATCGAGACGTCCGCCACCGCGTGGAAGGCGCCGTAGTAGAGGTTCAGCCCGGTGACCTCGATCGCCTTCGCGCGGCCGCCGGCGGGCGCCGTCTCCACCGCACCCGCGGCGATCGGCGGGTCGGCCGTCTCGCGCCTGGCTTCGATGCCGTCGGCCATCAGCGCAGCTCCGTGCCGAAGCGGCGGTAGACCAGCCGCGCGGCGAGGTTGAGCAGCATGACGATCGCGATCAGCGTGAGCGCCGCCGCCCAGGCGCGCGCGAAGTACGGGTCGGGCGGCACGCCGGGGCTCTTGTACTGGCTGTAGGCGAACACCGGCAGGTTCTCCATCCGCCCCGAGAACGGGTTCGCGTTGACGCTGGAGAACGTCCCGGTCGTGATGAGCAGCGGGGCCGTCTCGCCGATCACGCGCGCGACGGCGACCATCACGCCGGTGACGATGCCGGCCAGCGCCGTCGGCAGCACGACGCTCACGACCGTGCGCCACTTCGGGACGCCGAGCGCGTACGACGCCTCCCGCAGCCCGTTCGGCACGATCTTCAGCATCTCCTCGGTCGAGCGGACGACGATCGGGATCATCAGCACCGAGAGCGCGACCGCGCCCATGACGCCGAGCCGGATGCCGGGGCCGAAGAAGATCGCGAACAGCGCGAAGGCGAACAGGCCGGCGACGATCGACGGGATGCCGGTCATGACGTCGACGAAGAAGGTCAGCCAGCGCTTCAGCCGGCCGTGCCCGTACTCCTGCAGGTAGATCGCGGCGAGCACCCCGATCGGCACCGACGCGAGCGTCGCGACGCCGGTGATGACGATCGTGCCGACGATCGCGTGGTAGGCGCCGCCGCCCTCGCCGACCACGTTGCGGGCCGACTCCGTGAAGAACGTCGCATCGAAGCGCTCGGCGCCGCGCGAGACGACGGTCCACAGCAGCGAGACGAGCGGCGCGAGCGCGAGCGCGAACGCCGTCGCGACGCCGAACGTGACGGCGCGGTCGGTGGCGCGGCGACGCCACGAGACGGCGCGCAGCGCGGTGCTCACAGCCGCCCCCGCTCGCTGCGCGAGATCACCGCGCGCGCCGCCATGTTGACGACGAGCGTGATCGCGAAGAGGACCAGTCCCGAGGCGATCAGCGCGTTGACGTCGATGCCGGAGGATTCCGGGAAGTCGAGCGCGATGTTGGCCGCGATCGTCGACGGGTTGCCGGAGCTGATCAGGTTGAACGTGACCGCCCCCGAGACCGACAGGATGATCGTCACCGCCATGGTCTCGCCGAGGGCGCGGCCGAGGCCGAGCATCGAGCCGCCGATGACGGCGGAGCGGCCGAACGGCAGGACGGCCATGCGGATCGTCTCCCAGCGCGTCGCGCCGAGCGCGAGCGCGCCCTCGACCTGCGCCCGCGGCGTCTGGCTGAACACCTCGCGGGTGATCGCGCTGATGATCGGGACGATCATCACGGCGAGGACGACGCCCACCACGAGCATCGTGCGGCCCGTGGCGGAGGCGGGGCCTTCGAAGAGCGGGATGAAGCCGAGGTGGTCGGCGAGCCAGCGCTGGAGGTCGACCGTCGCGGGGCCGAGGACGGCGATGCCCCAGAGCCCGTAGACGATGCTGGGGATCGCGGCGAGCAGGTCGACCGCGTAGCCGAGCGGCTGGGCGAGCCAGCGCGGGGCGTACTGGCTGATGAAGAGCGAGACGCCGACGGCGAGCGGGACGGCGAGGACGATCGCGATCGCCGCGCCCAGCAGGGTGCCGAACGCGAGCGGCGCGATGTAGGCGACGAGCCCGTCGCCGCCGGGGATCTCGGCGGCGTCGGCGGTGATGGCCGGCCACGCCTCGATCAGCAGGAAGATCGCCACGCCGGCCAGCACGGCGAGGATCGCCGCGCCGGCCGCGGTGGCGGCGGTGGAGAAGATGCGGTCCCCCCGCCGCCGCGGCGCGGTGCGCGCGGCGGCGAGGGTCGTCGCGGTGCCGGGGACGGCGCTCACTATGCGGCGCCCCCGCCGATCGCGTCGATGGCCGGCTGGATCAGCGAGCGCTGGTCGCTCGACAGCGGCGCGGAGCCGGCGGCCTCGGCGGCCGTCTGCTGGCCCTCGTCGCTGACGACGTAGCCGAGGTAGCCCTTGACGAGGTCGGCCTCCTCGGCCGAGTCGTACTGCGTGCACGCCATCCCGTAGGAGACGAGCACGATCGGGTACACGCCCGGGTCCTGCGTGTCGCGCTTGAGGTCGTACGTGAAGACGTACGTGCCGCTGCCGGTGTCGCGCTTGGACTCGCCGAGGATCGCGGCGGCCGACTCGGCCGATGGGGCGACGTACTCGTCGCCGATCTTGATCTTCGCGACGCCGAGGTCGCCCGCCTGGCTCTCGTCGGCGTAGCCGATCGTGCCCTCGCCGTTGGTGACGGCGTCGATCACGCCCGAGGTGCCCTGGGCGGCCTCGCCGCCCTCGACCGGCCAGTTGCCGTCGACCTCGAAGTCCCACACGTCCGGCGCGACGGCCTGGAGGTACTGCTGGAAGTTCTCGGTCGTGCCCGACTCGTCCGAACGGTTGACGACGGTGATCTCGCTGTCGGGGAGCTCGGCGCCGGGGTTGTCGGCCGCGATCGCCGGGTCGTCCCACGTGGTGATCTCCTGCTTGAAGATCTTCGCGAGCGTCTCCGGCGAGAGCTGCAGGCCCTCGACGCCGGGGAGGTTGTAGACGACGGCGATCGGCGAGACGTAGACGGGGACCTCGACGAGGTTGTCCTTGCCGCCGCAGCGCTCCTGCGCGCCGGCCAGCTCCTCGCCCTCGAGCGCGGTGTCGGTGCCGCCGAAGGCGATGCCGCCGGCGACGAACTGCTCGCGGCCGCCGCCCGAGCCCACCGGGTCGTAGGAGATCGTCACGTCGGGGTTCTGCGTCTGGAAGCCGGCGATCCAGGCCTCCTGGGCGGCGGCCTGGGAGCTGGCACCGGCGCCGGAGATCGTGCCGGAGAGGCTGCCGCCCGACTGCGCGGCGGTGCTCCCGGCGCTGGTGCTCGACTCGCCGGAGGAGTCGTCGTCGCCGCAGGCGGCGACGGTGAAGGTGAGCGCGCCGAAGACGGCGGCGGTCGTGATGAGTCGTGAGGTGGTGAGCAACGGAGCTCCTTGTCGTCCTGTTCGGGGTGTCGCGGCAAGCGTCCCGGGTGGACAGCCCGATCCTGTTACGGCGTTGTCGCCGCGTTGTGAAAGGGCCGTGAACCTGCCGTCATCGACGCGCGGTCGCGTCGCGGAGTGCGGGGGCGGGCTCCTGGGCGAAGCGGTAGCCGAAGCCGAAGTGCGTGTGGATGAACGCGTGGCCCGGCAGCGCCCGCTCGAGCTTGACCCGCAGCTTGTGGATGTAGACGTCGACGGAGCGATCGCCGTCGCGCAGCGCGGCGTCCCAGGCGAGGCGGTAGAGGTCCTCACGCGAGACGATGCGGTTCTCGCGCTGCACGAGCGCCCGCAGCAGGCGGTACTCGCGCAGCGACATCGGGATCACCCGGCCGCCCGCGATCACGAGCCCGTCAGACGTCCGGATCTCCACGTCGCCGGCCCGCAGCACGTCGGAAGCCGTCTCCATGGCCGTCACCCTCGCGCGGCCCCGGCGCGCGGCGGTTACCCGCGCGTCAACGTGCTGTGAAGAACCCGTGAATCGCGACGCGCCGGACGGACGTCGCGCGGGGTCCGGCTACTCGCCGGCGGGCTCGTCGCGGCGCTCGAAGTGCAGCAGCGCGAGCGTCGTGCCGACGGCGCCGGCGCCGTCCTTGTCGAGACGCCGGGCGGCGGCGGCCTGCAGCTCCAGCGCTTCGGCCCGCAGCGCCTCGAGCCGCTCGTTGAGCGTTCGCCATCCCTCCTCGTCCAGCGTCAGCTCGGTGCGGCTGAGGTGGCGCTCGGAGCCCGCGTCGAACACGCCGGCCTCGAGCGCGGCGCGGGCGTCGGAGAGCGTGTCGCGGAACACCGACGTGGCGATCTGCGCGCGCGCCGCGGCGGGGATGTCCTCCCACTCGTCGCCGGTGATGACCGGCCGGCGCACGGCGCGGTAGAGGTGCTCGAGCGCGCCGCGCACCGGGCGCGTCGCGACCTCCTCGATGCACTCGAGCTGCAGGAGCGCCCGGACGTGGTAGGCGACGTTCGAGACGGGCAGACCCAGCTCCTCGGCGATCTCGCTGGGGCTGGCGACGCGCTCGTCCAGGATCCTCAAGGCCTGCGAGCGCACGGGATGCGACAGCGCCTTGGCCAGCGCTGTGTCGCGCTCTGAGACCTTGTACCTCGACCCCATTCGACCTTCCTCCACCCTCTCTTCATGACGAGCCAGCCGACGTTATTGGTTCTATCGGAGTGTCTGGATGGAGGGATGTTAAGTATCAACTCACGCTGACGTCGCGGTTCTCCCCGAGAGGAGAACCGGCGCCGGCGCCACCACCGCCGGGGTCAGGCGGCGAGCAGGTGCACCGCGACCGCGACGGTCCCGGCGCTCATCGCGGCGAACGACAGGAGCGTCACGGCCCGGTACGGCGGGGCCTTCGACGCCTCGGGGCGGAAGGCGAGCGGCAGGAACAGCAGCGGGTTGACCCACGCTCCGGCGACGAGGAGCGCCTGCCAGAGCGGCGGCAGCCCGGGCGCCGCCACACCGACGGCGAGCAGGATCACGCCCATGACGATGAGGTCCAGGTGGGCCTGGCGCAGCCGGCCGGGGTTGCGCACGCCGGCGCGGCGGATGAGGTCGGGCCGGTCGACCGACAGCGCGATCACCCAGCCCGAGAGCGCGCCGAGCGCGAGCTCGACGCCGCCGGCCTGCGTGACCCAGGAGACCGCCATCGCGGCGGCATCCTGTCAGGCCGCGGCCGACTCAGGAGGCGACGGCCTCCCACTCCTCCATGAGCCGCGCGATGCGCTCCTTGGCCTCGGCGTGGCGCTTCGTCGAGCGCTCGGCGCCCGACGGCGAGGCCCAGGCGGCGGGATCCGCGAGCTCGTCCTCGAGCGCGCGCAGCTCGGCCTCGGCCTGCTCGATCTCGCGCTCGAGCTGCGCCTGGCGCTTGGCCGCGTTCTTCGAGCGCTCCGGCTTCGGCTTGGCGGCCTTCTCGCCGCCGTTGCGCTTCGCGGCGTCCGCCTTCTTCGCGGCCGCCTTCGCGACCTTCGGCGCCTCGGCCTCCGCCTTCTTGCGCGCGACGTAGTCCGCCCAGCCGCCCACGTAGGAGCGGATCGTCCCGTCCTCGATGGCGATCGTGCGCGTCCCGACGGCGTCGAGCAGCGCGCGGTCGTGGCTGACGAGCAGCAGCGTGCCGGGGAACTCGGTGAGCGCGTCCTCGAGCGCCTCGCGGCTCTCGATGTCGAGGTGGTTGGTCGGCTCGTCGAGGATCAGCACGTTGGCGCCCGACTGCACCAGGATCGCCAGCGACAGCCGCTGGCGCTCGCCGCCCGAGAGCCCGGCGACCGGCTTCTCGGCCTCCTCGCCCGAGAACAGGAAGCGCCCGAGCAGCGCGCGCGCCTTGTTCGGCGTCAGGCCGGTGGCGCGCTGACACGCCTCGACGACCTTCGCCGTCTCGTCGAGCGACTCGGCATGCTGCGCGAGGAAGCCGAGCTGCACGTTGTGACCGACGCTGAGCTTGCCGCCGTCGAGCGGGCGGCGCCCCGCCAGCGCCGCGACGAGCGTCGACTTGCCGGCGCCGTTGGCGCCGACGAGCGAGACGTGCTCGCCGCGCTCCAGCCACAGCTCGCCGTCCTCGATGAGCGTCTTGCCGGGCACCTCCAGGCGCGCGCCGCTCAGCTCGAAGACGACGCGCCCCGAGCGCGCTGGCGGCTTGAACGAGAACGCCAGCTCGCGCTCGTCGCGCGGGTCGCGCTCGATGCGCTCCATCTTCTCCAGCGCCTTGATGCGCGACTGCGCCTGGCGCGCCTTCGTCGCCTTCGCCCGGAAGCGCTCGACGAAGCGCTCCATCCGCGCGATCTCCTTCTGCTGCTTGTCGATCGCGCGGCCGAGCGCGATCTCGCGCGCCGCCTGCTCCTGGCGCCACTTGTGCCACGGGCCCGAGAAGAAGCGCGAGCGGCCCGCCTCGATCTCCAGCACGGCGGTGCCGACGGCCTCGAGGAACCAGCGGTCGTGCGCGACGAGCACGATCGCGGTGTCCATCGAGACGAGCTCCTGCTCGAGCCATTCCAGCGACGCGATGTCGAGGTGGTTCGTCGGCTCGTCGAGCAGGAGCAGGTCGGGCCGGCCGACGAGCACGCGCGCAAGCGAGCCGCGCGTCAGCTCGCCGCCGGAGAAGGTCTCGAGCGAGCGGTCGAGGTCCTCCTCGTCGAAGCCGAGGCCGCGGATGGTGCCCATCGCCTGCTCGCGCCACGTGTAGCCGCCGGCGGCCTCGAGCCGCGCCTGCGCCCGCGCGTACGCGTCGAAGACCTTCTCGTCGTTCGAGCCCGCCGCCATCTCGCCCTCCAGCCGGGCCAGCTCCGCCTCGATCGCCACCAGCTCCTGCGCGCCCGACAGGACGTACTCGCGCAGGCTGATCGCCCGCTCGCGCGGCGGGCGCTGGTCGTGGAGCGCGACCTTGGCGTTCTTCTCGTAGACGAGCTCGCCGCCGTCGATCGACGTCTCGCCCGCGAGCATGCGCAGCAGCGTCGTCTTGCCCGCGCCGTTGCGCCCCGCGATCGTCAGGCGATCGCGGCGCTCCAGCTTGAACGAGACGCCCTGCAGCAACGGCGCCCCGGCGACGTCCTTGCGCAGGTCGGAGGCGATCAGCACGGCCATGGCGGTCATGGTAGGAACCGCCCCCACCGCCGCTACGGTCGACGGCGCGCTAGGAGCGCGTGCGCTGCGGCAGGCCGCCGCCGTGGCGCTGGAAGTCGACGAGGCGCTCGTTCTCCAGCGCGACGCGGGCGGCCGGGTCGTCGAGGTCGCGGAAGAGCCGCTTGATGCCGCGGACGCTGCCGGCGGGGTGCGCGGCGATCGCCGCCGCGAGCTCGATCGCGACGGCCTCGGCCTCGCCGGCCGGCGCCGTGCGCTGGAGGAAGCCCAGCGCGGCCGCCTCCTCCATGCCGACGACGCGGCTGGTGAGGACGAGGTCCTTGGCCGCCGCCAGCCCGATGAGCGGCACGAGGCGCGCCGGGCCGACGGGCACGCCGAGGCGCGCGCCGGCCCACGCGAGCTTGAGGTTGTCGCCGCCGACGCGCAGGTCGCACCCGGCCGCGATCTCGGCGCCGGCGCCGACCGTGTTGCCGACGCAGACGCACACCGTCGCCGCGGGGAACGCCTCGACCGCCGCGTAGAGCCGCGCGAACGCCTCCATCCGCGCGACGCCGCCCTCGTGGTCGAGCGGCTCGGAGACGTCGGCGCCCGCGCAGAGCGCGCGCTCGCTCGTCGTCGAGATCACGACGGCGCGGACGGCGTCGTCGGCGGCGAGGTCCTCGAGCGCGTCGATCAGCGCGAGGATCGTCGGGGTGTCGAGCGCGTTGCGGACCTCCGGGCGATCGATCCGCAGGATCGCGACCCCGTCGTCGCGGCGCTCGCGCAGGAGGCTCGTCGTCGGCATGCGCCGTATACTTCCGAACCGATGCGCCGGACCGCTGCCACCTTCACCACGCTCCTCGCGAGCTTCCTGCTCCTCGCCCCCACCGCGCTCGCCCACGACGGCGGCCAGGGCACCTACGGCGAGGCCGACGACAAGGTCGTCACGAACGCCGGCTTCATCATCATCGCGTTCTTCCCGCTGCTCATCCTGCTCCTCTCGCTGCTGCAGTGGCAGCTGGACAAGCGCAAGGACCGCCGCAAGGCCGCGGCGAAGAAGCTCGCGCCCGAGTGGCGCGGCGGCTGGTAGCGGGCTGACGTTCCCCCGGGCGCGGCCCGGGTAGGCTGCCTCCCGACCGACTGGAGAGAGGCAGCGAATGGCGTACTTCGTCACCGGAGCGACCGGGTTCATCGGGCGGCACCTCGTCGAGGTGCTCCTCAACAACCGCGAGGGCGACATCCACGTGCTCGTTCGCGAGGGCTCCACGGAGCGCCTCGACGAGCTCATCGCCCGCTGGGGACAGCCCGACCGGATCAAGCCGGTGGTCGGAGACCTCACCCTGCCGCGGATGGGCGTCGGCGACGAGGAGGTCGCGCGGCTGCGCGACGCCGGCATCGAGCACTTCTTCCATCTGGCGGCGATCTACGACATGACCGTCGACGACGAGCGCAACGAGGTGCTCAACGTCGGCGGGACGCGGCAGGCCGTGGCGCTGGCCAACGCGCTCGGCGCCGGCCACCTCCACCACGCCAGCTCGATCGCCGTGGCCGGCGACTACAAGGGGCTGTTCCGCGAGGACCACTTCGACCAGGGCCAGAAGCTGCCGTCGCCGTACCACCGCACGAAGTTCGAGTCCGAGCGGATCGTGCGGACCGAGTCGCAGGTCCCGTGGCGGGTCTACCGGCCCGCGATCGTCGTCGGCTCCTCGAGGACCGGCGAGATGGACAAGATCGACGGCCCCTACTACTTCTTCAAGGCGATCCAGAAGCTGCGCCACTACGTGCCCGAGTGGGTGCCGCTCGCCGGGCCGGAGCTCGGCTGGACCAACCTCGTGCCGGTCGACTACGTCGCCGCGGCGATGGACCACATCGCCCATCAGCCCGACCTCGACGGCCAGGCGTTCCACCTCACGGACACGCGCGGCGGGATGCGCTCCGGCGAGGTCCTCAACACCTTCGCGAACGCGGCGCACGCGCCCCAGCTCGCGCTGCGCGTCGACAAGAAGATCACCGACGCGCTGCCGAAGGGCGTCGTCTCGATGCTCATGCAGCTGCCGGCGCTCAAGGGGGTGCGGCGGTCGTTCCTCGACGACCTCGGGATCCCCGAGGAGATCGTCAGCCACATCGCGCTGCGCCCCCAGTTCGACACGCGCGACACGGAGCGGGCGCTGCGCGGCTCGGGGATCGAGGTGCCGGAGCTGGCGTCGTACGCCGACAAGCTGTGGGACTACTGGGAGCGCAACCTCGACCCGGACCTCTTCCGCGACCGCTCGTTCGAGGGCGCCGTCAACGGCCGCACGGTCGTCATCACCGGCGCGTCGTCGGGCATCGGTCGCGCGGCCGCGCTGAAGATCGCCGCCGCGGGCGGCATCCCGCTGCTGCTCGCGCGCACCGAGGAGAAGCTGCTCGAGGTCAAGCGGGAGATCGAGTCGCGCGGCGGGACGGCGTACGTCTACCCGACCGACCTCTCCGACATGGACGCGATCGACGCGACGGTGCAGAAGATGCTCGCCGAGCACGCGGCGATCGACATGCTCGTCAACAACGCCGGCCGCTCGATCCGCCGCTCCGTCGTGCTGAGCCTCGATCGCTTCCACGACTACGAGCGGACCATGCAGCTGAACTACTTCGGCGCGATCAAGATCGTGATGGCGCTGCTGCCGCACATGAAGGAGCGGCGGTTCGGCCACATCGTCAACGTCTCGTCGATCGGAGCGCAGACGAACCCGCCGCGCTTCAGCGCCTACGTGGCGTCGAAGGCGGCGCTGGACGCGTGGACGCGCGTCGTCAGCTCCGAGCTCATCGGCGACAACATCACCTTCACGACGATCCACATGCCGCTCGTCAAGACGCCGATGATCGCCCCGACGAAGATCTACGACGCGTTCCCGACGATCACGCCCGACGAGGCCGCCGACCTCATCTGCGAGGCGATCCGCTCGAAGCCGAAGACGATCAACACGCGGCTCGGCACCTTCGGCGAGGTGCTCTACGCGCTGGCGCCCAAGGCCGTCGACCAGATCCTCCACACGGCCTACAAGGTCTTCCCCGACTCCGCCGCCGCGCGGGGCGAGCAGGACCCGAACGAGAAGGCCTCGATGGAGCAGATCGCGATGGCGAACCTCATGAAGGGCGTGCACTGGTAGCGGCCTGACGTGTGGCGCTTTCCGCCCGCCCAGCGGGCGCAAAGCGCCACACCGCCCGCCGGACCGTGGCGCCTGTCGAGTTCAGGACGCATACGGTGCACAACTCGACAACCGCCGCGGCGCGCGGCCGCGAATGAGCGCCACGCGGCCCTGGCCCCTGCCTCCTTCGTCGCCCCCGGAACCGGCCAGGGCTCTCACCGCCAGGCAGCACGGAGCGCCACGCGCCCAGCGCGCCGCGTCGCCGGCGCCCGCAACCGCATCGGATCTCGACGAAGACAGGCGGCAGCCGCGCCTCAGCCGCCGCGGCCTGCCGTGTGGCGATTTCCGCCCGCCCAGCGGGCGCACATCGCCACACCGCCCTCCGGGGCCCGGCGCCTGTCGAGTTGAGGACGCATACGGTGTACAACTCGACAGTCGCCGTGGCGCCCGGCCACGCGGAGCGCCAGGCGCCCAGCGCGGGCACGCGGTCAGACGTGTGGCGCTTTCCGCCCACCCAGCGGGCGCAAAGCGCCACACCCCTCTCGCGCCTACGGGAACCGCGCGCCCCAGCGCACGCTCGCGGCCATCGCGGCCGCCAGGAGCGCGGCGCCGATCGCGGCGAAGCCGGCGGTCAGCTCGCGGGTCTCCTTCTTCGAGCCGATCCGCGAGCCGAGCCGCTGGTAGACCGCCTCGAGCGCGGCGGCGTCGTCGATCTCGAACGACTGGCCGCCCGTGATCCGCGAGATGCGCCGCAGCGACTCCGGGTCCGGCGGGACTGACACCACGCTGCCGCCCGGGCCCGGGATCGTGCCGCTCGGCGTGCCCAGCGAGACGGTGTAGATCGGCACGCGCACCCGCTTCGCCTCGCGCGCGACCTCGATCGGGTTGCGGCCGGCCGTCGTCTGGCCGTCGGAGAGCAGGACGATCGCCGCCGGCGCCGGGCGGCCGTCCTCGCCGCGGACGTCGCGCAGCGCGTCGAGCGCGGCGGCGATCGCCTCGCCCGTCGCGGTCGCGCCGTCGGGCGAGATCGAGTCGATGAGGTCGAGCACCTCGTCCTTGTCCTCCGTCGGCGCGACGACGTCGTACGGCCCGGTCGAGTACGCCACCGCGCCCACCTGGAGGCCGTCGGGGATCGTCTCGACGAACTGCCGCGCGGCCTGCTGCGCGGCCACGTGGCGGCTCGGCGAGACGTCGTCGGCGAGCATCGAGTTCGAGGTGTCCTGGATGAGCATCACCGACGCGCGGTCGATCGGCACCGCGACCGTCCGCTCGGGCCGGGTCATCGCCACCACCATCCCCGCCAGCGCCGCGAGCAGGAGCCCGAGCGGCACCCACCGGCGCCAGCCGCCGCTGCTCGGCGCCACCGCGGCGAGCGTGCCGAGCGCGGGGAACCGCACCGCGTACCGGCGCCGGCGCCGCGCGAGCAGCGCCTGCACCCCGACGGCGATCGGGATGAGCAGCAGCGCGAGCAGCCAGAGCGGATCGGTCAGGTCCATCTCACACCCACCGCCCGAGGAACGCCATCGACAGCCCCGTGCCGACCAGCAGCAGCACGATCGCGCCGCCGACGAACATCCAGCCGATCTCCTCGTCCTCCTCGCGCGTGCCGACCTGCGAGCCGAGCTGCTCGTAGACCGCCGACAGCCGCTCGGCGTCGGGCGCGGTGAACGTCTCGGCGCCGGTGATCCGCGCGATCTGGGCCATCGCCTCGACGTCCGGCGGCACGTCGAGCGTCCGCGTCCGGCCGCTGCCGTCGCGCCGCGGCACCGTGATCGTGCCCTGCTCGGTGCCGAGGGCCACCGTGTAGACCGGCACGTCCTGGCGCCGCGCCTCGCGCGCGACCTCGATCGGGTCGGCGCCCTTCGTCGACGCGCCGTCGGAGAGCAGCACGACCGCGGCCGGCGCCGGCTCCTCCCCGGGCTCGAGCGGCGGGCGCAGGAGCTGCAGGGCGCCGTTGAGCGCCTCGCCGGTCGCGGTGCCGCCCTCGTTGTCGAGCTTGTCGATCGCGATGTGGATGGCTTCGCGGTCGCGCGTCGGCCGCTGCAGCGTCCACGGCCGCAGGTTGAACGCCATCACGCCGACGCGCACCTCCTCCGGCACCTGGTCGACGAAGCGGTGCGCCGCCTCCTTGGCCGCACCGAGCCGGGTCGGGCGCACGTCGGTCGCCTTCATCGAGCCGGAGATGTCGGTCAGCAGCAGGATCGACGCGCGCTCGTCCGGGACCGACAGCGTCGAGTACGGCCGGGCGGCGGCGACGATCAGCCCGACGAGCGCGACGCCGAGGAGCGCCATCGGCACGTGCCGGCGCCAGCCGGGTGAGACGGGCGCCACGTTCGCCAGCAGCGCGGGGTTCGCGAACGACGCGGCGCGCGCGGCCCGCCGGCGCGCCAGGCTCACGTAGCCCGCCGCGCCGGCCGCCACCAGCAGCAGCGTCAGGAGGACCAGCGGCGCGTGGAAGCCCATGCGCTAGCCCGGCCGGGTCCCGAGACGAACCTCGATCGTCTGCTGCTGCCCGCCGCGCAGGATCTCGACCTCGACGGTCTCGCCCGGCTTGCGGTCCGAGATCCCCGCCGCCACGTCCGCCGGCTCGTCGACCGGGTCGCCGTCGACGCCGACCACCACGTCGCCGACGCGGATGCCGGCGCTGTCGGACGGCCCGCTCGGCACGACCTCGACGACCCGCGCGCCCCGGGAGTCCATGGCGGTCGACACGCCGAGGAACGGCCGCTTGATGCGCTTGCCGGACTTCAGCTGCGGCACGATCTCGCGCACGGTGTTCGACGGCACCGCGAAGCCGATGCCGACGTTGCCGCCACCCGCGCCGCTGGTGGCGATCTGCGAGTTGACGCCGATCACGCGGCCGCGCGCGTCGATCAGCGGGCCGCCGGAGTTGCCGGGGTTGATCGGGGCGTCGGTCTGGATGACGTCGTCGATGTCGAAGCCGTTGGGCGCCTGGATGTGGCGGCCGGTCGCCGACACGATGCCGGCGGTCGCGGTGCGGTCGAGGCCGAACGGGTTGCCGATCGCCACCACGCCGTCGCCGACGCGCACGTCGTCGGAGTCGGCCAGCGGCAGCGGCGCCGACGCGTGCGAGTGCGGATCGATCCGCAGCACCGCGAGGTCGGTCGAGACGTCGCGCCCGAGGACGTCCGCGTCGATCTGGCGGCCGCGGTCGCCGAACTGCACCTGCACCTCGTCGGCGTTGCCGACGACGTGGGCGTTCGTGACGATCGTCGACGCGTCGTCGATGACGAACCCGGTGCCGGTCGCGCGGCCCGAGCTCTGCTGGGCCGCCACCGAGACGACCGAGTCGCTGGCGCGGGCGTAGATCGTGCGGGCGTCGGCCGACTGCCCGCCCGGGCCGGCGGTGGCCGGCAGCGGGTCCGGCGCCTGGTCGTTCGGCGCGTCGCGCCCGAGGAAGAGGAAGAGCGCCAGCACGGCGAAGGCGCCGACGAGCGCCGAGGTCACCGCGGCCACCCAGCGCCGCCGGGGCGCGCCCGCCGGCGGCGCGGCCGGGGCGGGGCGCGCGCGAGCGTCGAACGGCGAGGCGCCGAGCGGCCCGCCGGGACCGGCCTGCTGTCGGGCCCGCACGCGGGCGGCGGCCTCACCGACGTCGACGTGGCCGTCGGCCGCGCCGCCGCGGATG
>DASTRJ010000082.1:0-33411 GCA_035761245.1 Capillimicrobium sp. | reverse complement strand
AACGAGACCAGGCCAGCCAGCGTGCCGCCGAGCAGGAGCGTGCCGGCGCCGACGCCGAGGGCGAGCACGACGCTGGCCCGCAGCGCGTCGGGCAGGAGGTTCGCGGCGATCGAGTCGAGCGCGTCGGCTTCGCCGACGAAGCTCAGCGGCAGCGCCAGCAGCGGCCCGGCGACGAGCGCCGCGACGACCACGCCGACGGCCGTCCACAGCGGCGGCCGTCGGCGCCGGCGGCGGCCCGGGGCCGCCGGCTGGGGGGCGCTCGCTAGCTCCACCCCACCTGCTGCATGAGCGCCACGGCGTCGTCGAGGTGCTCCCCGGCGCGCTTGACGTCGATCGGATCGGTCTTGACCTCGGCCCAGTCGGCGATGTGCTCGGCCGGCGGGACGTCCGGGTTGGCGGCGAGCTCGCCGTTGGCGACGATCTCGCGCTGCGCCTCCTCGCCGGCGAGGTACTCCATGAGCTGGATCGCCGCGTCACGGTGCTCGGCGCCGCGCACGAGGCCCATCCCCGAAAGGTTCGTGTGCGCGCCCGCGCCGTCCTGGTCCGGCCACGCGGGCGCCACCGGGAAGGCCGGGTCCTCGGCCAGCTCGCGCGCCACGTAGTAGTGGTTGACGAGCCCGGCGTCGCAGCGGTCGGCGGCGATCGCGTCGAGCACGTCGACGTCCGACCCGAGCACCTCGGGGTCGTTGGCCATCCAGGACTCGAGCAGCCGGCGCGTCGCCGCCTCGCCGTGCTTGACGATCTGGTCGGCGACGAACGACTGGTTGTACTCGTTGTTGGAGGTGCGCAGGCAGAGCCGGCCGCGGAAGCGCTTGTCGCCGAGGTCCGCGTAGCTCGTCACGGCGCCCTCGGGCACGCGCTCGGTCGAGACGACGGGCGTGCGGATGCGCGTGCTCAGCCCCCACCAGGCGCCGTCCGGGTCGCGGTAGGCGGGCGCGATCTCGGCCGCGAGCTTCGGGTCGTCGACCGGCTCCAGCAGCCCGGCCTCCTTGGCGCGCCACAGGTTCGCGAGGTCGGTGGTGATGAGCAGGTCGGCCGGCGTCTCGTCGCCCTCCTGGCTCAGGCGCTCGTAGAGCTCGGGCGCGGTGCCGCCGCGCAGCTCGACGTCGAGGCCGGTCTCCTCCTCGAAGCGCGCGAACGCCTCCTCGTCGCCGTAGTGCGAGCGGCCGTTGTAGACGACGAGGTCGGGGGATCCACCCAGCGCCATCGTGGCGATGAGCAGGCCGGCGACGACGGCGATCAGGGCGCCGAGCGCCAGCGGCCACCGGCGGCGGATCAGGTTCGGAGACATCGGAGTTGCCTTTCGGGTCCGGACGAAGCCGCGTTAGGGTAGCCTTATCGCCGTGCACGAGGCCTCCGCCGCGATCTCCGTCGCCGACGTCGCCAAGTCGTTCGGCTCCATGCACGCCGTCCGCGACGCCTCGCTGCAGGTCGCGCAGGGCGAGCTCGTCGCGCTCCTCGGCCCCAGCGGCTCGGGCAAGACGACGCTGCTGCGGCTGATCGCCGGCTTCGAGCACCCCGACGCGGGCACGATCGAGATCGGCGGCCGGACGGTCGCCGGCCCGGGCGTCTGGGTCGATCCGGAGCACCGCCGCGTCGGCATGGTCTTCCAGGCGGGCGCGCTGTTCCCCCACCTGGACGTGGCCGGCAACGTCGGCTTCGGCGCCGCGCGCCGCGAGCGCGTGGGCGAGTGCCTGGAGCTCGTCGGGCTCGCGGATCGCGCGAAGAGCTACCCGCACGAGCTGTCCGGCGGCGAGCGCCAGCGCGTCGCTCTGGCCCGCGCGCTCGCCGCCGAGCCCGACGTCGTCCTGCTCGACGAGCCGTTCGCCGCGCTCGACGCCAGCCTCCGCGAGGAGCTGCGCGCCGAGGTCGCCGGCGTGCTGCGGCGCGCGGGCGCGAGCGCGCTGCTCGTCACGCACGACCAGGCCGAGGCGCTGTCGATGGCCGACACCGTCGCGGTGATGCGCGCCGGCCGCGTCGAGCAGGTGGGGACGCCCGAGGAGATCTACGAGCGCCCACGGAGCCGCTGGGTCGCCGAGTTCCTCGGCGAGGCCGACGTGCTGCCCGGCACCGCCGCCGGCGGCATGGTCGAGTGCGAGCTCGGCCGCTTCGGCATCGGCGACGGGCTGGCCGGCAGCGTCGAGATCGTCGTCCGCCCCGAGTCGGTGGCGATCGCCGACAGCGCGCCGCGCATGGGCGCCGATGCTCGCGCGACGGTCGTCGACCGCGCCTTCTTCGGCCACGACCACGTCGTGCACCTCGAGCTGCCGAGCGGCCGGCGGCTGCGCAGCCGCCGGCTGGGCGCGCCCGCATGGCGCCCCGGCGACGAGGTCAGCGTCTGGATCGACGGCCCGGTCAGCGCCCTGTCGCCGAGCGGCGACTGACGGGCACCGCCCGCTGCACGGTCCCGGCCGCCGACGCCAGCAGCAGCTCGCCGTCCTCGTCGGTGCCGATGTGCGTCAGCTGCGGCAGCTTGGCCGCCTCGACGCGCACGTCGGTCGCCCGGCCCTCCGGGGTCGGCTCCAGCGACCACAGCGTGCCGGAGCAGAAGTCGCCGTAGACGTAGCGCCCGGCGAGCCGCGGCAGGTCGGTCCCGCGGTAGACGACGCCGCCCGTGATCGAGCAGCCGGTCTCGTGGTCGTAGGAGGCCACCGGCCAGACGAGCTCCCCGCCCGGGTCGAGCCGGTGGTCGCCCGGGACGACGTGCGTGCCCTCGAACGCCGACCAGCCGAGGTTCTTCGGCGGCTCGTCGTCCTCGAGCAGGACGCGGTCGACCTCCTCGACCTCGTCCTGGCCGACGTCGCCGATCCAGATCTCGCCGAGCGCGAAGTCGAACGAGAAGCGCCAGGGGTTGCGCAGGCCGGTGAGGACGACCTCCCACGCCGGCTCGCCGTCCTGCGGGCCGTCGACGTCGGCGCGGATGATCTTGCCGAGGAGCTGCTCGGGGTCCTGGGCGGTCTGGCGCGGGTCGAACGCGCCGCCGCCGTCGCCGAGCCCGAGGTAGAGCTTGCCGTCCGGGCCGAAGGCGAGCTGGCCGCCGTTGTGGTTCTCCTCGGGCTGCTCGACGTGCAACAGCTCGCGGACGGGCTCCGGGTCGATCGTGCCGTCGCGGCGGGCGCGGTACTCGACGACGCGGGTGTCGCCGATGCGGTCGGTGTAGTGCACGAACACGCGGCGGTTCGTCGCGAAGTCGGGGTGGAACGCGATGCCGAGCAGGCCCTGCTCCGCGCCCGTGCGGACCGTGCCGGTCAGGTCGAGGGCGACCCGGCGGCGGCCGTCGGGCGCGATGCGCACGATGCGCCCGGGCTGCTCGCCCACCCAGACCGCCCCGCGGTCGCCGGGCGCCGCGCCGACCCACGTGGGGCGGTTCAGGCCGTCGGCGACCGGCTCGAGGTCGAACGCGTGGGCGTGGCCGGTGACCGGGGCGGGCGCGAGCGGCTTGACGTCGCTGCGCGGATCCTCGTCGGTGCCGCAGGCGGCGAGGACGAGGCCGAGCAGGACGAGCGGGGTGAGGAGGGGCGAGCGGAACACGGCGCGGCAGTGTATTCGGGCGCCCTAATGAGCAGCGTCCACGTCGTCGAGCCGCTGACCGGCCGGTAGTGCGAGCCGACGGCGGGCTCGACCGGCGAGCGCGGCGTGCGGCGCGAGGCGAAGACGACGCCCGTCCCGGGTGCGGAGGGCTCGAAGGCGACCGTTCGCTTCTCCACGTCGAGCGCGTAGGCGAGCATCGGGCCGCGGAGCGGCCCGACGACCGGGCGGCCGTGCCGGAGCACCGCGTTGGGGCCGCCCTGCCGTGCGATCGACGCGCGCAGCCCGGCGACGAGGTCCGCCTGATGGCGCTGGCCGTCGCGGATGTCGGCCAGCACCGCGAGCCGCGGCACCGCGGCGACGGCGAGGGCGGCGGCCAGGGTCGCGAGCGCCGGCCGTGGCAGCCGCGCGCCGGCGACCGCGGCGACGACCGCCAGGAGCGCGATGCCCGGCAGCGCATACCGCGGCTCGCCGGAGAAGCCGGCCTGCGCCATCGCCGCGACGAGGAGGACCCACGCGACCGCGCCGGCGGCGACGAGCATCGCGGCGCGGGGCAGCCGGCGCCGCGCGGCGAGGACCGCGGCCGCGCCGAGCGCGAGCCACAGCGGCCAGGGCGCGAGCCCGAGCGCCGCGCGCAGCGAGGCCCACGCGGGCACGTCGGCGAGCGCGGGCTGGCCCGGGTTCGGGATGCGGGCGCGGTCGCTCGAGCGCAGCAGGTCGCCGGAGCCGGCGAGCTCGGGCACGAACCACAGCGCCGGCACGGCGAGCGCGCACGCGGCGAGCAGCGCCCGGTCCTCGGGGCGGCGCCGCCACCGCCAGACGGCGTAGGCCGCGGCGAACGGCCAGGCCTCGACGCGCAGGAGCGTGCAGCCGAGCACGCACGCCAGCGCGACGCGGTCGCGTCCGGCCCGCGTGGCGACGACCGCGCCGAGCGCGAGGGCGAGGAGCAGGCCCTCGGAGCTGCCCGAGGCGGCGTACCCGGCGTAGCCCGTCGTCAAGGCGACGCCGGCCCCGGCGAGGCCGGCGGCGGCGCGCGACCCGCCGGCGAGGTCGCGGGCGAGGTTGGCGGCGAGGACGACCGCGAGCACGGCGCCCCAGCGGGCGACGAGGACCCACGCGACCGGCGCTGCGACCGCCCCGAGCGGAGCGAGCAGCGCGCAGATGGCCACGGGCAGCGGCTTGAACGCCGGCCCCTCGGCGGTGCTCAGCCGCAGCTCGGTGAGCTCGCGGCCCCACAGCAGCCATGCCCACGGGTCGTACGACGGCGCGGGGGCGACGAGCAGCAGCGACAGCGCCGCGACGGCCAGCGCGGCAAGGGCGGCACGCGAGGACACGGCGCGCGACGGTAGCGCCTGACCCACCGCGCGGCGCGCCGTGCGGTGCGGCTCCTGGCACGGCACCGCACGCTCGGCCGCCGCCCACGAGTGGCGAATTTGTCTCGGCAGGCGAGACGAACTCGCCACTCGTGCCCGGACGACGCCACGCGCCGGCCCCGCGCGAGTGCCCGGCGGCCGCGCACCCCACCCCCTTCGTCGCCCCCGTCGCACCCCGAGCCCGCCCGCCACAAGCCGCGCGGAGCGTCCACCCGCCCCCGCACGAGTGGCGAATTTGTCTCGGCAGGCGAGACGAACTCGCCACTCGTGCCCGGGTTCGCGTCCATCAGGCCGGCTGCTCCCGCGGATCAGCGATCCGACTGGCTCGCGAGGCCGCGGCGCGTCACCCTGCGACGGGTGCCACCCCTCGTGCCCGCCGCGCTCGCCGTCGTGTACGTCGGCTGGGGCGCCACATACCTCGGCATCCGGCTGATGGTCGAGACGATCCCGCCGTTCCTCGGGGCCGGGACGCGCTACCTCGCCGCCGGCACGCTCATGCTCGCGGCGCTCGGCCTCCGGCGCGGGGTCGCGAGCGTGGCGCGCGTCACGCCGCGGCAGCTCGGGGCGCTGCTCGTCGTCGCGACCCTCCTGCTCGCCGGCGGCAACGGGCTCGTGACGCTGGGCGAGCAGGAGGTGCCGGCCGGGCTGGCGGCCCTCGTCGTCGCCTCGGAGCCGCTGTGGATCGTCGTGCTGCGCGGGGTGCTCGGCGAGCGGGTGCCCGGCCCGGCGATCCTGGCCGTGCTCGTCGGCTTCGCCGGCGTCGCGCTGCTGCTCCTGCCCGGCGGCCAGCCCGGCGACGCGACGATCGGCGGGCTGCTGGTGATCGTCGCCGCGGCGCTCTCCTGGGCGGTCGGGTCCATCGCCGGCGGACGGCTGCCCGGGCTCGCCGACGCGTTCGTCGCCACCGGCTGGCAGATGGTGCTCGGCGGCCTCGTCCTCGTGGCGCTCTCGCTCGCGACGGGCGAGCTCGCCGGCTTCGACCCCGGCGCGGTCTCCGCGCGGTCGCTCGCCGGCTGGGCGTTCCTCGTCGGCCCCGGCTCGCTGCTGGCCTTCAGCGCCTACGTCTGGCTGCTGCGCAACGCGCCGATCGGCCTCGTCTCCACGTACGCGTTCGTCAACCCGGTCGTCGCGGTCGCGCTCGGCGCGATGCTGCTCGACGAGGAGATCACCGGCGCGATGGCGATCGGCGCCGCGATCATCGTCGGCTCGGTGGCGCTCGTCATCGCGCAGGAGACGCGCGCGGCCGCGACCGTGCGCGACGACGCCCAGGCTTGAGGTCAGGGCGTTTTCAGCCGATACGGCACAGTGGTATGGAAGCCCCGACCGGCGCCGACGCGCTCGCCCTGCTCCGCGGGCCGACGCGGGCGTACATGGCCAACGCCGACCTCACGCTCGTCCGGCGCGCCGGACCGCTGGCCTATGTCCTGACCGCGGTCTGCGCGCTCATCGTCATGGCGTTCGTGCCGCCGACGGCGCTGCTGCCGCCCGCCGCGGGGTGGGCGATCGGCGGCACGTACGTCGGCTTCGGCGCCGGCGCGGGGATCTGGCTGAGCCGCAGCCGCAACGCGTCGCTGCGCGCGATCTACGCCGTCAGCCTCGCGCTCGTCACCGGGCTCGGCCTGCTCGGCTGGCTGGCCGAGGACGGCGACCTCTACGCGGCGCTGCCGCTGCTCCCGCTCGTCGTGGTCGCGGCCGTCTACTCGCCGCTGCAGGTCGCGGGCGCGCTCCTCGTCGCGCTCGCCGCACAGGTCCCCGCACTGCTCGCCATCGGCGCCGACTCCGACTCGGTCCTCGAGCTCCTGCTGCAGGCGTTCACGTGGCTGTGCGTCTGCTCGCTGGCGCTGCTGTCCACCGCCAACGTCCGCGTCCAGCGCGAGGCGCTGCACGCGCACGCCCGCGTCGACGCGCTGACCGGCCTCGGCAATCGCCGGGCCTTCGACGAGGCGCTCGCGGTCGAGCTCGCCCGCGCGGTGCGCTCCGGTCAGCCGCTCTCGCTGCTCGTCGGCGACCTCGACGGCTTCAAGGGCATCAACGACCGCCACGGCCACCTCGCCGGCGACCGCTGCCTCGCCGACGTCGCCGCGGTCGTCCGCGACCTCACCCGCCGCCCCGACAGCTGCTTCCGCTGGGGCGGCGACGAGTTCGCGGTGCTGCTGCCCGAGGCCGACGCCGACCGCGCCGAGGCGGTCGCGGAGCGGCTCACCGCGGCGATCGCCGGGACGTGCCGCACGCCCGACGGCGCGCCGATGAGCATCGCGTTCGGCGTCGCCGAGCGCCGTGACGACGAGGCCGACCCGGCCGCGCTGCTCGCGCGGGCCGACACCGCGCTGCTGGCGGTCAAGACCGCGCCCCCGGCGCGGCGCGCGGCCGCTAGTTGATCAGCACCGGCGTGCCGACCGGGACGCGCCGGTAGAGGTCGATCACGTCGGAGACGTGCATGCGGATGCAGCCGTGCGAGGCGGCCGAGCCGATCGACCAGTCCTCGGCCGTCCCGTGGATGCCGACCCCGTTGACGATCCCCATCCACCGCGCCTTCAGCGGGTTGTTCGGGGCGCCGCCCGGGATCACCTGGCCCTGCAGCGAGCCCGCCCAGTCCGAGTAGGGGACGTGCCAGGCCGGGTTGACCTGCTTGTTCTGGATCGCGTAGCGGCCCGACGGCGTGTCGTAGCCGGCGGCGCCGAGCGCGATCTTGTACGTCTTCGCGAGCCGGAGATACTTGAACAGGCGCAGCGTGAACGTGTGCCGGTCGACGGTGATGATCGTGCCGTTGCGGCGGCGCAGCTCCTGGTTGTTGATCGCCGGCCTGGTGCGGATGACGTCCTGGCGCAGCGTCGGCCGTGCGCCGAGCGGGTCGGCGAGCTGCGCGCGCACCTTCACCCGCAGCCGCTGCGCGTCGATCGTGCGTCCCTTGTGCGCGCTGCGGATCCGCATCCGCCTGATCGTCATGCGGAACGTGGCGTTGCGCGGCGGCTTCGTGACGCGGTCGCGGATCGCCCGCGACCAGTCCCGCACGGCGATGCGCGAGTGCGTGACCTTCGGCTCGACCTCGATGCCCGCGACCGCGCCGCCGTCGACACGCGGCCCGGCGGGCGCGCCCGCGTCGCGCCCGGCCCGATAGGCCCGCCGCGCCGACAGGAACGCGTCGTGGCGCAGCTTGGCCTGCTCGGGCGTCAGGCGGTAGGTGCGGTGGCGGATGCGCACCGCGACCGGGCGCACGATCCGCGGCGTGAGCTGCTCGTCGAGCAGGCGCTCGGCGTCGCGGACCTTCATCCCGGAGACGTCGATGCCGGCGACGCTGACCCCTGCGCCGATCACCTTCTTGCGCACGCTCGCGCGCGACGCGTCGGCCGTCGCCGGCACGGCGACCGTGAGCGTCAGGGCCGCGGCGAGCGCGGAAGCGAGACGGCGATGAGTCGGCATCGGGCGGGCACCGTACTCGGCGCACGGCCCGCGCCCTGCAACTCCTCGTTCACCGGCAGGACTACGCGACGACGCGCAGATGCGGCCGCTCGGCCACCGAGCCGTGATCGGCGAAGAAGGCGTCGATCCACGCCCACGTCGTGTCGATCGCGGCGCGACCGGTCAGCACGCCGAGGTGGCCGCCCGGGCCGGTCTCCGTGCGCACCGCGGCGGCGTTGGGCAGCAGCGCCGCCACGTGGTGGACGGCCTCGCGCGGCGCGAGCACGTCGCGGTCGCCGGCGATCGACAGGACCGGCGCGGTGACGTCGGCGAGGTCGATCGTGCGCCCGTCGAGCTCGAGCCGGCCGCCGGCGAGCTCGTTGACGCGGAAGAAGCGGTGGTACAGCTGGCCGAACGTGCGGCCGGGGTAGGCGTGCATGTGGTCGACGAAGTGGTCGACCGCCTCGAGCTGCGCCAGGAAGTCGCGGTCGTCGAGGTGCGTGAGCATCGCCAGCGGCTTCGTCAGCTCCTTGTCGATCGACGTGAGCTGGAAGGCGCGCTTGACCAGCGGCGCGGGCGCCCCGCCGAGGAGCCGGTACACCGGCGACAGCAGCCGCCCGCCGGTCGCGTTGGCGAGCGGGCGCAGCGGCTTGATCAGGCGCACGCGGCTGAAGTCGAACGGGCTGGCGACGAGCGCGATCGAATTGATCGGCAGCGTGAGGTCGGCGGCCGCGGCCAGCAGCGACATGATCCCGCCCAGGCACCAGCCGACGACCTGGACGGGCGCGCCGCCCGCGTCCTCCGACACGCGCCGGATCGCGCGCGGGATGACGTCCTCGACCCAGTGCTCGAGCCCGAGCTGGCGGTCCGAGAACCCGATGCGGCCGTACTCGACGAGGTACGTCGGGTGGCCGATCGCCAGGAGGTGCTCGGCCAGCGAGCAGCCGCGCCGCAGGTCGAAGCAGATCGTCGGCGCCGCGAGCGGCGGCACGAGCAGCACCGGCAGGTCGCGCGGCGGGCCGGCGGCGTCGGGGGTGAGGTAGCGGAAGACCGTGCCCTGCGGCGCCTCCTCGATGATCGAGGCGGGCGTGCGGCGCAGGTCGGCGAGGCCGCCGCGCAGGACCATGTCGACCACGTTCGCGGCGGCGGCGGAGAGCTCGGTGGGGGTCGGCGGAACGTGCATGCGGCTCTTGTCAACGTCAAGTATCGCCGGATCTCGCGCAAAGACCCTGCAAGAGCGCATCCACGCGCTCGGCCGCCTCGACCTGCGGGCAGTGCCCGACGCCCTCGAGCAGCACCACCTCCGTGTCCGGCTGGGCGTCGAGCACCCGGCGGGCGCCGCGGTGCGGGACCATCCGGTCGCGGTCGCCCCAGATGAGCAGCACCGGGACGCTGATCTCCTCGAGGCGGAACGGGTCGGCGAGCTCCGGCAGCAGGCGGCGGCCGGTGTCGAGGATCCGCGCCACGGTGCGCGGATCGGCGTGGTGGGCGGTGAAGGCCTCGACCACCTCCCGCGCGGCCTCCCGCGGGCGGGCGAACGCGAGCTGGCGGTAGACCTCGCCGACGACCGCGCGCACCACCGCGCCGGGAAGCGGCACCGGCGAGGCGAGCAGCCACCGCAGCACCGGGTCGCGCTCGATGACGCCGAACCACGACGGCATGTCGAGCCCCGCCGGCGCGATCGGGGCGATCGCCCGCAGCTCGTCGCCGGCCTGCTGCGCGGCGCGCAGGGCGAGGCATCCGCCGAGCGAGTTGCCCGCGACGATCGCCGGCTCGCCGCCCGACTCCTCGATCAGCAGCCGCAGCGCCGCGGCCGCGAAGCGGTCGAGCTGCTCGAGGACCGGCTCGCCGGGGCGCAGCGGGTCGGCGGCGCCGAAGCCGGGGAGGTCCACGGCGAGGGCCCGGCGGCCGCGCGCGCCGAGCCGGTCGAGCAGGCGCCGCCACGTGTCGGCGGAGTCGGCGTAGCCGTGCAGGAGCAGCAGCGGCGGGCCGTCGCCCTCCAGCTCCAGCGCGCGGGTGGCGAAGCCGTCGAGCTCCAGCCGGTGCTCGACCAGCGGCTCGCGCCGGCGGGCGCGCATCAGGCCTCCACGAGCATGGCGGCGCCGAGCGCGCCGCCGAGGTCCCCGAGCGCGGCGACCGCCACGGTGGGCGGGCGGTCGTCGTTGAAGAGGTGCGGGCGCATCGCGTCCGACAGGCGCTTGGCCGCCTCGTCGCCGAAGCGCACGCCGAGCCCGCCGCCGAGCACGACCGCCTCGACGTCGAGGAGGTTGATCGCCGACGCCACGCCGGCGCCGAGCGCCTGGTAGGCGCGCTCGAAGAGCTCCTCGGCGAGCTCGTCGCCGCGGTCGAGCGCCCGCGCCCAGATGCCGCTCGTCAGGCGGTCGCGGCCGCGCTCCTCCATGATCTTGAAGAGGTGCGTGCGCTCGCCGTCCGCGTGGCGGCGGCGCGCCTCGGCCTCCATCGCCTTGCGTCCGGCGTAGGCCTCCATGCACCCGCGCCGCCCGCAGGGGCAGAGCGCCCCGCCGCGCTTGACGACCATGTGGCCGATCTCGCCGGCGGCGCCGCGCCCGAGCCACTCCTCGCCCTCGAGGATCAGCCCGCCGCCGACGCCGGTGCCCCAGAAGACGCCGAGCAGCGACCGGTACGGCTTGCCGGCGCCGAGCTCGAACTCCGCGCGCGTGGCGACCGAGACGTCGTTGCCGATCGCGACCCTGGTGCCGAGCGCGGTGCCGAGGATGTCGGCGACCGGCACGGGCTCGTGCCAGCTCGGGAGGTTGCCCGCCTGCGCGACGGTGCCCGCGCCCTGGTCGACGTCGCCGGGCGAGCCGAGGCCCACCCCGGCGAGGTCCGAGGTGCGGACGCCCGCGTCGTCGGCCGCGGCGCGCTGCGCGTCCGCCAGCGCGGCGACGACGTCGTCGGGCCCGCCGATCGACGGCGTCGGCATGCGCGCCTGGCCCACGACCTGGTGGTCGGCGTCGGCGACGATCGCCTGGATCTTCGTCCCGCCGAGGTCGATGCCGCCGCGCAGCCGCGCCGCCATGGCTACGCCTTCCCGTAGACCGGGATGTGCGCGCCGCTGGTCGGCGCCGCGTCGTCGGAGCAGAGGAAGCGGATGACGCGGGCGATCTCCGCCGGCGCCACCCAGGTGTCGTGCTTGCCCTCGGGGTTGGCGGCGCGGTTGGCGGGCGTGTCGATGATCGACGGCAGGATCGCGTTGGCGCGGATGCCGTCCTTGCGGTACTCGGCGGCGAGCGCGTCGACGAACGCGAGCACGGCCGCCTTCGAGGTGATGTAGCCGGCGGCGCCGGCGAACGGGCGCAGCGCGGCGCGCGTCGACACGCAGACGATCGCCCCGTCGCCGCGCTCGAGGAGGTGCGGGAGGGCCGCGGCGGTGACGAGGTAGGTCGGGCGCAGGTTCAGCGACAGCTGGGCCTCGAACTCGGCGATCGGCGTCTCGTGGACGCGGCCGCCCTCGGCGTAGCCGCCGACGAGGTTCACGACCGCGTGCAGCGGGGCGGACGGCTCGGCGGTGGCGCGCCGCACGACGTCGGCCACCGAGTCCTCGTCGAAGAGGTCGGCCTGCAGCAGCTCGAGGCCGTCGGCGGGGTCCAGCCGCTCGGTCTCGGACGCCTCCACCCACGGCACGACGACGCGGTAGCCGCCGTCGAGGAAGGCGCGCGTGACGGCCGACCCGAGCCCGCCCGTTCCGCCGGTGACGATCGCCGTCCGATCCATCCCCGCGCACCCTACGCGATATGTCCGCGCGCCCGTCTACGTTGCCGGGCATGCTCGTGCGTGAGCTCACCGACGGATGCGAGATCGACCAGGTGCTCCTGGTCCGCGAGGTCGAGGTCCGTCAGAAGCGCGACGGGAGCGAGTTCCTCAAGCTCGCGCTGGCGGATCGCACGGGCCGGGTGAGCGCGCTGGTGTGGGACGGCGCGGCCGAGCTGCAGCCGCACCTGCGCGCCGGCGACCCCGTGCGGGTGATCGGGCGCTACCAGTCCCATCCGCGCCACGGCAACCAGATCACGGTCCGGGCGCTGCGCCGGCCCGCCGAGGGCAGCTACGACCCCGCCGACCTCCTCGACGGCCCGCCGCGGTCGGCGGCCCTGATGGAGGCCGACCTGCGGGAGCTCGTCGCGACGGTCCGCGACCCGTACCTCGCCGAGCTGCTCGACCGCCTCATCGGCCCCGGCGCGCCGACGTGGCCGGCCTACCGCGACGCGCCCGCGGCGAAGCTCTACCACCAGGCCTACCGCCACGGCCTGCTCGAGCACTCGCTGACGGTCGGCCAGGCCGTCCACGCGATGAGCGCGACGTTCCCGGGCATCGACCACGACGTCGCGGTGACCGGCGCGCTCCTGCACGACATCGGCAAGCTCGAGGCGTACGCGAGCGACGGCCTGCGGATCGAGATGACCGACGCGGGACGGCTGCAGGGCGAGATCGTGCTCGGCTACACGCGCGTGCGCCGGGCCATGGAGTCGATCGAGGGCTTCCCCGCCGACCGCGCCGAGGCGGTCCTGCACATCATCCTCAGCCACCACGGGCAGCTCGAGCACGGCTCGCCGGTCGTCCCGTGCACCCGCGAGGCGACGCTCGTCCACTTCGTCGACAACCTCGGCGGCCGGCTCGGCTCGTTCGACCGGCTCGAGAAGGAGCTGCCCGACGGCGCGCGCTGGTCGGGCTTCGACCGCGCGCTGGGCTGCGGCGCCTACTTCCCCGGCGGCCGCGCCGTCGCCGACGAGGCGCGCCGCACCGCCGCCCAGGCGGCGTAGCGCTCAACCGCGCGGCACCAGCCGGTGCAGCGCGACGTCGCCGTCGCGCCGGCTCGTGAGCTCGAAGGTCGCGCGCGCGGCGGCCAGCAGCTCGCGGGCGCCCGCCCGATCCGGGTCGGCGAGCCGGATCTCGCCGCCGGGAGCGACGAGGCGCGGCAGGAGGTCGAGCGCCGCCCGCACGTTGCGCAACGTGTAGAGGACGTCGGCGGCGAGGACGAGGTCCCAGGGGCCGCGCGCGGCGAGCGCCTCGCCGTGCTCGGACCAGTCGACGTGGGCGACCTCGGCCTCGACCTCGTTGAGCGCGAGCGAGTGGGCGGCGAAGGCGACCGCGTCGGTGTGGCCGTCGGTGGTGAGCACGCGCGCGCCGGCCCGCGCCGCCACGATGCTCGGCAGCCCGAGCCCCGCCCCGATCTCGACGACGCGCGTGCCGGGGGCCGGCGGGTCGTCGGCGAGCGCGGCCGCGAGCTCGCGGCCGCTCGGCCACAGGCACGCCCAGTACGGCACGGGGCGCGCGGCCGCGCCCTCCTCGTGGCGCAGCTGCTCCCAGTCGCGGGGCTGGAGCAGGAACACGTCGCCGCCGGGCAGCGCGATCCGGCGGACGAAGACGTTCAGCAGCGCGGGCGGCAGCTCGTCGACCGCGATGCCGCGCAGCTCCGCGAGCTGCTCCCCGAGCGAGCGCCGCACGGCGGTGAGGGCGTCCACGCTCACCCGCGTTGCCTACCCCCTGGCGGCGACGCGCCGCGCCCGCCCGTCAGGCGCCGGCCCGGGCGCGCCCGAGGATCTCGTCCATCTGCCGCGCGCCGTCCAGGATCCGCGCCACGTACTCCGCGCGCTGCTCGTCGGTCAGCTCGCCGGCGCGCTGATCGAGCAGCTCCGCGAAGCCGGCGACCACGGCGAGCGGGGTGCGCAGGTCGTGCACCAGCCGGCGAACGATCTCGCCCTCGCGCGCGTCGGCGGCCACCCTCAGCGCTCCGCGGACCGGTCGAGCGCGATCTCGCCGCGCTCGATCGCGAGCGCGATCGCATGGACGCGGTTGCGCGCCTGGAGCTTGCGGATCGCGTTGCGGACGTGCGTGCGCACCGTCTCCACCGAGACGCCGAGCTCCTCGCCGACGCCCTCGGCGGTCAGGCCCTCCGCCATGTGACCCATGACCTCGCGCTCGCGCGGCGACAGCCGCGGCATGCGCGCGCTCGCGCGCTCCGACAGCAGGATCCGGTCGAGCCGCGGGTCGACGTAGGTGCCGCCCGCCGCCACGCGCTCGATCGCCGCGACGAGCTCCTCGCGCGTGCCCGCCTTCAGGGCGTAGCCCTGCGCGCCCGACTCGAGGCCCCGGTAGAGCAGCTCGGCGTCCGTCTCGCCCGTGTAGAGCAGCACGCGCAGCCCGGGCTGGCGCTCCAGCAGCTGCCGGGCCAGGTCGATGCCCGAGCCGTCGGGGAGCCCGATGTCGACGAGCGCCACGTCGGGGCGCGCGTGCTCGACGAGGTCGAGGGCCGCGGCGGCGTTGCCGGCGCTGCCGACGACCTCGACGTCGCCGGCCTCCAGGAGCGCCTCGAGCCCCTCGCGGAGGGCCTCGTGGTCGTCGACGATCGCCAGCCGGGTCACGAGAGCGCCGACGATAGCGGCCAATCCTCCGGAAAGAGCGGAGAAAACCCTGCGCGGGGCCGTCGCGCTGGCCCTATCGTCCGGTGTCTATGGCGAAGGACACCGAGAAGCTGATCCGCCAGCTGTCGTTGATCTCGTACCTCATGGCGGAGCGGCGCCCGGTCACCGCGACGGAGATCCGCCGCGACGTCGAGGGGTACAGCGGGATGAACGAGGACGCGTTCGCCCGCCGCTTCTACGCCGACCGCGCCGAGCTCGAGTCGCTCGGCATCGCCCTCACGGTCGACAAGCCCGCCGACAGCATCGCCGAGCAGGAGAACTACTCGCTGCGGCCGGAGAACTTCCACCTGCCGGCGATCGAGTTCACCGACAGCGAGCTGGCGGCGCTGCAGACGGCGCTGTCGCTGCTCGACGGCGAGTTCGCCTACGCCGAGCCGCTGCGGCTCGCGCTCCAGCAGATCTCGTGGGGCCGCCCGAGCCCGCTGCGCGCGCCCGACCAGCGCAGCGTCGCGCTCGGGATCACCGCCAGCGCCGGCGGCCAGGAGCTCTCGCAGCGCCTCGCGAAGATCGAGACGGCGATCTTCCGCCACAAGACGATCGTCTTCGACTACTACACGATGCAGCGCGACGAGACGGGCCGCCGCAAGGTCGACCCGTACGGGCTGCTCTACCAGGGCGGGCAGTTCTACCTGCTGGGCCGCTCGCACGAGCGCGACGCGATCCGCGTCTTCCGCCTGTCGCGCATCCGCGGCAAGGTGGCCTACGCCACGAAGGCCGAGCACGACTTCAAGCGCCCCGCCGACTTCGACCCGCGCCCATACGCGAACCGCGCCGTCTGGCAGTTCGGCGAGCCGCAGGGCAGCGCGGAGATCTGGATCTCGGAGCGCATCGCCTGGCAGATCGAGCGCCACTTCGGCCGCTTCGGGCGCGTCGAGCGTCACGCCGACGGCTCGATCGCCTTCCACACCGAGTACGCCGTCTCGCGGCTGCTGGCGACGTGGGTGCTCGGCCTCGGCGAGCACGCGCGCGTGGTGGCGCCCGCCGAGCTGGCCGACGAGGTGGCTCACCGCGCCGCGACGATCGCCGAGCGCCACGAGGGCGCCTTCGAGATCGCCGAGCCGGTCCGCCGCCCCGTGCCCGAGGCCGAGGCGGCCAACGGCGCCGGCGGCGCGGCGAGCAAGCGCGAGGCGGCGATCCGCCCGGAGCGCTTCGCGCGGCTCGTGACGCTGGCGTCCGTCCTCATCCAGGCCGGCCGCGAGGGCCGCCGCCTGCGCAAGGAGGAGGTCCTCGACCTGCTGCAGGTCTCCGAGGCCGAGCTGCGCGAGGACATCAACGTCCTCAACGTCGTCAACTTCGGCGGCGGCTCCTACGTCCTGTACGCCGAGCTGCTCGACAACGGCGAGATCGAGGTCGACCCGGAGCCGTACTCCGACAACTTCGCGCGTCCGGCGCGGCTGCTGCCCGTCGAGGCGAAGGCGCTGATCGCCGCGATCGACCTCATCGGCGAGCACATCCCGGCCGGCTCGCTCTCGTCGGCGCGCGAGAAGATCGTCGCCGCGCTCGGCGAGGACCCGACGGACACCGGGCTGCAGATCGCCTCCGCCGGCGGCGACGACTCCGAGATCGCCGCGGTCGTCTCGCAGGCGATCGCGGGCCGCCGGCTGCTCGAGCTGGAGTACTACAAGGCCAACGAGGACGAGTTCTCCAAGCGGACGGTCGAGCCGTACGCGCTGACGAACGGGCGCGAGGGCTGGTACGTCGCCTCCTACGACCCGGCCGCCGACGGCATGCGCCACTTCCGGCTCGATCGCGTCAAGTCGGCGCGGGTGCTCGACCAGACGTACACGCCGCGGCCGGAGGTCGACCCGGCCGCCGAGGTCGAGGGCTGGCTGCGCACCGGCGAGGTGCCGGCGTCGCGCTCGGCCCGGGTGTGGGTCGCGCCGGAGCGCGCCCGCTGGGCCCGCGAGGAGCACCGGGTCGCCGAGGAGCTCGCCGACGGCGCGGTCGTCGTCGAGCTGAGCTTCGCCGGCACCGACTGGCTCGTGCGCGAGGTGCTCAAGGAGGGCGGCGACGCCGTCGTGCTCGAGCCCGAGGACGCCCGCGAGGCCGTCCGCCAGGCGGTCGGGCGCCTCGCACCGTCGCTTCGCTAGCGCCCGTTCCCCGCTAGCTTCTCCCGCTGTTGTGAGCCGCCGCGACCAGATCCGCATGTCCGACGACGAGGTGGGCGCGTTCCTCGACGAGGAGCGCACGCTGACGTGCGCGACGAACGGTCGCGACGGCTGGCCGCACCTCATGCCGCTCTGGTACGTCCGGCGCGGCGAGGACCTCTGGGCGTGGACGTACGCGAAGTCGCAGAAGGTGCGCAACCTCGAGCGCGACGCGCGCGCGACGGTGCAGGTCGAGGCCGGCACCGAGTACCACCTGCTGCGCGGCGTGATGCTCGAGACGGAGGTCGAGATCGTGCGCGACACCGACGCCGTCCACGCGCTCGGCCTGGAGATCTTCACCCGCTACGGGGACGGCACCACGCCGACGGGCGCCGTGGCGGACATGGTCGCCAAGCAGGCGGCCAAGCGCGTCGGGCTGCGGTTCGTCGAGCGCTCGCGCGTGTCCTGGGACCATCGCAAGCTCGGAGGCGTGTACTAAGTGGCCGACCACAAGCTCAAGGGACTGATCCTCTCCGGGGGCAAGGGCACCCGGCTGCGCCCGATCACCCACACGTCGGCCAAGCAGCTCGTGCCGGTCGCCAACAAGCCCGTCCTCTTCTACGGCATCGAGGCGATGGCAGCGGCGGGCATCGACGAGATCGGGATCATCATCGCCCCGGAGACGGGCGACGAGATCCGCGCGGCGGCCGGCGACGGCTCGCGCTTCGGCGTCTCGATCACCTACATCGTCCAGGACGAGCCGGCCGGGCTCGCGCACGCGGTGCTGACCGCCGAGCCGTTCCTCGGCACCGACCCGTTCGTCATGTACCTCGGCGACAACCTGCTGCAGGGCGGCATCACCGACCTCGTCGAGGCGTTCCGGCGCAACGAGCCCGAGGCGCTCATCCTGCTCACGCCGGTCCCCGACCCGGAGCACTACGGCGTCGCCGAGCTCGACGGCGACCGCGTCGTCGCGCTCGCCGAGAAGCCCGCCGAGCCGAAGACGAACCTGGCGCTCGTCGGCGTCTACCTGTTCGCGCCGCGCATCCACGACGCAGCGCGGGCGATCTCGCCGTCGGCGCGCGGCGAGCTGGAGATCACCGACGCGATCCAGCACCTCGTCGACGAGGGCGCGCGCGTCGAGCCGCACGTCGTCCAGGGCTGGTGGAAGGACACCGGCCGGCTCGACGACATGCTGGAGGCCAACCGGCTGATCCTCGACAACCTCGAGACGCGCGTCGACGGCGAGCTGATCGACTCCACCGTCGAGGGCCGCGTCGTCATCGAGGCCGGCGCCGTCCTCGAGCGCTCCGCCGTGCGCGGCCCGGCGATCATCGGCTCGGGCACGCGGCTCGTCGACGCGTACGTCGGGCCGTACAGCGCGATCGCCGAGGGCTGCCTGGTGCAGGAGGCCGAGGTGGAGCACTCGATCCTGCTGGAGGGCTCCCAGGTGCGCCATCTCGCCGGCCGCATGGAGTCGTCGCTGCTCGGCCGCAACGTCGTCATCGCGCGCGACGAGCGCCGCCAGCCGCGCGCGTTCCGCTTCATGGTCGGCGACAACTCGGAGATCGGCATCCTCTGAGGCGCCGATGAGGCTCGTCGTCACAGGCTCCGCCGGGATGCTCGGCCACCGCGTCTGCACCCGTGCGCGCGAGCTCGGCCACCACGTGACCGGGCTGGCCCGCGCCGACCTCGACATCGTCGACGCCGACGCCTGCCATCGCGTGCTCGACGAGCTGCAGCCCGACGCGGTCATCAACTGCGCCGCGTGGACCGACGTCGACGGCGCCGAGTCCGATCGCGACGGCGCGATGGCCGTCAACGCGGCCGGGGCCGGCAACGTCGCGCGCGCCGCCGCGGCGGTCGGCGCCAAGATCGTCCACGTCTCCACCGACTACGTCTTCGACGGCTCCAAGCGCGAGCCGTGGCTGGAGTCCGACCCGGTCGACCCGCAGTCGGTCTACGGCCTGACGAAGCTCCGCGGCGAGGAGCAGGTCGCCGACGCCACGCCGCGCCACGCGATCGTCCGCACGGCGTGGGTGTTCGGCGCGGGCGGGACGAACTTCGTCGACACGATGCTGCGCCTCGGCGCCGAGCGCGACGAGGTCAGCGTCGTCACCGACCAGGTGGGCTCGCCGACCTGGACCGGCCATCTGGCCGACGCGCTCATCGAGGTGGCCGAGCGCGAGGACTTCGGCGTGCACCACATCGCCGGACAGGGCGCCTGCTCGTGGAACGAGCTGGCGCTGGAGACCTTCGACCAAGCCGGGGTGAGCTGCCGGGTGCTGCCGACCACCAGCGACGCCTTCAAGCGCCCGGCGCCGCGCCCGGCCTACAGCGTGCTGGGCACCGAGCGCCGCGACCCGATCCTCCTGCCGCCGTGGCAGGAGGGCCTGGCCGCCCATCTCGCGGAGAGGACAACGACCACATGAAGCTGCTCGTCTGCGGCGGGGCCGGGTTCATCGGCTCCAACTTCGTGCGCCTGCGCGTGCGTGACCACGGCGACGAGGTCGTCGTGCTCGACAAGCTGACCTACGCGGGCCGTCGCGAGAACCTCCAGGACGTCCCGGAGGCGAAGCTCGTCGTCGGCGGCATCGAGGATCCCGACGCGGTCGCCGAGGCGATCGGCGACGGCGTCGACGCGATCGTGAACTTCGCCGCCGAGACGCACGTGGACCGCTCGATCTCCGGCCCCGAGGCGTTCATCGTCACCAACCAGCTCGGCACCTACCGCCTGCTGGAGGCGGCGCGCGAGCACGACGTGCCGCGCTACGTGCAGATCTCCACCGACGAGGTCTACGGCTCGATCGAGGAGGGCAGCTTCACCGAGGAGTCGCCGATCGTGCCGTCGAGCCCGTACAGCGCCTCGAAGGCCGGCGCCGACCTCCTCGTGCAGAGCTACTTCCACACGTACGGGCTCGAGACGCTGATCTGCCGCGGCTCGAACAACTACGGGCCGTACCAGTACCCGGAGAAGCTCATCCCGCTGATGGTGCTGAACGCCATGCACGGCGACTCGCTGCCGGTCTACGGCGACGGCATGCAGGTGCGCAACTGGCTCTACGTCGAGGACTTCGGCCGCGGCATCGGCCACGTGCTGGCCCACGGCAAGCCGGGCGAGGCCTACAACGTCGGCGGCCCGGACGAGTGCCCGAACATCGAGGTCGTGAAGCGGATCGTGGAGCTGACGGGCGCCGACGAGTCGATCATCGAGTACGTCGCCGACCGGCCGGGCCACGACCGCCGCTACTCGCTCGGCTCCGAGAAGGTCCGCGCGCTCGGCTGGGAGGCGCAGGTGCACTTCGAGGAGGGCCTCGAGCGCACCGTCGCCTGGTACCGCGACAACGCCTGGTGGTGGGAGCCCATCCGCTCCGGCGACTACCGCGAGTACTACGAGCGTCAGTACGGGCGTAGCCTGGGCTGATCGCGGGAGAACGCCCACCTGCATCGACGGCGGCCGGCGGCGCGTCGCCCGCCGCACTCGCCGCCGAGCTCCTCGACGCGCTGCTCGCCGGCGACACGGCGCGGGCCGAGCTGATCGCGCTCGACGCGGTGGGCGGCCGGCTGTCGCTCACCGACCTCTACGTCGACGTCATCACGCCGGCCCTGCACGAGATCGGCGAGCGCTGGCAGCGCGGGGAGCTGAGCGTCGCCGACGAGCACCTCGCCACCGGCATCGTCGAGGACGTGATGGCGCGCGTCGGGCGGTCCGGCACCCGGCTGCCGCGCCGGTCGCGCGAGCGGCTGCTGCTGGCGGGCGCCGAGAACGAGGGCCACGTCGTGGGCCTGCGGATGCTGGCCGACCTGGCGGAGGGCGCGGGCTTCGACGTCCGCTACCTCGGCGCCGCGGTGCCCGCCGACGCGCTGGCGGACCTGACGCGGCGGCTGGAGCCGCGGATCGTGTGCCTGACGGCGTCGGTCGGCGCGCCGAGCGCGGCGGTCGTGGAGGCGGTGGAGGCGGTGCTCGAGATCGAGGACGTCGACGTCCTGCTCGGCGGGACCGGGGTGCCGCTCACGCTCCAGGGCCGGATGCGCGTGCATCACGCCGCCGACGTGCGCGAGGCGATGCGGCTGATCGAGGAGCTCGTCGCCTAGGAGGCGGGCTCGAGCCCGGAAATGCGCCAGGCGTTGCCGTCGCGCACGAAGCTGAGCGTCTGCTGGCGATCGTCGCCGGCGAACGGCGAGACGACCTGGGCGGTGGCGCGGTCGCCCGTGACGTCGATGGACGTCACGTCGATGTCGCCGTCGGTGACGTCGGAGAGCTGGTCGTCGAGCGCGTCCTGGCAGTCGCTGCCGTCCTGCGTGAGCCGGTCGGCGAGCTCGGGCGCGAAGATCGTGTCGCAGATCTCCTTGGAGTCGCCGTCGACGGCGGCGGCCGACAGGTCGTCGACGACCTCCGCGATCTCCTTCTCGGTGCCCTGGTAGTCGCCGGCGGCGTCGTTGGACGGGGCCGAGGTGCACCCGGCCGCGAGCACGGCGGCGGCGAGGGCGGCGGGCACGGTCAGCAGGCGAAGTCGCACGGCCTGCACCCTAGTGGAGCGGCGTTCTCGGCGAGCGTCGCGCCGGCGAAATAGACTCGCTGCCGTGACTCGCCCGATCTCGGTCCCCCGCGGACGGCACGCGCCGCCGCTGGCCGTGCGCCTGGAGATGCAGCGCGAGCGGCTGCTCGACGCCGCGGCGCACGTCTTCGCGCGGCACGGGTACGCGGGCGCGACCGCGGAGGCGATCAGCCGCGAGGCCGGCATGTCGAAGGCCACGTTCTACGAGCACTTCGACAACAAGGAGGACGCGATCATCGCGCTCTTCGAGACGTCCGCGCAGGCGCTCGCGCAGCGGATGGCGGAGGCGACGAGCACGGTGCTCGACTCGCCCGAGGAGCAGATGCGCGCGGGCGGCCGGGCGTTCCTCGAGGGCCTCGCCCAGCACCCCGAGCGCGCCCAGACGCTGCTGGTGGAGATCATCGGCGCCGGGCCGCGGGCCATGGAGCGGCGCGACGCGATGCTCGAGCAGTTCGCCGCCCTGGTCGACGGCGAGAACGCGACCGTGCACCGCAAGTTCGGCACGCCGCGCTTCGCGTCGCCGCACGACGCGTTCGCGATCGTCGGCGCCGCGGTCGAGCTGTGCTCGCGCCAGCTGCGCCTCGGCGTGCCGGAGACCCTGCAGGAGCTCGAGCCCGTCATCGAGCGGCTCGCCCTCGGTGTCCTCTACGGCCCGCGCTGAGGCGCTCGCCGACCTCGAGCGCCGGATCACGGCGTGCCGCGCCTGCCCGCGGCTGGTGGCGTGGCGCGAGGAGGTCGCGCGCGTCAAGCGGGCGGCGTTCGCCGACCAGGAGTACTGGGGCCGGCCGATCCCCGGCTTCGGCGATCCGGCGGCGCGCGTCTTCGTCGTGGGGCTCGCGCCGGCCGCGCACGGGGCCAACCGCACGGGGCGCGTGTTCACCGGCGACCGCTCCGGCGACTGGCTGTTCGCGTCGATGCACCGCACCGGCTTCGCGAACCAGCCCACGTCGGTGCACGCGGGCGACGGGCTGCGGCTGACGGGCGCGTGGATCGCGGCCGCGGTGCGGTGCGCGCCCCCGGCGAACAAGCCGACCCCCGGCGAGCGCGACCGCTGCCTGCCCTACGCGCGCGAGGAGCTCGCGCTCATGCCGGACGTGCGGGTGATCGTCTGCCTCGGCGCCTTCGCGTGGGACGCGGCGCTGCGGCTGCTGTGCCCCGCCGGCCCGCCGCGCCCGCGGCCGCGCTTCGGCCACCTGGCCGAGGCGGAGGTCGACGGCCGCCTGCTGCTCGGCAGCTACCACCCGTCGCAGCAGAACACCTTCACCGGCAAGCTCACCGAGGAGATGACCGACGCGGTGTTCGTGCGGGCGCGGGAGCTCGCGGGCGCCGGCTGAGCCGCCCCGCGACCGGGGCGTACCCTGTCTGACGTGGACGCGCTCAGTCACTTCTCCCCTCGCGTCCGCGAGTGGTTCGGCAACGCGTTCGCGGCGCCGACGCCGGCGCAGGAGCAGGCGTGGCCGGCGATCGCGTCGGGCGAGCACGTGCTGCTGTCGGCGCCGACCGGCTCCGGCAAGACGCTCGCCGCGTTCCTCTGGGCGCTCGACAAGCTCTCGCGCGAGCCGAGCCCGGGCGCGACGCGGCTCGTCTACGTCTCGCCGCTGAAGGCGCTCTCCTACGACATCGAGCGCAACCTCCGCGCGCCGCTGCGAGGGATCGGCGGGGACGTCTCCGTCGCGATCCGCACCGGCGACACGCCCCAGCGCGAGCGCGCCGCGATGCGGCGCACCCCGCCGGACATCCTCATCACGACGCCCGAGTCGCTCTACCTCATCCTCACCTCGCAGGCGCGCGAGATGCTCACGGGCGTCGAGGCGGTGATCGTCGACGAGATCCACGCGGTCGCCTCGACGAAGCGCGGCTCGCACCTGGCGCTGACGCTGGAGCGGCTCGAGGAGGTCTCCGAGCACGACGTCCAGCGCATCGGCCTGTCGGCGACGCAGAACCCGCTCGAGGAGGTCGGGCGCTTCATGGTCGGCCCGCGGCGGTCCTGCCGGATCGTCGACGCGGGCGTCCGCAAGGAGCTCGACATCGAGATCCAGGTGCCGGTCGAGTCGATGGTCGAGCCGGAGTCCGACGTCGAGCTCGATCCGCTCGTCGGCACGAGCAACGAGGCGACGCGCCGCTCGATCTGGCCGGCGATCTACCCGCAGATCCTCGACCTGGTCCGCCGGCACCGCTCGACGATCGTCTTCGTCAACAACCGCCGCGGCGCCGAGCGGCTGGCGCTGCGCCTCAACGAGCTGGCCGACGAGGAGATCGCGCGCGCCCACCACGGCTCGCTGGCGCGCGAGGAGCGCACGGTCGTCGAGGAGATGCTGAAGGCCGGCGAGCTGCCCTGCCTCGTCGCGACCTCGAGCCTCGAGCTCGGCATCGACATGGGCGCCGTCGACCTCGTCCTCCAGGTCGAGTCGCCGAAGTCGGTCGCGCGCGGGCTGCAGCGGATCGGCCGCGCCGGGCACGCCGTCGGGGACGTCTCGAAGGGCCGGATCTTCCCGAAGTTCCGCAGCGACCTGCTCGAGTGCGCGGTCGTCACGCGGCTGATGCGCGAGGGCCGGATCGAGCCGACCGTCGTGCCGCGCAACGCGCTCGACGTGCTCGCCCAGCAGATCGTGGCGATCGCCGCCTCCGCCCCTGACGACCAGCCGGTCGCCGTCGACGACCTGTACGCGCTCGTCACCCGCACGCACTCGTACGCCGAGCTGCCCCGCACGCTGCTGGAGAACGTGCTCGACATGCTCGACGGCCGCTACCCGTCGCAGGAGTTCGGCGACCTGCGGCCGCGCATCGTGTGGGACCGCGTCGGCAACACCATCCGCGCGCGCAAGGGCTCCCGCCAGCTCGCCGTCACCAACGCCGGCACGATCCCCGACCGCGGCCTGTTCTCGGTGACGCTGCCGGACGGGCGCCGCGTCGGCGAGCTCGACGAGGAGATGGTCTACGAGGCGCGTCCGGGCCAGACGTTCCTGCTCGGCGCCTCGACCTGGCGCATCGAGGAGATCGGGCGCGACCGCGTGATCGTGTCGCCGGCGCCCGGGGTGCCCGGCGCGGTCCCGTTCTGGCGCGGCGACTCGGTCGGCCGCCCGAAGGAGCTGGGCCTGGCGATCGGCGCCTTCGCGCGATGGGCCGTCGACCAGCCCGCCGAGGTGCTGGAGCGCGACTACGACCTCGACGCCTACGCCGCCAAGAACCTGCTCGACTTCCTGCGCGAGCAGCAGGCGGCGACGCGCGTCGTCCCGAGCGACCGGACCGTCGTCGTCGAGCGCTTCCGCGACGAGATCGGCGACTGGCGGCTGTGCGTGCTGTCGCCCTACGGCGGCCGCGTCCACGCCGCGTGGGCGCTGGCGCTCAGCGCCCGCATCCGCGACGTGTACGGCCTGGAGTCCGACGCGATCTGGTCGGACGACGGGATCATCGTCCATCTGCCCGACGCCGACGAGCCGCCGGGCGCCGATCTCGTCCTCGTCGAGCCCGACGAGATCGAGGACCTCGTCGTCGGCGAGCTCGGAGGCTCGGCCCTGTTCGGCGCCCGGTTCCGCGAGAACGCCGGCCGCGCGCTGCTCATCCCGCGCGCGTACCCGGGCAAGCGCACGCCCCTGTGGCAGCAGCGCCTGAAGTCGCAGACGCTGCTCGAGGTCGCCAAGCGCTACGCCGACTTCCCGATCATCCTCGAGACCTACCGCGAGTGCCTGCGCGACGTCCTCGACCTGCCCGGCCTGCAGGAGCTGCTGACCGCCCTGCACCGCCGCGAGCTGTCGCTCGTCGAGGTGGAGACGCCGACCGCCTCGCCGTACGCGTCGTCGCTGCTGTTCGACTACGTCGCCACGTACATGTACGAGGGCGACACGCCGAACGCCGAGCGCCGCGCCGCCGCCCTCTCGCTGGACCGCGACCTGCTGCGCGAGCTGCTCGGCCAGGAGGAGCTGCGCGACCTCATCGACGCGGACGCGCTCGCGCAGGTGGAGGACGACCTCCAGCACCGCTCGGACCGTACGCGCGCGGAGACTCGCGACGCGCTCGCCGACGTGCTGCGCCGCGTCGGCGACCTCACCACCGAGGAGGCGCAGCTGCGCGTCCTGCCCGGCCTCGACGCGGCCGAGATGCTCGAGGCGCTGGCCGGCGAGCGCCGCGCGGTGCAGGTCCGCGTCGGCGGCGAGCCGCGCTGGATCGCGGCCGACGACGCCGGGCTGTACCGCGACGCGCTCGGCGTCGTGCCGCCGGGCGGGCTGCCCGAGGCCTTCGTCGCCGACGTGCCGGACGCGCTGCGCCGCCTCCTCGCCCGCTACGCGCGCACCCACGGCCCGTTCACCACCGACGACGTCCGGGCGCGGTACCGCGTCGACCCGACGACGGCGCTGGAGGCGCTCGAGGCCGACGGCGAGCTCGTGCGCGGCGAGCTGCGCCCCGGCGGCAGCGAGCGCGAGTGGTGCGACCCCGAGGTGCTGCGCCGGCTGCGGCGCGCCTCGCTCGCCGTGCTGCGCAAGGAGATCGAGCCCGCCGACCAGCGCGCCTTCGCGGCGTTCCTGCCGAGCTGGCAGGGCGTCGACCGCCATCCCGCGGCGGGCGCGGGGATCGATCGCCTGCGCGAGGTGCTCGTCCCGCTGCAGGGGCTGCCGCTGCCGGTCGAGGTCTGGGAGCGCGACGTCCTGCCGCGGCGCACCGGCGCCTACTCGCCGACCTGGCTGGACCAGCTCTGCGCGTCCGGCGAGGTCGTCTGGGTCGGCGCGGGATCGCTGGGCCGCAACAGCGGCCGCGTCGCGCTCTACTTCCGCGAGGACGCCGAGCTCATCGGACCCCCGCCGGGCCGGGGCGAGCTGGCCGAGACCGACGAGCACCACGCGGTGCGCGAGCGGATCGCGGCGGCTCCGTGCTTCTTCACCGACCTGCTCGCCGAGCTGCCGTTCTCGCCCGAGCAGATCCAGGAGGCGCTGTGGGACCTCGTCTGGGCGGGCGAGGTGACCAACGACGCCTGGGCGCCGCTGCGGGCGCCGCGCCTGACCCTGGCCCGTGCGCAGCGGGCGGCCGCACAGCGCTCGACGACGCGCCGCTTCGGCGCCCGGCGGCGCGGCGCGCAGCCGACGGTGCAGGGGCGCTGGGCGCTGACCTCGACGGTCTTCCGCCGCGAGCCGGAGCCCGGCCAGCGCCGCCGGACCCTCGCCGAGCTGCTGCTCGAGCGCTACGGCATCGTCACCCGCGAGCAGGTGCTCGCCGAGGGGATCCCCGGCGGCTTCTCCACGCTCTACGACGCCCTCTCGTCGCTGGAGACGCTCGGCGTCTGCCGGCGCGGCTACTTCATCGAGGGCCTCGGCGGGGCCCAGTTCGCGCTGCCCGGGGCGGTCGAGCGCCTGCGGGCGCAGCGCGACGTCGAGGAGAGCGCGCCGGTCGTGCTCGCGGCGACCGATCCCGCGCAGCCGTACGGCGCGGCGCTGCCGTGGCCGAGGCGCGACGACGAGACGGCGACGAGCCGGCCCCGGCGGGTGCACGGCGCGTACGTCGTGCTGGCCGGGGCCGAGCCGGTCGTGTTCGTCGACAAGGGCGGCCGCGGCCTGGCGATCCTCGTCGACCACGACGATCCGCGCCTGCGTCCCTCGCTGGAGGCGCTCGCCGCGTTCGTCCGCGGCACCCGCGCCGTGAAGCTCTCGCTCGAGAAGGTCGACGGCGAGCCGGTCGTCGGCTCCGAGCTCGAGCCGCTCCTCGTCGACCTCGGCTTCCGCCAGGGGCCGCGCAAGCTCACGCTGAGCGCGTGAGCGAACGCCCCGGAGGGGCTAGCGCCGTGGCGGCGCGCGCTGGCCGCCGCCCCCGCGGTGGACCGTCTGCGAGCGGCGCTCCTCCGGCGCCGCGCCCCCTCTCGCGGGCGTCGCGGCAGGCACGGCGTCGCGGCTGACCTGCCCGCGACCCGCGATGCTGCGCTGCGACGCCTGTCGGACCTCGCCGGCGACGACCACGGTGGCCGGGTCGGCGCTTGCGGTGGCGAGGAGTCCCGGGACGCTGACCTGCCATGTGCCAGCCGACGTGAGGATCGCCACCACGATGAGGGGGAGCGCTCGGGACATGACCCCACCCTGCCGGGCGATCCTCAACCGGGCGTAAGAACCTCGTGACCGCGTCAGGCGCGCAGCGCCGCGACGGCCAGCTCCGCGTAGCGGCCCCAGACGTCGCCGTCGCGCTCGTCGCGCTCGACGAGCACGTGGCTGATGCCGGCGAGCAGGACGCGCACGTCGTCGGCGCGCGCGTCGGCGCGCAACGCGCCGCTCGCCCGGCCGGCATCGATCACGCGCTCGAGCGCCGCCGCGACCGCGGCCCGCGCCTCGACGAGCTCCGGGACCTGGGCGGCGGCCGCCATCGCGCCGGCCACCAGCCGGTTGGTGCCCTTCCGGCGGAAGCCGTCGACGAGCAGCTCGGTGAGCGCGGCGACCGGGTCGGCGGCCCGCGCCGCCTCGTCGCACGCCGCCGCGAACGCGTCGAGGTGGCGGCAGGCGATCGCGGCGACGAGGTGCTCCTTCGTCGGGAACGACCGGTAGACCGTGCCCTTGCCGACGCCGGCCGCCGCCGCGATCTCGGGGACCGTCGCGTCGAGCCCCCGCTCGGCCAGGACCGCCTCCGCCGCCGCGACCACGCGCTCGCGGTTGCGCACCGCGTCGGCGCGCTTGGCGCGGGCGGGAGCCGCCGCCATCAGCGCTCCTCCACCGCCGCCAGGGCTGGGTCGCCGAGCGGCGCGGCGGCGCCCACCTCGCTGGCGTCGCTGACGCGGTGGCGCTCGGCGGCGCGGGGGATCATCGCGGCCGCGACGCCGGCCAGCACGGCGATGCCGGCGGCGACGAGGAAGGCGGTCACGAAGCCCTCGTCGGTCGGCAGCTCGCTGCCCGCGACGGCGCTGCCGGCGATGATCGACGCGGTCACCTGCGAGCCGAGCGACGCGCCGACCGAGCGCACGAGCGCGTTGAACCCGGTCGCCTCGCCCGTCTGGTGGGCGGGGACGGCCTCGACGATCAGGTTCGGCATCGCCGCGAAGGCGAGGCCCATGCCGACCGCCATGACGACGGTGCCGCCGATCACCGCGGCCTGCGAGCCGTGCTGGAGCCCCAGCAGGACGAACGCGCCGCCGGAGACGAAGCTCCCGAGCGCGAGCGGCACCTTCGCGCCGAGCCGCGTGGCGAGCGCGCCCGAGACCGGGCCGACGAGCAGCATCACGATCGACGACGGCAGCAGCAGGAGGCCGGCGCCGGTCGCGCCGAGCCCGAAGCCGATGCCGGTCTCCTCCGGCAGCTGCGCGAGCGTCGGCACGGCGAGGAACGAGCCGAACATGCCGAAGCCGACGAGCAGCGTCGCGAGGTTCGTGACGAGCACGGGCGGCCGGCGGAGCATCTCGACGTCGGCGAGCGGCTCGGCGGTGCGCCGCTGCAGCGCCAGCCAGGCGCCGAGGACGACGAGCCCGGCGGCGATCATGCCGAGCACCCGCGCGGAGCCCCAGCCCCAGTGGTTGGCGTTGGAGATCGCCACGAGCGGGAACACGAGGCCGATGGCGAGCACGATCGCGCCGCGCACGTCGACGCGGCCGCTGACGCGGTTCGGCGACTCCGGCACGAACAGCTCCGTGGTGACGAGCGCGACGAAGCCCATGATCGCGCCGGCCCAGAAGATCCAGTGGTACGACCCGTGGTCGACGAGCACGCCGCCGAGCACGAGCCCGGCGCCGCCGCCGATGCCGGCGATCGCGGAGATCAGGCCGATCGAGCTCGGGACGCGGTCGGCGGGGAGCTCGTCGCGGATGATCCCGAAGCACAGCGGGAAGATGCCGCCGCCGACGCCCTGCAGGACGCGGCCCGCGACGACGACCTCCAGCGAGTCGCCGAGCGCGGAGACGACGCAGCCGACCGCGAAGAACCCGACCGCGACGACGAGCATCCGGCGCTTGCCGAACATGTCGCCGAGCCGGCCGACCACGGGCGTGCAGACCGCCGCGGCGACGAGGTAGCCGGTGACGGTCCAGGCGACGCCGCTGGTGTCGGTGTCGAACGCGCGCTGGAGCTCCCCGAGCGCGGGGATCAGCGTCGTCTGGCCGAGCGCGAAGGCGAGCGCGGCGATCGAGAGGACGAGGAGGCTCCGCATGGGATGCGGGCGCCCGGGGACATGGGTCATGAAGGCTCGAGGACGATTCGGAACTGGACCGGAGGGTCCGGAACTATACTCGGAACTGGACCTCAGGGTCCGGATCACGCCATGGGCTCGCTCTACCGCACCATCCTCGTCGCGATCGACGGCTCCGCCGACGCCCGCGCCGCGCTCGACCACGCCATCGAGATCGCGCGCGACCAGCACGCGCGGCTCACCCTCGTGACGGTCGTCCCGCAGCTGTCCTCGGCGGCGATCCTCGGCGGCGCCTCGCCCCAGACGCTCGCCGAGTGCTTCGAGCGCATGCTCGCCGAGCACCGCGACGCCGTCCCCGACGACGTCTCGCTCACCACCCGCACGCTCGAGGGACCGGCGGCCAAGCGCATCGCCGAGCTGGCCGCCGACCACGACCTCGTCGTCATGGGCACGCACGGGCGCGGGCGCGTCGGCGAGGCGCTGCTGGGCAGCGTCTCGCGGGAGGTCGTGCACCTCAGCAGCGTGCCCGTCCTGCTCGTGCGCGCCGCCGCCTGCGCCGAGCGCGCCTGAGCCACGGAGGCCCGGCCGACCGTACCCTCGGTGGCGAGCCATGCCCGAGGGCGACACCATCCACCACGCGGCGCGGCGCATCCGGCCGATCCTCGAAGGCGTCGTGCCCGACGAGATCGAGACCCTGCACCCGCGGTTCGCCGCCGACCGCTGGCCCGAGCGGCTCGCCGGACGGGCCGTGACGTCGGTCGACGCCTACGGCAAGCACCTCTTCCTCCGCTTCGAGGGCGACCTGGTCATCCACTCGCACCTGCGGATGACCGGCAGCTGGGGCACCTACCGCCACGGCGAGCGCTGGCGCCGCGCCCGGCGGCGGGCGTGGTTCGTCGCGCGCGCCCGCGGGGGCGAGGCGGTCCAGTTCGACGGCCCGGTGCTCGAGCTCATGACGGCGGCCCGCGCCCGCGGCGACCTCAACCTCGCGCGGCTGGGACCGGACATCCTCGCCGACGCCTTCGACGAGACCGAGTTCCTGCGGCGCCTGCGCGCCGACGACCCGACGCGCCCGATCGGCGACGCACTGCTCGACCAGCGCACGATCGCCGGGATCGGCAACCTCTGGAAGGTCGAGGGCTGCTTCGCCGCCCGGATCGACCCGTGGCGGCCCGCGGGGCAGGTCACCGACGAGGAGGCGCTCGCGATCGTGCGCGAGACGCGCCCGCGGATGCAGCGATCGGCGCAGGACGGCTTCCAGAAGCGCTTCGAGCGCATCTACGGCCGCGCCGGGCGGCCGTGCCCGCGCTGCGGCACGCTCGTCGAGCGGCGCGGCCAGTGGGACGACAACCGGCCGACGTTCTGGTGCCCGGGGTGCCAGCGGTGACGGCCGGCTCCGACAGCGGCGCCGTCGCCGCCCGCCGCTACCGGCGGGTCGGCCACAAGGGCGCCGACCACATCGCGCCCGGCAACACGCACGCGTCGTTCGACGCGGCGCTGGCGCACGGCGTCGACATGATCGAGTTCGACGTGCTCCCCGAGCGCATGGACGGCACCGGCGAGCTCTACCTCGCCCACGACTACGGCGCCCTGCGGGCCGGCAACGCGCCGACGCTCGAGGAGGGGCTCGCCCATCTCGCCGGCGAGACGTTCGCCGCCGTCGAGCTCGACGTCGACCTCAAGCTCCCCGGCTACGAGCTGCGCGTGCTCGACGCGCTGCGCCGGTTCGGGCTGCTCGAGCGGGCGCTCGTCTCCTCGATGGAGCGCCCGAGCCTCGCCGTGCTGCGCGAGGCCGAGCCGGCCCTGCGCCTCGGGTGGTCGGTGCCGAAGCTGCGCCGCGACCCGTTCCGGTCGCCGTGGACCGCCGTGCCGGGCGCGGCGTTCGGCGCCGCGTACCGCGCGGCGCTGCCGCGCCGGGCGGCGGCGGCGATCCGCGACGGGCACGTCGACGCGCTCATGGCGCACTGGCGCCTGGTCTCCCGGGCGCTCGTGCGGCGCGTGCAGGCCGCGGGCGGCGAGCTCTACGTCTGGACCGTCGACGACCGCCGCGTGATCGAGCGGCTCGAGGCGCTCGGCGTCGACGGGGTCATCACCAACGACCCGCGGCTCTTCGACCCGATCATCTAGCGTCCCGTCTCGTGCTCCCCACGACGGTCGACGAGCTGCTCGAGCTCGACACGCGCCACGTCTGGCATCCCTACGGCCCGATGCCGTCCACCGTGCCGCCGCTGCCGGTGGCCTCCGCCGAGGGCGTCCGCATCCGCCTGACCGACGGCCGCGAGCTGATCGACGGCATGGCGTCGTGGTGGTCGGCCATCCACGGCTACCGGCACCCCGACCTCGACGAAGCCGCCCGCGGCCAGCTCGACCGGATGGCGCACGTCATGTTCGGCGGCCTGACGCACGAGCCGGCCGTCCGCCTCGCCGAGCGGCTGGTCGCGATGACGCCCGAGCCGCTGCAGCACGTCTTCTTCGCCGACTCGGGCTCCGTCTCGGTCGAGGTCGCGCTGAAGATGTGCTTCCAGGCCCGCCCGGGCCGGCGGCGCCTGCTCAGCTTCCGCGGCGGCTACCACGGCGACACCTTCGGGGCGATGGCCGTCTGCGACCCGGTCGGCGGCATGCACTCGCTGTGGACGGGCGCGCTGCCGGAGCACGTCTTCGCCGACCGCCCGCCGCGCGTGCTCGACGACGCGTACGCCGCGCACGTCGAGGCCCTCGTGGAGCGCCACGCGCACGAGCTGGCCGCGGTGATCGTCGAGCCGGTCGTCCAGGGCGCGGGCGGCATGTGGTTCTACGACCCGGCCGTCCTGCGGCTGCTGCGCGAGCTGTGCGACCGCCACGGGCTGCTGCTCGTCCTCGACGAGATCGCCACGGGCTTCGGGCGCAGCGGCGCGCTGTTCGCCTGCGAGCACGCGGGGATCGCGCCCGATGTCATGTGCGTCGGCAAGGCGCTCACCGGCGGTTACGTCACGCTCGCGGCGGCGCTCTGCACGACCGAGGTGGCGACCGGCCTCGAGGGCGGCGTCCTCATGCACGGCCCGACGTACATGGCCAACCCGCTGGCGTGCTCGATCGCGCTCGCGTCGACCGGGATCGTCGAACGCGGCGACTGGCGCGAGCAGGTGCCGCGGATCGAGCGCGGCCTGCGCGAGGGGCTCGAGCCGGCGCGGGAGCTGCCCGGCGTCCGCGACGTCCGCGTCCGCGGCGCGATCGGCGTCATCCAGCTCGACGGGCCGGTCGACGTGGCCGCCGCCACGCGCGCCGCCGTCGACGCCGGCGTCTGGCTGCGCCCGTTCCGCGACCTCGTCTACGCGATGCCGCCGTACGTCACCTCCGGCGAGGACCTCGCGGGGATCGCCGGCGCGATGGTCGCCGCGGCCCGCGCCGGGGCGCCGGCGTGAGCGTCCTCGTCGTCACCGGCACCGACACGGGCGTCGGCAAGACGGTCGTGACCGCCGCGCTCGCCGCGGCCGCGCGCGCCGCCGGGCGCCGCGTCGCGGTGGTCAAGCCCGCGCAGACCGGCGTCGCCCCCGGCGAGCCGGGCGACCTGGAGGAGGTCCGGCGCCTGAGCGGCGTCGACGACCTCCACGAGCTGGCCCGCTACCCCGAGCCGCTCGCGCCGGCCACCGCCGCGCGGCGCGCCGGCCGCCCCGGGCTCTCCGCCGCCGCGGTCGCCGAGGCGGTGCGAGGGCTCGCCGACCGGGACCTCGTGCTCGTCGAGGGCGCCGGCGGGCTGCTTGTCCACTTCGACGACGAGGGGGCGACGCTGGCCGACGTCGCGGCCGCGCTGGCCGCGCCGGTGCTCGTCGTCACGCGCGCGGGCCTCGGCGCGCTCAACCACGCCGGGCTGACCTGCGAGGCGCTGCGAGCGCGCGACCTGGCGTGCCCCGGGCTCGTCATCGGGGCGTGGCCCGTCGAACCTGACCTCGCCGAACGCTGC
>DASTRJ010000081.1:0-10796 GCA_035761245.1 Capillimicrobium sp. | reverse complement strand
AAGGAGGGAGGCCCGACCGCGCTGCCGCGGCCGCCGTTGTCGAGTTCTGGACCGTATGCGTCCTCAACTCGACAGGCGTCGTGGGCGCGCGGGGGTGCTCCGCGTTCTGCGCGCTCTGCGTGACGAAGTCGGAGCACATCGGCCGCGCGGCGAGCGACGCGTCGAGCACGCCGGCCGCGGGCCGCGCGCGTGGCGCTCCGCTCCACTGGGCGTGTCGATGCCGGCGGTGTTCGCGGGCGACGAAGGAGGGAGGCCTGACGGCGCCGGCGCGGCCGCCGCTGTCGAGTTCTGGACCGTATGCGTCCTCAACTCGACAGGCGTCGCCCGGCAGCGCGCGATGGCGGCCTCGGATCGAGTGTGCTTGCGCCAACTCAGACTTGACACGACCTCACTGAGATTTCTAAACTCAGAGGCAGCAGAAACCTTCGAGTCAAGGAGGCACCATGGCGCTGGTTCGCTGGGAGCCGGCTCGTGAGATCAGCTCGCTGCAGAACGAGATGAACCGGCTCTTCTCGACGTTCTTCGACATGCCGACCACGAGCGGTGGCGGCAACGGCGGCACCGGGCGGCGGTGGGTCCCCGCGATGGACCTCGTCGAGACCGAGGACCACTTCGTCCTGCGCGCCGACCTGCCCGGCCTCGACGCCTCGGACGTCCAGATCGAGGTCGAGGACAACGTGCTGTCGCTCTCGGGCGAGCGCAAGGTCGAGCACGAGGACAAGGGCGAGGGCTACTACCGCGTCGAGCGCAGCTTCGGGCGCTTCCAGCGCTCGCTGACGCTGCCGGAGGGCGTCGACCTCGACGCGATCGACGCGTCCTTCGACAAGGGCGTCCTCGAGGTGCGCATCCCGAAGCCCGAGGAGCGCAAGCCGCGCCGGGTCACGATCTCGGCCGGCAGCGCCGCGGGCAACGAGCCCCAGACGATCGAGGGCTCCGAGGCGAAGTAGCCTCCGAGGGCGTGAGTGCCCTCGAGATCCTCTCGCGAGACCCCGGTTCGCAGGCGCGGGCCGGGGTCCTGCACACCGCGCACGGCGACGTGCGCACCCCCGCCTTCGTCCCCCTCGCGACGAAGGGCGTCGTCAAGGCGCTCGAGCCCCGCGACGTGGCCGCGCTCGGCTACGACATGGTGCTCGGCAACACGTTCCACCTCTTCCTCGACCCCGGGCACGAGCTGGTCGGCCGGTTCGGCGGCCTGCATCGGTTCATGCGCTGGGACGGGCCGATCATCACCGACTCCGGCGGCTTCCAGGTCTTCTCGATGGGCCACGGGACGATCGCCGACGAGATCAAGGGCCGGGCCCCGCAGGGCGCCGACCGCGCCGGCGCGATCATCTCGATCGAGGAGGAGGGCGTCCGCTTCCGCTCCTACCTCAATGGCGAGGAGCGCTTCATGGCGCCGGAGACGAGCATGGAGGTCCAGGCCGCGCTCGGCTCCGACCTGGCGCTCGTGTTCGACGAGTGCACCCCCTTCCACGTCACGCGCGACTACACGGCGCGCTCGACGGAGCGCACGCACCGCTGGCTGCGCCGCTGCCTCGACTGGCACGCCGCCAACGGCCCCGACCACCAGCTCGTCTACGGCATCGTCCAGGGTGGCGTCTACGAGGACCTCCGCCGCGAGTCGACCGAGGTCGTGGCGACCAGCGAGGTCGACGGCGTCGCCATCGGCGGCTCGCTCGGGGCCGACAAGGACCAGATCTACGAGGTGACCGGCTGGTCGACCGCCGTCCTCGACGAGCGGGCGCCGGGCAAGCCGCGCCACCTGCTCGGGATCGGCGAGGTCGACGACCTCATCCGCGGCGTCGAGCTCGGCATCGACCACTTCGACTGCGCGATGCCGACCCGCATCGGCCGCCACGGCATGGCGCTCGTCCCCGACCCGGAGAAGCGCTGGCGCGTCGACCTCACCGCCGCGCGCTGGAAGGAGTCCGACGAGCCGATCATGGAGGACTGCCCGTGCCCCTGCTGCACGGCCGGCTTCACCCGCGGCTACCTGCGCTACCTGCTGAAGGCGCGCGAGCTGACCGGCCTGCGGCTGGTCACGCTCCACAACCTCAGCTTCCTGCAACGGCTCATGACCGACCTGCGCGAGGCGATCCTCGACGGGACGCTCCCGCAGACCGCGGCCGCGCTGCGGGCCGGCGCGGCGCCCGGGCTCGCGCGAACCGCGGGCTGAGCGCCTCGATCGCGTCGAGCTCCTCGCGCAGCCCGTCGATCATCGTCCAGACGTCGGGCACGCGCTCGCGGTCGGCGACGATGCCGAAGTCGAGGTGGCCGAGGTAGCTCATGACGGTGATGTTCAGCCCGACGCCGTCGGTGATGACCGAGACCGGGTAGTGCGCCTCGAGCCGCGCGCCCGCGCAGTACAGCGGGATCTGCGGCCCGGGGACGTTCGAGATGACGAGGTTGACCGGGGGCCGCACGCCGGCCATCACCGACAGCGTCGTGCGGGCGGCGCGCGCCGCCACCGCCGGCGGGATGAAGCGGGTGGCGTCGGTGAGCAGGTCCGCGGGGAGCGCCTTGTGGCGGTCCTTGGCGGTGAGGAGGATGTCGTGCGTGCGCTCGAGGCGGCGCCGCGGATCCGTCACGTCGGTCGGGATCGGCACGACCATCACCGAGACGCGGTTGCCGAAGGTGCCGAACTGCTCGCGCGAGCGCACCGACACCGGCACCATCGCGACCAGCGGCTCGGCCGGCAGCGCGTCGTGGTCGATGAGCCAGCGGCGCACCGCGCCCGCGCACAGCGCCGTGACCACGTCGTTGACCGTGAAGCCGTAGTCGTTCTTGATCGCCTTCACGCGGTCGAGCGAGAGCTGCCCGAACGCGAACCTCCGGTGCGGCGAGATCGGGCCGTTGAAGGGCGTGCGCGGGGCGGGGGCGGTCGGCTGCTCGAGGACGTCGCGGCTCGGCGCCCCGGGCACGACGCGCTGCGCCACCCGGCTGACCAGCCCCATGCCGGGCAGGTCACGCACGCCCGGGAGCGCCTCGAGGTAGGGCAGCGTGGCGGGCGCCGCGCGCAGCGCCTTCAGCGGCTGCAGCGGCGCGCGCAGCAGCGCCCGGCCGAGCAGCTCGACGTCGGACGGGATGCGCTCGTGACGCGGCGGCTCGCCCTCCGGGACGTCGCGCCCCTCCGGCGAGGGGTCGAGCAGCGCGCTGAGGATCTCCGCGCCGGACACGCCGTCGACGACCGCGTGGTGGATCTTCGTGAGCATCGCGACGCGGCCCTCGGGCAGCCCGTGGATGAGGTACAGCTCCCAGAGCGGCCGCGAGCGGTCCAGCGGCCGCGCCACGATCCGGGCGACCTGCTCGGCGAGCTTCGCGTCGTCGGCGCCGGGCGGCAGCGCCAGCTCGCGGATGTGGAAGTCGAGGTCGAAGTCCGGGTCCTCGACCCAGGACGGGTGGTCGAGCCCCAGCGGGACCTCGACGAGCTTCCACCGCATCGGCGGCAGCAGCGGGAGGCGCTCGCCGACGAGCCGGCAGACGTCGGCGACCTCGAGCTTGCCGCCGGGAGCCGTCGACGGGTCGTAGACGGCCAGGCCCGAGACGTGCCCGACCGTCCTCGGGCTCTCGATGGCCAGGAACTGCGCGTCCAGGCTGGTGAGCTGTCGCAAGCGTGTACCCCTCTCTCCGGTCTCGCGCGTGGGCTACCCGGGCGTGTGCGGCGCTATCCGTCGGCGGCGGCGGCCGCGGGGGCCGGCGGCGCCATCGGCCCGGATCCCGGCCCCTGCGGGTTCTCCTCGGCGAGCCGGATCGCCTCGCGGACGTCGCGACGACGCGGCGCGAGCCGGTTGACCGCCGGGTTGACGATCCCGCGCAGCACCATGAGCGCCGGGAGGTGGCGGGGCGCGTAGACGATCCGCGAGCGCCGCTCGACGCCCGCGACGATCGCGTCGACCGCCGCCGACAGCGGCGCCGTCCCCATGGTGATCTTGCTGCGCTGCGTCGCGGGATGGGCGTCGGCCTGGCGGACCATGTCGGTGTCGATGAAGAGGAAGTACGCGCACCCGACGGCCGTGCCCTTCGGCGCGAGCTCGACGCGCAGCGAGTCGGCGAACGCCTCGACCGCCGCCTTGCTCGCGGCGTAGGCGGCCATCATCGGCAGGTGCATGATCGCCGCGCCGGACGAGATGGGCAGGATGTAGCCCTTGCGCTCGATCACGTGCGGCAGCGCCGCGTGGATCGTGTCGTAGACGCCCATGAGGTTGACGTCGATCGTCTTGGCGAACGCCTCGCGCGGCAGGGTGGTGACGGTGCCCACCGGGGCGACGCCCGCGTTGGCGATGACGACGTCGATGCCGCCGAAGCGCGCGACCGTCCCGGCGACCGCCGCGTCGATCGCGGCGCGGTCGGTGACGTCGGCCTCGAACCAGGCGGCGTCCGGGCCCAGCTCGGTCGCGAGCGCCTCGAGCCGCTCGGGCTCCAGGCCGACGAGCGACAGCTTGGCGCCGCGAGCGGCGAGCGCGCGGGCCACGCCCGCGCCGATTCCGCGCGCCGCGCCGGTGATCAGCACGACGCGGCCCTGCACCGAGGAGGTCATGGCGGCGATGGTACCGGACGGTACCGCGCGCCGCCGCCCGCCTGCTACTTCGTGTTGTCCTCGATGAGCTGGCGCATCGCGTCGACGCTCTTGCCGACCGAGTCGTGGACGACGTCGCGTAGGTGGACGCGCTGCGAGTCGCTCATCGACGACACGATCGCCACGCCGACGCCGCCCGCGATGAGCAGCAGGACGAGCAGGATCGCCAGCGCGCGGCCGGCGCGCGAGCCGCGGCGGCGCTCCGCCGGGGGCGCCGCCGCCGCTGCCGCCGGCGCCGGACGGCGCCGCGCCACCGGCTCGCGGGCCACGACCCGCGGCTGCTCGGCGGTGCGCTGGCGCGGGGGCTCGGCGGCGCGGGCGCCGCGGCCGAGCACCGACGTCGCCTCGGTCCGCTCCAGGAACGCGGTCGCCGCGGTGCGCTCGCCGGGGGCCGCGTCGGCGGCCTCCTCGAGCGTGTCGCCCATCTCGCGCGCCGTGCGGTAACGGCCGCGGGGGTCGATCGACAGCGCCACGGCGATCGCCTGCGCCAGCTCCGGGCTGACGTCGTCGCGCAGCCGGTCGATCGGCGTCGGGACCTCGCGCTGCTGCTTGAGCACGAGCTCCGACAGCGACGCCGCCTCGTAGGGCAGCCGGCCGGCGAGGCACTGGTAGGCGACGACGCCGAGCGAGTAGAGGTCGGCCTGCGGGCCCGCCTCCTCGCCCGCCGCCTGCTCGGGCGCGAGGTACGCGGCCGTGCCCAGCACCGACCCGGCCTGCGTGATCGACGACTGGTCCGTGGCGCGCGCGATGCCGAAGTCGGCGAGCTTGACGATCCCGTCCGGCGAGCGCAGCAGGTTGCCGGGCTTGACGTCGCGGTGCACGACGCCCTGGCGGTGCGCGTAGTCGAGGCCGTGGCAGGCCTGCACGAGGATCGACAGCGTCTCGTCGACGCCGAGCTGCGCGCGCTCGCGCAGGATCTCGGCGACCGACTGCCCCGGCACGTACTCCATGACGATGAAGTGCCGGCCGGTCGCCTGGTCGAGCCCGGAGTCGAAGACCTGGACGATGTTGGGGTGCACGAGCTTGGCCGCCGCCAGCGCCTCGCGCTGGAAGCGCGACACGAAGGTCGGGTCGTCGGCGAGGTGCTCGGCCAGGAGCTTGATGGCGACGTGGCGCTCCAGGCGCGTGTCGAGCGCCAGGTGCACGGTGGACATGCCGCCCAGGCCGAGCCGGCGCTCGATCCGGTAGCGGCCGGCGATCTCGGTGCCGTCGGTCATGGCGTCGGGGTCGCTCCTCCGGTCCCGCCCGAGCCCGACGACGGCGGGACCGTCGCGCCGCCGCCCGCGTCCGGGATCGTCTCCACCGGCGGCGGGGTCGTCTCGACCGGCGGAACGGTCTCGACGGGCGGGGCCGTCGTCTCGGTCGTCTCGGGCGGCGTGGTGGTCTCGGTCGTCTCGGGCGCGGTGGTCGTGGTCTCGGTCGTCTCGGGCGCGGTGGTGGTCGTCTCGGTGGTCTCGGTCGTCTCGGTCGTCTCCCGGTCGAGGCACTCGTCCTCGGCGATGTCGGCGAGATTGCCGACACCCTCCTGGAGGCGCTCGCGCAGGTCGGCGTCGACGCGGGCCGGCAGCGCGTTCACCTGGTCCTGCAGCCGCGAGATCGTCCCGTCGACCCCGCCGCAGCTGCCGTCGCGGACCAGCGCGTCGAGCCGGTCGAGCTCGCGCTGCATCGCGTCGGCGCTCGAGACCGGGATGAGGGCGTCCTCGTCGCCTCCGCCGCCGCACGCCACGAGCACGGCGCAGGCGGCGCCGAGGACGAGGGCGAGCAGCATGGTCACGACGCGGCGCACGGTCACTGACCGTACCCAAGGCGGTCGGCCAGCGAGTCCGGCAGGCGCGCCGCGCGGATGGCGGCGGCGGCGCCGCCCACGTCATACGGGACGCGGCGCCACTCGGCGGTGCGCGCGTCGAGGTCGAGCAGCATCCACGCGGCCCGCGGGTCGCCGTCGCGCGGCTGCCCGACGGAGCCGGGGTTGAGGATCCACTCGCCCTCGGACAGGTCGAGCTCGTCGCCGGCGCGTCGCGGCTCGCCGGTCGCCAGCTCGCCGTCGCGGCGGACGAACGAGAGCGCGACGTGCGAGTGCCCGACGAGGCAGACCCGATGCTGCTGGGCGTCCATGCACAGCTCGGCCAGCAGGGCCGAGAGGACGTACTCCCACACGGGATCGCGCGGGCTGGCGTGGTACAGGCCGACCGAGCGGTCCTCGTCGTGCGTCGGCAGCGCGGCGAGCCAGGCGACGTTGTCGGGCTCCATGACCTCCTGCGTCCACCGCGCCGCGATCTCGGCGCCGCGCGAGAACTCCTCGAGCGAGAGGGCCCCGGTCACCGCGAGGTCGTGGTTGCCGGCCAGGCAGATCGTCGCCCGGTCGCGCGCCAGCTCGACGCAGGCGTCCGGCTCGGCGCCGTAGCCGACGACGTCGCCGAGGCACCAGATCTCCGCGGCGTCGGTCGTCGCGACGTCGTCGAGCACCGCCTCGAACGCGTGGCGGTTGCCGTGGATGTCCGACAGGATCGCGACCCGCATGGCCGCGACAGGGTACGCGGAGGCGGCTACGCCGCGGCCGGCTCGGCGCCCTCGCCGCGGGCGGCGAGCCAGGCGGCCAGCTCGGCGGGCGGGAGGGGCGGCGTGAGCAGGTAGCCCTGCGCCGAGCTGCAGCCGGCGGCCATGAGCTGGCGCCACGCGCGGCGCGACTCGACGCCCTCGGCGACGACCGACAGCCCGAGGTCGCGGCCGAGCAGGGTCACCGATCGCACGATCGCCGCGGAGCCCGTGTCGTCGGCGTCGAGGCCGAGCACGAACGAGCGGTCGATCTTCAGCTCGTCGACCGGCAGCTGGGCGAGGTGCGCCAGCGAGGCGTGGCCGGTGCCGAAGTCGTCGAGCGAGACGGCGCAGCCGAGCTCGCGGAGGCGGTGCAGCGTCTCGAGCACGCGCTCGGGGTGCGCCATGACGCTGTTCTCGGTGATCTCGAGCTTCAGCCACGAGCCGTGGACGACGTGGCGCTCGAGCAGCTCGGCGACCTCGTCGGCGAACGTGGGGTCGACCAGCTCCGCGGACGAGAGGTTGACCGCCACCGGGAGGTCGATGCCGGCGCGCTGCCACGCGGCCACCTGCGCCACCGCCTGGGCGAGCAGCGCGCGGCCGAGCCGGCGCATCAGGCCGGCGCCCTCGGCGGCGGCCAGGAACGCCCCGGGCGGGAGCAGGCCCCGCTCGGGGTGGCGCCAGCGCACGAGCGCCTCGGCGCCGAGCACGCGCTCGCTGCGGAGGTCGACCTGCGGCTGGTAGTGCAGCTCGAGCTGGCCGCCGTCGTCGAGCGCGCGGCGCAGCTCGCCGACGAGCTGGAGCTTGTCGCGCGAGTGGTCGTCGCGGCTGGCGTCGTAGTGCTCGACCTCGGTGCCGTCGCCCTTGGCCTGGTACATCGCCACGTCCGCGCGCTGCAGCAGCTCCTCGGGCGTGCCGCCGTCGCTCGGGTACGTGGCGATGCCGACGCTCGCGTCGACGTGGACGCGCAGGTCGCCGAGCTCGAACGGCTTGTCGAGCGCTGCCTGCAGGCGCTCGGCGACGCGGTGGGCGCCGGCCACGCCGGCGCCGGGGCAGAGCACGGCGAACTCGTCGCCGCCGAGGCGGGCGAGCATGTCGGCCGGTCGCAGCGCCGCGGTCAGCCGCGGCCCGAGCTGGCTCAGCAGCCGGTCGCCGGTCTGGTGGCCCATCGTGTCGTTGAGCTCCTTGAACCGGTCGAGGTCGAGCATGAGCACGGCCGCCGGCCGGCCGGGATGGCGCTCGAGCTGCTCCTGGAGGGCGTCGAAGAAGCCGCGGCGGTTCGTCAGCCCGGTGAGCTCGTCGGTGCGCGCCTGGCGCCGCGTCTCCGGCAGGCTGCGCATCACCACGTAGGTGAGCGCGGAGCGGTAGGTCGTGACCAGGATGGCGGCGACGGCGACCCAGAGCGCCGGCCGCGGCACCTCGACGAAGTTGCCGGCGACGACGAGCGCGAAGGACGCGAGGAAGAGCCCGAACGGCCACGGGAGCCGGCCGGACACGGCGACCGACGGCGGCGGCAGCGCGCGGGCGTGGACCCACGGCGCGCAGGCGAGCACCGCCAGGCCGCCGGTCCACAGCGGCGTGGAGATCGCCATGGCCCAGCTCGCGTCCTCGACGAGCCACAGCAGGTCGCCGGCCGCCAGGGCGAGCATCGCGACCCCCGAGGCCGTCCAGTCGAGGCCGGGCTGCCAGCGCGCGATCGTGAAGAGGACGACGACGACGCCGGCGATCGCGAGGTCGCCGACGGGGAACGCGAGCTGGATCGCGTCGGCGCCGCCCGGCAGCAGCACCGAGAGCACGAGCGCCAGGCCGAGCGCGGCCACCGACAGCATCCCCGCGGCGGCGTCGAGCCAGACGCCGAGCGCGACGCGGGGCGAGCGCGCGCGCAGCTCGAGCAGCAGGAAGGCGAGCGCGCACGGGTACAGGCCCAGGAAGACGACGAGGTCGCCGAGGTCGCGTCCACGGTCGAACACGGCGATCCACAGGCCCATGCCGGCGCCCCAGCAGCCCGTGCCGACGCCCAGGAGCGCCCAGGCGAGGCGCTGGGGCGCGACGAGGGCGGCGCGGGTGCACACGCTGATCGTCGCCAGCAGCGGGACCACGACCGAGACCCAGTCCTCCCACCAGGCGTCACCACCGATGGGCACCCCCGCCACCGCGAGGATCTGCCCGGCGACGAGCGCGAACGCGAGCGCGATCAGCGCACGGACGAACCGCGGGGTGGACATGCCCCGTTCATCGGCACGTCCGGCCCCGAGATTGACTCGTCACCGCTGGGTGTCGGGCGGCTGATCGCCGCCGAACTCCGGGAGGCTCTTGATGCCCTCCCGGGTGCGCCACTTCGAGTAGTTGTCCTCCATGGCGTCGATGAGCTCGCGCATGAACCGGGGGGAGAGGTTCACGCGGCTGACCACGACCCCCGGGATCTCGTCGTCCTCGACCTCGTGGTCGACGCGCGCGAACGTGATCGTGAACTCGTAGTCGCTGTGGCTCACGTTCGCGAAGTTCGAGTACACGCCGGCCATGATGTCCGGCGAGAAGTGGATGTTGATGTGGCGCTCGGGGCCCTGGTCGTCGCCTGCCATGGGCTTAGCATCCCAGGTCGTGAGGGTCATCGTCGTGTCCGTCGGCCGCCTGCGCCCGCCGTACGTCGACGACGTGCAGCACTACCAGAAGCTCCTGGCGCGCCATGCGCGGCTCGAGCTGATCGAGGTGCGCGAGGACGAGCAGGTGACGCGCCGGATACCGGAGCGGGCGTACGTCTCGCTGCTGCACCGCGAGGGCGAGGTGTTCGACTCGATGTCGTTCAGCCGGTTCCTCGAGGAGCGCCGGCAGTCGGGGCGGGACCTGTGCTTCGTCATCGGCGGGCCGGTCGGCCTCGAGCTCGAGGGCGTCGACCACCGGTTCTCGCTCGGACCCCTGACGCTGCCGCACCAGCTGGCCCGCGTCGTGCTCCTCGAGCAGCTGCTGCGGGGCCACAAGATCCTCGCCAACGAGCCGTACCATCTCTGACCTCATGAGCACCACGCCCGCGCACCCCCTCGACGACCTCCGCGCGGCGCTGGCCGCCGCCGCCTCCGCGCTCGCCGATGAGTCGCCGCGCTCGACCCCGACGCTCGAGCGCCCCAAGAAGGCCGACTTCGGGGATCTGTCGACGAACGCTGCGATGCTGCTGGCGCCGGTGCTCAAGGCGCCGCCGCGCGACGTCGCCGGCCGGCTCGGCGAGGAGCTCTCCGGGCGCCTGGGCGACCGCCTCGCGAAGGTCGAGGTCGCCGGCCCGGGGTTCCTGAACCTCTTCCTCGGCGACGCGTGGTTCGTCGATGCGCTGCGCGGCGTGCTCGACGCGGGGGAGGCGTTCGGCGCCGGCGGCGCGGCCGTGACCGAGCGCATCAACGTCGAGTTCGTCTCCGCCAACCCGACCGGCCCGATGCACGTCGGGCACGCCCGCAACGCCGCCTACGGCGACGCGCTGGCGCGGCTGCTCGAGCTGCACGGCCACGAGGTCACGCGCGAGTTCTACGTCAACGACTACGGCAGCCAGATCCGCCGCCTCGCCGAGTCGATCCGCGCGCGGGCGCGCGGGGAGGACGTCCCGGCCGACGGCTACCAGGGCGAGTACGTCCTCGACCTCGTGCCGCTCGACGACGGGGAGATCGACCTCGACGAGCTGGGCCGGCGCGCCGTGGAG
>DASTRJ010000080.1:0-10751 GCA_035761245.1 Capillimicrobium sp. | reverse complement strand
GGGCGCATCCGGATCGGCGAGGCGGAGCTGCAGCTCCTGCACCCGTGCCTGCGCTGCGTGATCCCGACGCGCCACCCCGACAACCAGGTCAAGTGGGCGGAGCTGCTGCGCCATCTCGTCCGCCGCCACGGCGGCGCGTTCGGCGTCAACGCGCGTCCGCTCGGACCCGCCACGATCCGCGTCGGCGATCCCGTCACGATCGACTAGTTGCCGCGCTCAACGGTCGTTGAGAGCAACTATCATGCATCCCATGTCCACCGAGACCTCGGCGCAGGACGTCACGGCCAGCGAGGCGTGGACGCTGCTTTCCGAGCTGGTCGCCTCGCAGCGCGGCCGGATGATGTGCGTCTGCTCCGACGTCGACCTCGCGCCCGGCCAGCTCGCGGCGCTGAAGTGGCTCGACCCGGCGACGCCCGTCCCCATGCGCGAGCTCGCCAACGCGCTGTCGTGCGACAACTCGAACGTCACCGGCATCGTCGACCGGCTCGAGGACCGCGGCCTCGTCGAGCGCCGCCCCGCGCCCCACGACCGCCGCGTGAAGATGCTCTGCGTCACCCCCGAGGGCGCGCGCGTGCGCGAGCAGATCAAGGCGCGGATGGCGGAGCCGCCCGAGCCGCTCCTGCGGCTCGACGCCGACGAGCGGCGCGCCCTGCGCGATCTCCTGCGCAAGGCGCTCGGCCGCTCGTAGCCCAGCGGGCCGCCGTCAGGCGGCGACCGCGTCGATGCCGCGCGGGCCCTCGCCCACGTACTTCGCCGTCGGGCGGATCAGCCGGCCCTCGCGCTTCTGCTCGAGGATGTGCGCCGACCAGCCCGCCACGCGCGCGCACGTGAACATCGGCGTGAACATCTCCGCCGGGATCTCGGCCATGTCGAGGATCACCGCCGACCAGAACTCGACGTTCGTGGCGAGCACGCGATCGGGCTTGCGCGCCTTGAGCTCGGCGAGCGCCGCCTGCTCGAGCGCCTCGGCGACCTCGAAGCGCGTCGAGCCGAGCTCGCGGGCCGTGCGCCGCAGCACGCGGGCGCGCGGATCCTCGGCGCGGTAGACGCGGTGGCCGAAGCCCATCAGCCGCTGGCCGCTGTCGAGCGCCTGCTTGACCCACTTCTCGGCGTCGCCCATCTGCTCGACCTCGTCGAGCATCTTCAGCACGCGCGACGGCGCGCCGCCGTGCAGCGGGCCGCTCAGCGCGCCGACCGCGGCGCTCAGCGCGGCCGCGACGTCGGCGCCGGTCGACGCGACGACGCGCGCCGTGAACGTCGAGGCGTTCATCCCGTGCTCGGCGGCGGAGATCCAGTAGGCGTCGATCGCCTTGACGTGATCCGGGTTCGCCTCGCCGCGCCAGCGGATGAGGAAGCGCTCGGGGATCGAGCGCGCCTTGTCGACCTCGGTCTGCGAGACGGGCGGGCGCCCGGTGCCGCGCGCCGACTGCGCGACGAACGACAGGGCCATGACGGAGGCGCGGGCGAGGTCCTCACGCGCCTGCTCGTCGGAGATGTCGATGAGCTCGCGGAAGCCCCACTCGGGCGCGAGCATCGCCAGCGCGGCCTGGACGTCGACCCGCGCGTTGCCGGAGCGGACCGTCAGCGGCCACGGCTCGGCGGGCGGCAGGCCCGGCTTGAAGCTCCCGTCGACGAGGAGGCCCCATACCTGCTCGTAGGGAACCGTTCCGACCAGATCCTCGATGTCGACGCCGCGGTAGCGCAGCGCGCCGCCCTCCTTGTCAGGCTCGGCGATCGTGGTGGCGAAGGCGACGACGCCTTCGAGGCCGGACTGGACGTCGGGGTCGTTGCTCATGTGGCGTTGAGGCTCCTGGCAGTCGAAGTGCAGCGGACAGCGTAGGGTGCCGCCATGCTCGACGCCGACCTGATGTTCCGCCCCGTGGGCGAGCTCGCCGACCTCGTCCGCCGCGGCGAGGTCGCCGCGCGGGAGCTGGTGGAGCTCTCGATCTCGAGGATCGAGGAGCTGGACCCGCAGCTCGACGCGTTCATCGACGTCGACGGCGACCGCGCGCTCGCCGAGGCGGACGCCATCTCCCCCGGCGACGAGCGGCCGTTCGCGGGCGTGCCGATCGCGATCAAGAACAACCGCGCCGTCGCCGGCTGGCGCTACACGATCGCCTGCGACCTCATGGGCGACTTCCGGCCCGACTTCGACCACGCGGTCGTCCGCCGGCTCAAGGAGGCGGGCTTCGTCGTCGTCGGCACCACGAACCTGCCGGAGTACGGCATCCAGCCCGTCAGCGAGCCGCGGCGCTTCCCCGCCAGCCGCAACCCGTGGGATCGCGACCGGACGCCGGGCGGCTCGTCCGGCGGCTCGGCCGCCGCGGTCGCGGCCGGGATGGTCCCGATCGCCCACGCCAACGACGGCGGCGGCTCGACGCGGATCCCCGCGGCGTGCTGCGGCCTCGTCGGCCTCAAGCCGCAGCGCGGGCGCCTGCCGCTCGGCCCCGAGCTGGGCGACCACACGCTGGCCCAGGACGGCGTGCTGACCCGCACCGTCGCCGAGACCGCCCAGCTGCTCGACCTGCTCAACGGCCACGACATCGGCGACGCGACGTGGGCGCCGCCGCCGAGCGAGCCGTACGTGCGAGCGGTCGAGCGCGACCCGGGCCCGCTGCGGATCGGCGTCGCGGTCAACCCGCCGCTGCCGGACGCGACCGTCGACCCGCTCTGCCTGGCGGCGGTCGACCAGACGGCGGCGCTGCTGGAGCAGCTCGGCCACGACGTCGAGCAGATCGAGCCGAGCTGGACGAACCCGGCCCTGCTGCCGCTGTTCTCCGTCGAGTTCATGACGGCGATCGCGACGCAGATCGGCTTCTCGGGGCTGATCGCCGGCCGCGAGCCGGTGCGCGAGGACATGCAGGCGCTGAGCTGGGCGATCTTCGAGCAGGTCCGCGGGCTGTCGGCGCTCGACTTCGCCGGCGCCCACGTCCAGCTCCAGGCGATGATGCGCGCCCTGATCGTCGAGCTCGACCCGTACGACGTCGTGCTGACGCCGGGCCTGGCGCAGCGCCCGCTGCCGATCGGCACGCTGAAGTCCGACGACGACGAGAACCCGCTGCAGGCCTTCGCCGACGCGGGGCTGTTCACGCCGTTCACGGCCGGCCTGAACGCCTCCGGGCAGCCGGCGCTGATGCTGCCGCTCGTCCACGGCGACGACGGCCTGCCGACCGGCGTGCAGCTCATCGGCCGGCCGGCGCGCGAGGACGTGCTGCTGGCGGTCGGCGCGCAGCTCGAGCGCGCGCGGCCGTGGGCGGACCGCCGGGCGCCGATCAGCTAGCGCGCGCGGGCCGGAGCGAGGCCGAGGACCTCGGCCATCCGCCGCGGCCGCACGCCGAGCGCCTCGGCGGGCGCGGTGCCGGCCGGGGTGGTCATCGAGCACTCGAGCACCTCGGCCTCGTCCCACGTCGCCGGGGCGGCCGACCGCATCGCCGCCTCGGTGAGGCGCAGCAGTCCTCGCGCGACCGGCGTCGGGACGGGGACGACCGGGCGGCCGCGGACGGCGAGCTCGACCATCTGCGCGTGGGTCAGCGTGTCGGGCCCGGCGAGCTCCACGGTGGCGGGCGGGTCCTCGGCGGCGAGCACGGCCTCCACGCACGCCGCCGCGTCGTCGGCCCACATCGGCTGGAACCGCGCCCGGCCGAGCCCCGACATCGGCGCGATCGGCAGCAGCGCCATGCGGTGGTGCACCGTCAGCCAGCGGCCGCCCTCGGCGTAGAGCAGCGACGGCGCGAACACCGTGGTGCGCAGCGAGGACTCGCGGACCACGCGCTCGGCGAGCGCCTTGGAGCGGTGCAGGCGCGTGCGGTGGTGGTCGCTCGCGCCGAGGGCCGAGAAGAACACGAACCGCTCGACGCCGGCGCGCTCGGCCGCCCCGACCATCCGCCAGGTGGCGATGGCGTTGAGCTCCTCGATCGAGCCGCCCGGCTGGTCGCGGCCGGAGCCGGCGAGGTGCACGACGGCCCCGACGCCCCGCAGGGCGTTGCGGAACGACGGCGGGTCGGTCAGGTCGCCGAGGGCGATCTGCACGCGGACGCGCTCGGGGCCGAGCCGCCGCGGGTCGCGCACCAGGCAGCGCACCGGCACGCCGCGGGCGACGAGGCGCCGCACGAGCGCCGAGCCGACCTGGCCGGTGGCGCCGGTGACGAGGACCAGAGACCGCACGGCGGCGGACCTTAGCCCGCGCCTAGAACCAGTGCCGCTGCTCCTTCCAGGGGTCGGCGTCGTTGTGGTAGCCGTTGAGCTCCCAGAACCCCTGGCGATCCTCGGGCATGACCTCGAGCTGGCGCAGGAACTTCGCCGACTTCCAGAAGTACCGCTTCGGCACGAGCAGCCGCAGCGGGGCGCCGTGGTCGTGCTCGAGCGGCTTGCCGTCGTAGGTGTGCGCGACGAGCACGTCGTCGTCGTGGAGCGCCTCGATCGGGAGGTTCGTCGTGTAGCCGCCGTCGCAATGGGCCATGACGAACGCGCCGCTCGGCTTCACGCGCGCGCGATCGAGCAGGTCGCGCACCCGCACGCCGACCCACGTCGTGTCGAGCTTCGACCAGCGCGTCACGCAGTGGATGTCCGTGGTCACCTCGACCTGCTCGAGCGCCATCAGCTCGTCCCAGCTCAGGCTGTAGGGCTCCTCGACCTCGCCCCAGATCGACAGCGACCAGGTGGCGAGGTCGTAGGCCGGGTTGCGACCGTAGGTGAGCACCGGGAAGCGCTCGGTCAGGTACTGGCCCGGCGGGATCCGGCCCGGCTCGAGACCGAGCTTCTCCGCCTGCTTGCGACCCCGATCGCCGAGCAGCTTCGACGTGACGCCCATGCCGGTTAGAGTACGCCGTCCCGCCGGACCTGAAACGCCAACGAAGAGGACGACCACAGCCAATGGCCTACGTCATCGCGGAGCCCTGCATCGGCACGAAGGACAACTCCTGCGTCGAGGTCTGTCCGGTCGACTGCATCCACCCGACCCCGGACGAGCCCGACTACGACACCGTCGAGCAGCTCTACATCGATCCCGAGGAGTGCATCGACTGCGACGCGTGCGTCGAGGCATGCCCGGTCGACGCGTGCTTCGCGGAGGATCAGCTGCCCGAGGAGTGGGGCCGGTTCGTCCAGATCAACGCGGACTACTTCGCCAACAAGTAGCCACGGGCCGCTCGGGTGCTGAGCAGCCCGAGCACCACCGCGTCGACGGCGACGAACGTCAGCGCCTCCTGCTCGCTGTACACGGTGAGCTTGACGATCCCGAAGACGATGTGGATGGCGAGCAGCCAGCGGGCGGCCCGCCGGATCCGCGTGTCGGGACCGGTCAGGCGCGCGCCCAGGTAGAGGGCGCTGAGGCCGATCGTCAGCGCCCACGCGCCGACGAGCCAGTCGCTGACGCTGTCGGGACGGTCGAGGACGTCGGCGGGGACGAAGAAGCAGAAGTAGATCGCGCCGAAGGTGGTCACGGCGCCGAGCAGGAGCAGGAGCACCTGGGCGGCGCGGAGGACGGCCGGAACCCGGCTGTGCGACGGAAGCGAGATGGTGTTCGTGGACATGCGCCGACCGTACGGGCGGTCGCGCCGCCTGCCATCGCCCTGCGGGCGGGTTCGACTCAGCCCTGGGGCTGATGACGCGCTGCGCCGGCCGGGCTAGGGTCGCGCCATGCGCCGCACCGACGTCCTGCTCGCGATCGCCCTCGGGGTCGCGTCGCTGGCGCAGGTCCTGTGGATCTACCCGATCGCCTCGCCGGCCGTCGGCGTGCTCGTCGCCGTCGGGTCGAGCGCGCCGCTGGCCGTGCGCAGGACCCATCCGGTGGCGGCTGCGCTCGTCGTCTGCGCGGCGTGGCTCGTGCCGACCGACGGCTACCTGTTCCTCGGCTACGTCATGGCGTTCGTGCTCTTCTACTCGGTCGCCGTGTACGTCGACGACCTGCGCGTGGTCGTCGCCGTCACCGCGCTCGGCGTGGCGGACGCGATCGTCGCCACGGCGCTGCAGGGCGCGGTGGCGGGCGAGTACTTCGGCGCGGTCTCCTCGGTGGCGGCGCCGGCGGTCGTGGGGCGCTTCGTGCGCCGTCATCGCGTGCAGGCGCGGCGCCTGGAGGAGCTCACCGTCCACCTCGAGCGCGAGCGCGAGCGCGGCGCCCGCGCGGCCGTGGCCGAGGAGCGCGCCCGGATCGCCCGCGAGCTGCACGACGTCGTAGCCCACGGCGTGAGCGTCATCGCCATCCAGTCCGACGCCGCCGAGGCCGCGCTCGAACGCGACCCCGCCCTGGCGCGCACTCCGCTGCAGACCATCCGCGGGTCCGCTCGCGAGGCGATGGCCGAGATGCGCCGGCTGCTCGGCGTGCTGCACGACGACGGCGACGGCGCCGAGCTCGCGCCGCAGCCCGGCCTCGCCCAGCTCGAGGCGCTCGTCGAGCGCGCGCGGCAGGCCGGCGTGCCGGTGGAGCTGCGCGTCGACGGCGAGCCGCGGCCGCTCGCGGCGAGCGCCGACCTCTCCGCGTACCGCATCGTGCAGGAGGCGCTGACGAACGTCCGCAAGCACGCGCCGGGCGCGGCGGCGACGGTCGAGGTGCTGTGGCGCGACGGCGCGCTCGAGCTGCGCGTGACCGACGACGGCCCCGGCGGCACGCCCGCCGACGGCGGCCACGGCCTGATCGGGATGCGCGAGCGGGTGCGGCTGCACGGCGGCGAGCTGGTGGCGGGCCCGCGGCCGGAGGGCGGCTTCGCCGTCCACGCCCGGCTGCCGATGGAGCCGGCGCGATGACGTCGGTCCTGCTCGCCGACGACCAGGAGCTGGTGCGCAGCGGCTTCCGGCTGATGCTCGAGCTGGCGGGCCTCGAGGTGGTCGGCGAGGCCGGCGACGGCGCCGAGGCGGTCGAGCTCGCCCGCCGCCTCGAGCCCGACGTCGTCCTCATGGACGTCCGCATGCCGCGCATGGACGGCATCGAGGCGACGCGGCGGATCGGGCAGGCCGGCCTGCGCACCCGCGTGCTGGTGCTCACGACGTTCGACCTCGACGAGCACGTCTACGACGCGTTGCGCGCCGGGGCCAGCGGCTTCCTGCTCAAGGACGTCCCGCGCGAGCGGCTCGTCGACGCGGTGCGGACCGTCGCCGCCGGCGAGGCGCTGATGGCGCCGTCGGTGCTCGAGCGGCTCGTCGCCCACTACGTCAGCCGGCCGCCGATCGTCGCGGCGGGCCGGCCGCCGGGCCTGGAGCAGCTCAGCGAGCGCGAGCTCGAGGTGCTCCGGCTGATCGGCCGCGGCCGCTCGAACGCCGAGATCGCCGCGGAGCTCGTGATCTCGCCGGCGACGGTGAAGTCGCACGTGCGCCAGGTCCTGCGCAAGCTCTCGCTGCGCGACCGGGTGCAGGCCGTGGTGCTGGCGTACGAGACCGGGCTCGTCGAGCCGGCCGGACGCTAGGCGGCCAGCGCGTCGGGCCGGTCGACGCTGCCGTCCTCGCCGAGCCGCGTCAGCGTCACCGTCCGCCCGCGGTGCCGGATCTCGACGATGAGGTCGTGGGCGCGGCGGTGGAGCACGACGTCGGCGCCGGGATGGCGCCGGCGCAGCCGGGCGATCTCGCGTGCCTGTTCGACGGTGAGCTCCATGGCCTGATCATCGGCACCGACGATCAAGGGACGCAGAAGATGCGATGAAGCGCAGCTCAGCGACGATCTCACGGCGTCACCCGCGGCCGCGTCATCGCCCCTGACACCGACGGTCAGGAGCGACATGCAGGTCCTCGTCACCGCGCCAGCGGCTACGCCGGCGTGCCGACCGCGCCGCCGGGCTGCTCGAGGACCTGCGGGCGGTGACGGCCTAGCCGGCCATCGGCAGCGACATCCCCGCCGGCTGCGGCGAGGCGGTCGGCACCGGCGGGATCGGGTCGAGCATCGGCAGCGGCGCCGGGCTCAGCGCGATGAGGCCGCGCGCGGCCTGGCGCACGCCCTGCGACGCCGGGTCGTCCGGGTTCGTCATGACGAGCGGCTGGCCGGCGTCGGCGCCCTCGCGCAGCGGCATGGTGAGCGGCACCTTGCCGAGCAGCGGGACGTCGAGCTCGTCGGCCAGCGCCTGGCCGCCGCCCTCGCCGAAGATCTGGAACCGCTCGCCCGACGGCGTCGTGAAGCCCGACATGTTCTCGACGACGCCGCAGATCTCGAGGTTGACCTTGCCCGCCATCTCGGCCGAGCGGCGCGCGACCTTCTGCGCGGTCGGCTGCGGGGTCGTGACGATGAGGAACTTCGCCTGCGGGAGGAGCTGCGCGAGCGTCATCGAGACGTCGCCGGTGCCCGGCGGCAGGTCGATGAGCAGGAAGTCGAGCTCGCCCCAGGCGACGTCCTCGAGGAACTGCGTCAGCGCCTTGTGGAGCATCGGGCCGCGCCAGACGACCGCGCTGTCCTCCTCGCCGAGGAAGAAGCCGATCGACATGACCTTGATGCCGCCCTCCGCCTCGAGCGGGATGATCTTGCGCTCGGCGGAGACCGGCGGGCGCTGCGACCCGAGGCCGAACATGCGCGGGATCGAGTAGCCCCAGACGTCGGCGTCGAGGACGCCGACCTTCTTGCCGTCCTCGGCGAGCGCGGCCGCGAGGTTCGCCGTCAGCGTCGACTTGCCGACGCCGCCCTTGCCCGAGCCGACGCAGATGACGTTCTGGACCTGCGCGAGCGCGCCGGCGGGGAGCGTGCCGCGGCCGAGCTTCTGCTGGATGGCCGCCTTCTGCCGGTCGTTGAGGACGTCGAAGGAGACGTTGACGGCGGTGACCCCCTCGACGCTCCCGACGGCCTGCCGGACCGAGGTCTCGAAGTGGTTGCGGATCGGGCACCCCGGGGTCGTCAGCGAGACGACGACGTCCACGACGCCGCCCTCACGGATCTCGATCGACCGCACCATGTCGAGCTCGACGATGTTGCGGCGCAGCTCAGGATCGATGACCGACTCGAGCGCCTTGCGGATCTGGTCGTTCGTCATGGAACCATCGTAGAACGCGCGAGGGGCGCCATCGCTGGCGCCCCTCGGCGTGGAGACGGGTGGTGCGGCCGGTCGGCTAGACGAGCGCGGCGACGCGCTCGGTCACCTTGGCCACGACCTGCGCGCCGGCGAGCTGCGCCGTCTCGACGGCGTTGCCGAGGCGGGCCTGCGCGAGGTCGGCCTGGGCGCGCGCGTTCTTCGCGAGGGCGTCGGGCGCCGGGACGTCGACGCTGACGACCTTCGAGATGGTCTCGCGACGCTGACGGAGCTCGCGCTCGACCTTCGTGCGGGCGCGCTTGACCTCGCGCTCGAGCGTGTTGCGGGCGGTGGTGCCGCGGCGCTCGAAGCGGCGCAGGTCGCTCTCCAGCTCGCGCTGGGCCTTCTTGAGCTGGCGCTCGACGTTGGCGCGCGAGCTGTAGTTGACGCGCAGCTCGCGGACGTTGTCGCGGGCGGTCAGCGCGGCGCCGACGCCGGTCAGCACGGCGCGCTCGGCGACGTCGCCGACGCGGTCGAAGCCGGTCTTGGCCTCGCGCGTGGTCGTGCGAGCGGTGGCCTGCGTGCGGGCCTGGGCCGTGCGGGCCGTCGACTTCGTGGTGCGCTTGGCCTTGGTGGTCGTGCGCTTGGCGGCGGTGCCGGTCGTCTTGTTCGCGCGCGTCGTGGCGGCCTTCTTGGCGGTCGTCGAGCGCTTGGTGGCGGCAGCCTTGCGCTCCGTCGTACGAGCGTTGCTCTGAACCGTGTTGGTGGTGTCGGAAGCCATGTGAAGCGTCCCTCCCGGGCGATGGGTTGCTTAGTTCTAATCTTGTTCCCCCAGTCTATACCAGGCGAACGTGTGTTTGTAACCCTCTTCGGCGCGGCCGTTACACGCGGTGCGCCGCGTGCGCCGCGGGCGGAGCCGCCGGCGAGCTCGCGATTGAGGAGATCTCCTGATGCCGCCGGCCCGCGGCGAAGCCACCCTGAGGCGCTCCACCCCCATCCAGGAGACGCACGTGAAGAACAACGTCCTCTGCCTGCTGCTCGCAACGGCCGCCGCCCTCGGCGCGGCCGTGCCGGCTGAGGCCGCCCGTGAGACCTACGGCTCGAAGTGGCGCGTCGCGTCGGTGAAGCTCGACGGCGACCTCCGGGTCTCCGAGCTCTCCGACACCGACTTCACCGCCGAGGGGAAGGCTCGATACCGCGGCGGCCGCGGGAGCAAGGCGTTCGACATCAAGCTCTCGAACCGCCGCAGCGTCGCGGTCGTGGCCTCCGGCCTCGACTACACGGCATCGACCACCGCCACGATCAGCGACAGCAGCGGGAAGTCGTGGGACTGCTCGTACGTCGCCGACGAGCTCTTCACCCCGGCCACGCTGGCCGCCGTCCTCGTCGCCGGCCCCAACGGGATCACGATCAACTGGAGCCTGGTCCCGCCCGCGTGGGCGTGCCCCGACGACGCCCCGCAGTCCCCCAGCATCGACATGCCGAGCCAGGGCTTCGCGACGAAGCACCCGCTGCGGGCCTTCACCGGCAAGACGGCGCGCCTGCCGATCAAGATCCACGCCGAGGGCGGCAACCGGCTGGCGTCGTCCTGGGAGCTCGACTGGCGCGGCACCGTCGTGCTCAAGCGCGTCGGCGCGCGCTGAGCGCGGCGCGCGGCGCCACGGTCAACCGGCCGCCGGCAGCACCGGCCGGTTGAGCCAGCGCTCGGGCTCCTGCAGCTCCGCCCACGTGGGCAGCGCGGCCGGCGACGAGAAGACCGTGTGCAGCCGCTCGACGCCCTCGAGCTCCACCACCCGGTCGCAGAAGCGCTTGCCGACCTCGTACTGCTTGAGC
>DASTRJ010000079.1:0-32006 GCA_035761245.1 Capillimicrobium sp. | reverse complement strand
GACGTAGCCCGGCGTGGAGCGATAGCGGAACCCGAGGTCGGTGCCGAGGCTGGTGTCGCGGACGGTGCCGTGCGCGGGCGGCGTCAGCTCGAGCTCGAGTTGGTCGCCGTAGACGAGGTTCGCGCACGTGACGCCGATCGGCACCTCGCTGCCGTCGCGAGCGGGGATCGGCGGCGGGGAGCCGTACGGCTGCCACACGCCGGAGCATTGCAGCGGCGGCGCCTCGAGCTTGACCGTGTGCGTGACCGTGCCCTCCTGCGACCCGCTGAAGCTGAAGGTGTCGACGCCGCGATAGGCGGAGTCGGACCGGTAGGTCAGCCACACGCCGTTCGCGTCGCTGGCGCCGATCGTCAGGGTGCCGTGCTGCGGCGGCGTGACGATCGCGGCCGGGCCCGTCATGGGGCACGAGAGGCTGATCGAGATCCACGCGCCGGGCAGCGCCGTGGTGGTCTGGTTCGCGCACGACGCGCCCGCGGCCGAGCCCGGGCAGAGCGCGAGGCCGGTGGCGGCGACCAGGGCGACGACGAGGAGGCGGAGCACGCGGCGCACGATTGGGCAGGATACTCCGCGTAACGGCGCGCCGGGCTCGATCGTTCGTCGAGCTGCGCTCGCCGAACGGCGCGCCGAGGAAACGTCCGGATGTCGAAGGTTGAGACTCCGGACAGCGGGGTATCAGAGCCGCGACTCTCCTCCAGCCCCGTCGGCCCGGCGATCGTGTGCGCCGGGCCGGCGGGGCTCTCCGTCGTCTAGGACGGCTCGCGCCGCGGCCGCTCGAGATGCGGCGTGCCGCCGAGGCGGTCCAGCCAGCGGATGCGGCGCGCGTCCCACCGCGCCGCGCGCGCCTCGGCCTTTTGAAGCTTCGGCGAACCCGGCCGGTAGAAGCGCCGCGCCCACGGCGAGCCGGGGCGCGCGAGCCGGATCGCCGCGACCTCGAAGACGAACGGGAGGAACAGCCCGATGACCGCGAGGCGGACCTTGCCCTTGGCGAGCACGACGCCGCACCACGCGAGGTGCAGCACGATCCCCAGCGCGACCACCCACGCCGAGCCGTCCGTGCTGAAGGGCCCGAAGCCGACGACGACGAGCAGGCCCAGCAGGGCGCAGACGATCGCCACGTCGACGGAGGCGCGGCCCTCGTCGGTCCAGTAGACGTCCTCGAGGTACAGCCACAGCGCGAACTCGTCGACGGTCAGCCCGACGCCGATCCCGAACAGCGCCGCGAGCACGTCCATGCCGACGCCCTCCGGCTGCACCGCGAAGGCGACGAAGCCCGCGGCGATCATCAGCAGGATCCCGAAGACGAGATGGTGGACGTGCACGCCGCCGCTGCTCTTGATCGAGCCCGGCCACCACGGCACCTTCGGGCTGCGCATGAGCCGCGTCGACATGCGGATGAACGCGAACGACACCAGGAACGCCGCGAGCAGGACCAGCCCGGCGCGCTGGCTGGCGTCGTCGATCGAGATCTCCATGACGCGAGTATCTGCGACCGCGCCGCGGCGCGCTCAGGACGACGGTGGCGGCGGCGGCTCGTCGGGCCAGTGCCCGTGCTCGTCGAAGAAGCGCCGGGCCTCCTCCTCGCGGTCGCGGTCTCGCGCGTCGGAGAAGCCCACGCGCAGCAGCACGTTGGCGACGATCACGCAGATCCCGGCGGCGATGATCGCCTCGGCGACCCCCTCCGCCGAGCGCCCGACGAGGTAGAAGCCGGCCGCGATGATCGCGAGCGGCACGCCCCAACGCACGATCGTCACGGGCCTCACCGGCGGGCCTCCGTGCGGATCACGAGCTTGAGCCCGGACCACGTCTCGTCGATCGCGCAGACCTTCACGTCGACGAGGTCGCCCTCCAGCGCGACGTCGCGCACGACGTCCTCGGTCACGTCGGTCGGCACGCCGGAGGAGCGCTTCGGCCACGCCACCCACAGCGCGCCGTCCTGGGCGAGGCGCGGGCGCAGCGCCCGCAGCCGGGCGCGCAGCCGCGACGCCGACGTCACGAAGGTCACCACGAGGTCGAGGTCGCGCCCCGGGCGACGCAGGACCGTCGCGCCCTCCGGCACGTCGACCCAGTCGCCGGCGGGCGCCTGCTCGAACAGGACCCGCTGCCCCGGCTTCAGGCCGAGCTTGCGGTGCAGCGGGGTGCCGGAGTAGCCGGCCGCCGCCGCGCCGCTCACCGGGCCGCCTCGGCGATGACCTTCGACAGCTGCCCGCCCTGCCACGCGATCGGGGACTTGCCCTGCTCCTCGACCACGAGCCGGGCGCCGGGGATCTCGGCGGCGTAGCGCTCGCCGGTGGCCAGGGGATGCTCCGGGTCGGCCTCGTCGCGGTCGGCGACGACCGTGACCGGCACGCTGAGGCCCCGCACGTCCGCCCACGCGTCGAACGGCCGCGATCGCGGCACCTCGCGCAGCGCGTCGGCGACCGCGTCGGGATGCTCGTGGCGCGAGAGCCGCTGGCGCAGGACGGTGCGCACCGTCTCGCGCCACTGCTCGGGCACCGGCGGCTCGCCGTAGGCCTCGAGGAAGCCGTCGACCCCGCCGCGCCGGAGCCCCTCGCTCAAGGCGTCCCAGCGCGCGAGCCCGTTGGGGAAGGCGTCCGGGTCGTAGGCCGGCGTGATGAGCACGAGCGCCGCGACCCGCTCAGGCTGCTCGAGCGCGAAGCGCAGGGCGGTGTGGCCGCCCATCGAGGCGCCGGCGAGGACGACGCGATCGAGCTCGAGCTCGTCGAGCAGCTCGGCGAGGTCGCTCGCCAGCGACCCGTAGTCGTAGGCGTCGCCGGGCGGCGTGGCGCCGTGGCCGCGCGCGTCGTAGGCGATGACGCGGTGGCCGTCGCGCTCGAGGGACTTCGAGCCCATCACGACGTAGCGCCGCGTGGCGGTCAGCCCGTGCAGGAGGACGACCGGCGTGCCGGTCCCGGTGTCGTCGTAGGAGACGCGCATGCCCGGTGTCCTACCGTATGCCCGGCATGGCCATCATCGACGTCACCGAGGCGACGTTCGAGGCCGAGGTCCTCGAGCGGTCGCGCACCGTTCCCGTCGTGGTCGACTTCTGGGCGGAGTGGTGCGGCCCGTGCCGGCAGCTGACGCCGGCGCTGGAGGCCGCCGCTCGCGCCCGCGACGGCGAGGTCGTCCTCGCGAAGGTCGACACCGACGCCAACCAGCGGCTCGCCGCTGCCTTCCGCATCCAGGGCATCCCGGCGGTCAAGGCGTTCAAGGACGGGCAGGTCGTCAGCGAGTTCACCGGCGCCCAGCCGCCGGCCGCGGTCGAGCGCTTCTTCGACGCGCTCGTGCCCTCGGAGGCCGACCGGCTCGTGGCCGCCGGCGACGAGGCGTCGCTGCGCCGCGCGCTGGAGCTCGAGCCCGCCCGCGCCGACGCCGCGGTGCCGCTGGCGCGCCTCCTGCTCGATCGCGGGGAGCGCGACGAGGCGCTCGCCCTGCTCGAGAACGTGACCGGCGACTTCCAGGCCGACGGCCTGCGCGCCCGGCTGCGCCTCGAGGACGAGGGCGACCTGGACCTCTCCGAGGCGTTCGCCGCCCTCGACGCCGGCGAGCTCGAGCGTGCGAGCGACCTGCTCATCGAGGCGCTCCCGGGCGCCGGCGACGCCAAGGACGACCTGCGCCAGGTCATCGTGGCGATCCTCGACGAGCTCGGGGTCGAGCACCCGCACGCGCGCGACGCTCGCCGCCGGCTGGCCGCCGCCCTGTATTGATCCCCGTCGACACGCCGTATCGGGACTTCGTGGCCTTCTGGCAGGAGGCCGAGGGTCGCGCGGAGGACGAGCAGCGGCGGCTGTGGCGTGAGCACTACGCGGCACGGCATCCGACGCTGTTCGCGCTGCACGACGGCGCGTTCGGCGCGGCCGAGGAGCGCCTGGCGGAGGCGCTGCCGCGGTTCGCGGAGGTCGCCTCCGGCGCCGACGCGCGGTTCCGGTCGCTGCGACTCCCGGAGATCGCCCGCAGCGTCGAGTCGGTGATCGGCCTGCCGGTCAGGGGTCGCGTCGTCGCGTTCGTCGGGACGTTCGGGCCGATGGCCTGGTACGACCGCGTCGACGGCGACCACACCGCGTTCTTCGCCCTGGAGATGCTCGACGACCTCGCGGGCAACCAGGTGTGCGCCGCGCACGAGCTCGCGCATCTCACGCACTTCGCGCACGCCGGCGGCGACTGGCCGGAGAGCTGCCCCGGCCAGGAGCTGATCCTCGAGGGCGTCGCGCTGAACGTCGTGCAGCGCGTCGTCCCCCACGCCCCGGCCGAGCTCGTGTTCTTCACGCGCGACTTCCCCGCGTTCGAGGCGGCCGTCGACGCGGCGTGGTCGTGGGCGATCCCGGAGCTGCTGGCCTGCTTCGACACGCCCGATCCCGAGCAGACGCGGCGCTTCTTCTGGCCCGACTGGGGCCGCGGCACGCACGACGTGCCGCAGTTCTTCGGCTACCTGGCGGGCGAGCGCGTCGTCCGCGAGCTGCTGCGCGAGCACGAGCTCGCGACGATCGTCAGCTGGTCGTCGGAGCGGGCGCGCGCCGAGGCGCGCGCCGTTCTCGAAGCCGCCTAGACCGCGGCCGCTCGCCCGGCGTGCTCGCGCACGAGCCGCGCGCTCTCCTCCGGGCGCTCCCAGAAGAAGAGGTGGCCGACGCCGTCCCAGATCTCCAGGCGCGCGTCGGGCATCCGCTCGGCGATCGCGTGCGCGTTGGAGACGGGCAGCATCTCGTCCTCGGTGCCGTGGACGATGAGCGTCGGCGCCTGGATCCCGCCGAGCCGCTCGCTCGTGTCGTGGCCGCCGATCGCCTGCATCTGGGCGAGGATCGCCGGCAGCGCGGCGGGCACCGCGAGCGCCGCCTCCCGGAAGGCGGCGTACTGGTCGTCGTCGGCGGCGAACGCCCGTGAGACGTTGACCTCCCACGCCACGCGCAGCGCGCGCTCGCGATCGCCGGAGCTCCACGCCTCGCCGAGGCGGCCGAACGTCGCCTCCGACGTCAGGGCCGAGCCGGCGCCGCCCGCGTAGGTGCAGCCGAGCGTCAGCGTCCGCACGCGATCGGGGTGCCGCAGCGCGAGCTCCTGCGCCACCATGCCGCCCATCGAGATCCCGACGACGTGCGCGCTGTCCCAGCCGAGCTCGTCGAGCAGGGCGGCGGCATCGTCGGAGAGGTCGGCGATCGAGTAGCCGGCCTCGGCGCGGGACGAGCGGCCGATGCCACGGTGGTCGTAGACGACGACGTCGAAGTCGGCGCGGAGGGCGTCGAGGAACGGGCGGCCCCAGGTGCGGTGCGTCCCGCTCATCCCCATGACGAGCAGGAGCGGCTCGCCGGAGCCGGCGCGCTCGTAGTAGAGGTCGTGCCCGTGGATCGTGGCGTGCGGCATCCGCGGCACGCTACCGCGAGCGTCACATCGGCAGCGCGAGCTGGCCGGCGTCGACCTCCGGCGCCGGCGCGTCGAAGCCGGCGACGCGGACCCCGAGGAGCCGCACCGGCCGCGGCGGCGCGTAGGCGCGCAGCAGGTCGAGCGCCACGCCGGAGACGACGCCCGCGTCGCGCGTCGGCTCGGCGACCGTCCGGGCGCGGGTGACCGTCGTCCAGTCGTCGAGGCGGACCTTGATCGCGATCGTGCGACCGGGCCGCTTGAGGCTCGCGCACAGCTCGGAGGCCAGCCGCCGGAGCGCCGCCTCCTGCTCGGAGCGGTCGGCGATGTCGGTGGGGAACGTCGTCTCGCGCGACTCGGAGACGGCGACGCGCTCGAGCGTCAGCTGCGTGGCCCCGTGGAAGCGGGCGCGCGCGAGCAGGTCGCGGCCGTGGTTGCGGCCGAAGCGGTCCTGGAGCACCTGCTCGGGGGTCGCGGCGAGCGCGCCGAGCGTCTCGATGCCGAGCTCGCGCAGCCGCTCGACCGTCTTCGGCCCGATCCCCGGCACCAGCCCCGGCGAGCGGTCGGCGAAGCGCGCGCAGGCCTGCTCGCGGGTGAGGACGACGAAGCCGGCCGGCTTCTCGGCGTCCGAGGCGACCTTGGCGACGAGCTTGTTCGGGCCGATGCCGACGGACGCGGTCAACCCGGTGCGCTGCCGGATCGCGGCGACCAGCCGCCGCATCGCGGCGTTCGGCGCGACGAGCCCCTCGAGGTCGAGGTAGGCCTCGTCGAGCCCGACGACCTCCACGCGCTCGACGTGCTCGCGCAGCAGCCCCATGACCTGACGCGACACGGCCCGGTAGGCGTCGAAGTCGGGCGGCAGGAAGATCGCGTGCGGGCACAGGCGCCGCGCGCGGGAGGCGGGCATCGCGGAGCCGACGCCGAACTTGCGGGCCTCGTAGCTGGCGGTCGTGACGACCGCCCGCGGACCGGTCCCGGAGACGACGACCGGCTTGCCGCGCAGCTCGGGGCGGCGCAGCAGCTCGACCGACACGTAGAACGCGTCCATGTCGAGGTGGGCGATCGGCGGCACCCGGCCACGATACGACCGGGTGCCGACGACCCCGTTCGGCTACTGCGAGACCTGCACGACCCCCACGTCCGGGAAGCCGAGCCGCGACTTGAGCGCCGCGGTGAGGTCGAACTCGCGGCCGGCGACGAACGGCCCGCGGTCGATCACCCGCGCCCGCACGACGCGGCCGTGGTAGCGGAACGTCAGCCGCGTGCCGCACGGCAGCCACTTGTGCGCCACGCCGACCGTCCCCGGGTAGAGCCGGCCGCCGCACGCGACGTGGTTGCCGTACAGCCCCGGGCCGTACCACGACGCGTGCGCGCTGCGGTACCCGTTGACGCGCCCGAGGCGCCGCACGGCCGGCGCGTTGAGGCGGTCGCCGCGGAAGCGCACGCGCGCCGGGAGGCTCCGCGCGGCGGTCATGCGCTCGCGCAGCCGGTACCGCCCGTTGCCGGCGGTGCGGTCGCGGTCGACGGTCCGCCAGCGTCCGCCGCGGCGGAGCTGGAGCGCCACGACGCGCCCCCGGCCGCCGGGCCGCAGCGCGCCGGCGACGCGGACCCGGCGCCCCGCGGTGACGTGCCGGCGGACGTGCGTCGTCGCCACCCGGGCGCGGACCCGCACCGGGCGCGCCGCGCTGAGCGCGGGCGCCACCGGCGCCGCCGCACGGCTCGACGCGCCGCCGGCCTGGACGCGCACGCGGCCGGAGCGCCACATGCGCGCCCCGACGCGGTAGCGCCCGCCCTCCCGGGTCTGGACGGTCTTGGCCGACCGCCACTCGGTCTCGCGAGCCGGCCGGAACTGCAGCGTCACCGGGATGCCGGCGGACGCGCCGGCGACCCGGCCCCGGACGACCACGTGGTCGCCGAAGCCCAGCGAGCGGTCCTGGACGGCCACCCGCACGCCCTGGGAGTCGGTCTGAGCCGCGGCGGGCGCGCCCGCGACCAGCGTGATGACGATGCCGAGCGCCCAGGCCGATACGGCGGCCGAGCGCGCGCGCAGCAGATGCTGCAACCTCACGTGAGGTCCTCCTTTGCGTCTGTCGGCCTACGAGGTGAGCTGTCGGGCTCGCGGGCGCCTCAGGCGGCGCGCGCTACACGGGCAGCAGCCCGTGATTCGCCCCGTGCCGGTCCAGCGGACCGGCGGTGGGTCCCCCGCTCGCCGCGCATGGGGCACGGCGACTCGGCCTACAACCCGAACAACGGTTCGGGTCTACCCAGGTTGCGCGCAACCCCCGGGTTGTGTGTCAGATCTCACACCCGGGCGAGGACCGGGACGCGCGGCGTTCCGGCGATGAGGTTGGCGACCATCGCGGGCATGATCGCCCACCGCACGTCCGGGTGGGCGGCCTTCTGCTCCTCCGCGAGGGCGAGCAGCCCGTCGACCGCTCGCAGCAGCTCCGGCTCGTCGCCGTCGGCGCCGCCGGTGGGCACCTGGCAGGCGTTGCGGGCCAGCGCGAGCGCCTCGCTCGGGTCCCCGCCGCGGAACGCCATCTGGCAGGCGGCGGCGCTGTAGGCGACGATCCGCTCCCCGGCCAGCCACCGGTGGCCGAGCGAGCCGCGGCCCGGCGCCCCGCCGAGGTCGATCGGCGGCTCGCCCGCGAGCACCCGCTCGGCGTTGCCCGACGCGATCGCCGCGAGGGCGTCGGGGCCGAGCCCCACCTCCGTGGCGCAGCGCAGGAACGCCAGCGCCGCGAAACGCCCCGATCCGTACGGCATGTCGCTGGCGAAGAGGATCTTCGCCGGGTCGACGGTCTCGTAGAGGGCCAGCAGGTCGGACACCAGCCACCACGACGTGTCGAAGTACAGCCCGGGGAGCTCGTTGGCGGCGGGGCCGACGAGGCCGAGGTCGCTGATGCCGGCGTGCGCGAGGATCAGCGGCGCGCCCGGATGCCGCTCGGCGAGCGCGACGAGGTCCTCGCCCAGCGCCGGGATGCCGCGCCCGGCATGGACGAGGACGGGGACGCGCTCGGCCTCCGCGAAGGCGACGAGCGCCGCGACCGCCGGGTGCGAGAGCACGAAGGCGTCGGAGCGGGGATGCAGCTTGAAGCCGCGCGCACCGGCCGCCAGGCAGCGCCGCGCCTCCGGGAGCGGGTCGCCCGCGTTGGGGTCGATCCGGGCGAAGGCGGTCAGCCGGTCGGGGTGGGCGGCGACCTCCGCGAGCACGCGGTCGTTGGCCGGCGGATAGCCGTCCGGCTCGGCGGTCGTGAAGACGATCGCGCGGTCGACCCCGGCGCGGTCCAGCCCGGCGAGCAGCTCGTCGACGCTGCCGGTGACGCCGTCGGGGTCGTTGAAGCCCGTGTGGGTGTGCGCGTCGAGCCAACGCGTGCCGGCGGGCAGCAGCGCCCGCGCCGCGTCGAGGTACGGCACCAGCACGTCGTCCCACGGTGCGCCGGGCACAGCCACGGCGACAGAGGGTAGGCGGGACGGGCCGCCGGCGCCGCCCGGTCAGGCGGCCACGGCCGGCTCGATCTCGGCCCGCAGCTTCTCCAGGCCGAGCCGGATGCGGCTCTTCGCCGTCCCGAGCGGCACCCCGATGCGCCGTGCGACCTCGTCGGCGGTGAGGCCGCCCCAGTACGCGAGCACGAGCGCCTCGCGCTGCGCGGGCGGCAGCGACCGCAGCGCCGCGCGCACGTCCGCCCGGTCGCCGCGCAGCTCGGTGGCCGCGTGCGGCCGCTCGTCGCGGCGCGGCTCGGCGGTGGCGACGGCGCCCTTCAGGCGGTCGGACGCGCGGCCCGCGGCCTGGCCCTCGCGCAGGACGTCGAGCGCCCGCGAGCGCGCCATCAGACGCAGGTAGGCGCCGATCTCGCCGCGTCGCGGGTCGAACGCGGCCGGGTTGCGCCACAGGCGCAGGAACACGTCCTGGGTGACGTCCTGCGCCTGCGTGGGGTTGCGGAGGATGCGGAGCGCGGCGGCGTAGACGCTGCGTCCGTGCTCGTCGTAGACGCGACCGAAGGCCGCCGGCTCGTGGAGGTCCATGACGGAGCGCATACCCAGTGTGTGGCCTCGGTTACACAGGATGTTGAGGTTTGCCAACGCGAGGTCACGGCGACGACAATCGGGGCGTGGGCAATCCCGATCGCCTCAGCGGCCTCGACGCGTCGTTCCTGCACCTCGAGGAGGGCGGCACGGCGCACATGCACGTCGCCTCGGTGCTCGTCTTCGAGGGCGACGCGCCCGGCTACGTCGAGCTGGTCGAGCACATCGCCTCGCGGCTGGACCTCGTCCCGCGCTACCGCCAGCGGCTGGCCACCGTGCCGCTCGGGCAGGGGCGGCCGGTGTGGGTCGACGACCCCCACTTCAACGTCCGCTACCACGTGCGCCACACCGGCCTGCCGCACCCCGGCGACGACGCGGCGCTCAAGACCCTCGCGGGGCGCCTCTTCGCCCAGCCGCTGGACCGCAACCGGCCGCTGTGGGAGCTGTGGCTCGTGGAGGGACTGGCCGGCGATCGCTTCGCGGTCATCGGCAAGACCCACCACGCGCTCGTCGACGGCGTCTCCGGCGTCGACATCACCACCGTGCTCTTCGACACCGCGCCGGACCCGGCGCCGGTCCCGAGGCCCGCGACGCCCTGGGTGCCCCGCCCCGCGCCGACGGGCGTCCAGCTGCTCGCCGACGCGCTCGTCGAGCGCGCGACCGTCCCCGCCGAGATGGTCCGGGGCGTGCGCGCCGCGCTGCGGGCGCCGATGCGGGTCCTCGGCCGCGCCCGCCAGGACGTCGGCGGCATCGGCACGCTCGCCTGGAACGGGCTGCGCCCGGCACCGCGGACCCCGTACAACGTCCGCATCGGCCCGCACCGCCGCTACGAGTGGGTCGACGCCGACCTGCGGACGTTCAAGGCGATCAAGAACGCGCTCGGCGGCACCGTCAACGACGTCGTGCTCGCCGTCGTTGCGGGCGCCCTGGGCCGCCACCTGCGCACCCGCGGCGAGGACACCGACGGGCTCGTGCTGCGTGCCCTGGTGCCCGTGTCGGTGCGCACCGAGGGCCAGGAGCACGCGCTCGGCAACCGCGTCGCCGCGATGTGGGCGCCCCTGCCGGTCGGCGAGACCCACGCGGCGGCCGCCTTCGCCGCCGTGCGCGACGCGATGGCGCACGTCAAGGCCTCGGGCGAGGCGGTCGGCGCGCAGGCGCTCACCGAGCTGACCGACTTCGCCCCGCCCACGATCATGAGCCAGGCCGCGCGCCTGCAGGCCCGCCAGCGCCTGTTCAACGTGGTCGTGACGAACGTGCCCGGCCCGCAGTTCCCGCTCTACCTGCTCGGACGGCGGCTGCGACGGCTGTACCCCGTCGTCCCGCTCGCCGCGAACTGCGCGCTCGGGATCGCGATCATGAGCTACGACGGCGCGCTCGGCTTCGGGCTGCTCGGCGACCTCGACACGCTCCCGGACCTCGACGTGCTCGCCAAGCTGCTCGACGACGCGATCGACGACCTCGCCCGCGCCGCCGGCGTGCCACGCGACGGCACGGGCCCCGGCCGGGGCGGCGGGTCGCGGTCCAACGGATCGCGTCCACGCGCTCGTGCGACGGCGGGCCGCGCGTGAGGCGGCGCCTGAAGGCCGTCCTCTCGTTCCTGCTGGCGCTCGTCGTCGCCTTCGCCGGCGTCGTCGGCCTGCTGCTGTTCCTGCAGTCGCGCGACGACGCCACCCTGGACCGGCCGCCGGTCACCCAGACGCGGACCACGCCATGATGCGGCGGGATGACTGACCGCACGCTGCGCCTCGCGCTCCACCAGATCAACGCGACCGTCGGCGACCTCGCCGGCAACGAGACGAAGATCCGCGACGGCATCCGGGCCGCCCGCGAGGCCGGCACGCAGCTGTCGCTCTTCCCCGAGCTCGCGGTCACCGGATACCCGCCGGAGGACCTGCTGCTCAAGGAGCACTTCCTGCGCGACAGCCGCGCCGTCGTCGACCGGCTGGCGGCCGACGCGGGCGACCACGTCGTGGTCGTCGGCTTCCCGGAGCGCGCCGAGGACGTCTACAACTCCGCCGCGGTGCTCAGCGGCGGCCGGGTCGAGGCGATCTACCGCAAGGTGCTGCTCCCCAACTACGGCGTCTTCGACGAGCAGCGCTACTTCCAGGTCGGCCCCGGTGCCGGCATCGTCGAGCTCGGCGACCTGCGCATCGGCCTGACGATCTGCGAGGACATCTGGGAGCCCGGGCCGCCGTCCTACGACGAGGCGGTCGCCGGGGCGACGCTGATCCTCAACCTGTCGGCCTCGCCGTACCACCGCGGCAAGGGGCGCGAGCGCGAGCGCATGGTGGCGCAGCGGGCGCGCGACTCGGTCGCGGCGTTCGCGTTCTGCGCGCTGGTCGGCGGCCAGGACGAGCTGATCTTCGACGGGCACTCGTTCGTCTGCGACCACACCGGCGAGATCGTGGCGCGCGCCGCGCAGTTCGAGGAGGAGATGCTCGTCGTCGACGTCGACCTCGGCGCCGGGGCGAGCGCGCGGCTGCGCGACACCTCGCACCGGCCGGGCGCGCGCCGCTTCGCCGCCCAGGTGGCGACGCTCGCGCGCCTGCCGGAGCCGGCACCGGCGACGGTGGCGTCGGCGAACCCGGGCGTCGCGCCCGCACCGGCGGCCGAGCCGCGCATCGCCGAGCTGCTCGACCCCGACGCCGAGGTCTACGCGGCGCTCGTCATGGGCCTGCGCGACTACGTCGGCAAGAACGGCTTCCGCCACGTCGTGCTCGGCCTCTCGGGCGGCATCGACTCGGCGCTCGTCGCGGCGATCGCGGTCGACGCGCTCGGCGCCGACCGCGTGACGACCGTCGTCATGCCCTCCCCCTACTCCAGCTCGGGCACCCAGGACGACGCTCGCGCGCTGGCGCGCGAGCTCGGCGTCGCCTGCCTGGAGTACTCGATCCTGCCGGCGATGGAGGCCTACGAGGCGATCCTCGCCGACACGTTCGCGGGGCGCGAGCCCGACATCACCGAGGAGAACCTCCAGGCGCGCATCCGCGGCAACCTCCTCATGGCGCTGTCGAACAAGTTCGGCTGGCTCGTGCTGACGACCGGCAACAAGAGCGAGATGTCGGTCGGCTACTCGACGCTCTACGGCGACCTCGCCGGCGGCTTCGCGGTGATCAAGGACTGCCCGAAGACGCTCGTCTACCGGCTCGCCGAGCACCGCGGGCTGCCGCGCTCGATCATCGACCGCCCGCCGTCGGCGGAGCTGCGCCCGGACCAGCGCGACGAGGACTCGCTGCCGCCGTACCCGCTGCTCGATCGGATCCTCGAGGGCTACGTCGAGCACGACCTCGGCCGCGACGACCTCGTCGCCCAGGGCCTGCCGGAGGACGTCGTCGCCCGCGTCATCCGCCTCGTCGACCTCGCGGAGTACAAGCGCCGCCAGGCGCCGCCAGGGATCAAGATCACCACCCGCGCGTTCGGCCGCGACCGGCGCATGCCGATCACCAACCGCTACGGCGGCTAGGCGCCGACGGGGCGGGCGCTACGCGCCGGGCATCTCGCGCACGGCGATCGTCATGCGCGTGACCGCGCAGAGCCGGCCCTGGTCGTCGGTGATCTCGACGTCCCAGATCCACGTCGTGCGGCCCTTGTGGCGGCGGATCGCGGTCGCGTGGACGGTGCCCTCGAGGATCGGGCGCATGAAGCTCGTGGCGTTGGACAGCCCCTGGGCGGTCTTGCCCTCGGGCGCGACGGCGATGGCCGTCGCCACCGAGGCCAGCGACTCGGCCATCGAGGCGTACACCCCGCCGTGGACCAGGCCCATCGGCTGCTTGATCCGGTCGCGGACGGGCACGGACGCGGTCACGCGCTCGTCGCTGACCTCGCCGATCTCCAGGCCGTAGAGGGCGTCGAAGGTCTGCTCGAACGGGATGGTGCTGGGGAAGTCCATGGCGCCGGGACGATATCCGGGCCCGGGCGGCGTGACCGGGCTGACCTCCCCGCTAGGCTCCCTGCGCCGTGAGCCCCGTCGACGACCTCAGTCCCGACCAGCGCGCCGTCCTGCAGCTGCTGCTCAAGCAGGGCAAGCGCTACGAGGAGCTCGCCGCGCTGCTGCGGATCGACGCGTCGGCGGTGCGCCAGCGCGCCGTGGCGGCGCTCGACGCCCTCGGCCCGGAGACCGACGTCGCCGCCGGTCGCCGCGCGGAGCTGACCGACTGGCTGCTGGGCCAGCAGGACCCGGCCGAGTCGCGGCGCACGGTCGAGTACCTCGTGGACGCCTACCCGGCGCGCGCGTGGGCGGCCGCCGTCCACCAGGAGCTCGACGCCGCCGGCCTCGGCGGCGACCGCCTGCCCGAGGTGCCGCAGACGGAGGTGGACGCGGCGCTCGTCGCGGCCGCGGAGCGCGCCGAGACCGAGGAGAGGCCGCCCGACTCGCCCACGGCCGAGCCGGCGACCGGCCCGGAGACCGGGCCGGAGGCGGACGCCCGCATGCCGGGCTTCGGCGCCGCGCCGGACGCCGACGGCGGCCGCGCGCCCGCGTCCAAGCTCGGCGGCGCCCTCCTGCTCGCCGGGATCGTCATCGTCATCGCCGTCGCGCTCGTGTGGGCCTTCAGCCAGGGCGACGACGACGGCTCCGACACCGCCACCGTCGCACAGACGCAGACGACGGCGACGTCGTCGACCTCGACGACCCCGTCCGAGGAGCCGCGCATCGCCGGCCAGGTCAACCTCCACGCGCCGGACGGCGGCAAGGCGCTCGGCGTCGCGAACATCCTCGCGCAGGGCGACCAGCGCGCGGTGGCGATCCAGGGCCAGGACCTCCAGCCGAACACGAAGCGCGATGCCTACGCGGTCTGGCTCGCGGGTGGCCCGGGCGGCAAGGTGACGCGTCTCGGGTTCGCGCCCGCCGTCGGCCCCAAGGGCCGGCTGCAGGGGGCCACCGCGCTGCCCGACGACGCCGCCGACTACCGCCGCCTCGTCATCTCGCTGGAGACGGCCGGCGACCCGGCCAAGCCGACGGACGTCGTGCTGACCGGCCGGATGCGGATCCGCTAGCCCTCGGCGAGCGCCCGCTCGAGCCCGTCGAGCGCGGCGCGCAGCTGCCGCCGGCTGGAGCGGCGCACGAGCGGGCCCATGAGGCGCGCGCCGCCGCGCAGCCGCTGGCGCAGCGCGAGCTCGACCTCGGTGCCGCCGCCGGCGGCGGGCGCCAGCGCCACCTCGGTCTCGCTCGCCTCGAAGACGCTCTCGAACGGCGTGCCCTCGACCTCCAGCGCCCACGCCCGCCGTCGCGGCCGGTCGTCGGCGGTCACCCGCTGGTCGGCGCGCACCTCGCGGCCGCGCTTGCTGAGCTGGACCATCGTGAACGCGCGGCCGCTGACGCCCTCCACGCGCACCGTGAGCGGCCACCAGCGCGGCAACTGGTGCGGGTCGCCCGCCAGCGCCCACACCGCGGCGGGGTCGGCCGCGAGCGTCCGGCGGGCGCGAGCGGTCGGCACGACGGCCGCGCTACTCGACGTCGTCGCGCAGCAGCGCGTGCACGTCGTAGCCGTCGAGCCGCTCGCGGCCGCGAAGGAACGCGAGCTCCATGAGGAAGCCGCAGGCGACGACCTCTCCGCCGGCCTTCTCCACGAGCTGGCAGAGCGCCCTCGCCGTGCCGCCGGTCGCGAGCAGGTCGTCGTGGACGAGCACGCGCGCCCCCGGCCCGATCGAGTCGGTGTGGACCTCGAGGCGGTCGACGCCGTACTCGAGCTCGTACTCCACGCTGACGGTCTCGCGCGGCAGCTTGCCCGGCTTGCGAGCGAGGACGAACCCGGCCCCGAGCTCGGAGGCGACCGCCGGCCCGAACAGGAACCCGCGCGCCTCGGCCGCCAGGACGAACTCGGGCCGGTACGGCGCGGCCAGCGCCGCGAGCCCGGCGACGGCGGCCTTGAAGCCGTCCGGCGAGGCGAGCAGCGGCGTGATGTCGCGGAACCCGACGCCCGGCTTGGGGAAGTCCGGCACGTCGCGGATCAGCGCCCGCAGGTCGATCTTCGGCTCGCTCATCCGACGATCGTGCGCAGGTCGCGCACGAGCAGCAGGTGCTTGAGGTGGCTCGTGACCGCGGCCAGGTTCTCGAGCGCGTCGAGCGCCTCCTTGCGCCGCTCCGGGTTGCGGGAGCGCAGCGCCGGGGCGAGGATCTGCTGCAGCAGCGCGGCCTCGCGGTCGGCCGAGGAGCGGAAGACGCGCAGGTTGCGCCCGCCGACGCCGTAGCGCGCGAGCTCGGTGACGGCGCGGACGATCTCGCGCTCGGTCTCGTCGTAGTAGCGGACGCCGGCACGGTTCTCGCCCTTGATGACGCCGTACTCCTCGAGCTCGCGGACCAGCGCCGGGTCGGCGCGCGTCTCCTCGAGCACGTCCTCGAGCGAGTACAGCGGGCCGCGCTCGCGCACGCTCACGGCCGCGCGCCGGCGCCGCCCGCCGTCGCCCGACGGCGCCGCGACCGGGTCGGGCTCGCCGGCGCGGCCCGCGGCGAGCTCCTGGCGGATGACGCGCAGCGGCAGGAACTCGTCGCGCTGGAGGCGCAGGATCGTCCGCAGGCGCTGCACGTCCGAGGGCGTGTAGAGCCGGTAGCCGCCGGGCGTGCGCCGCGGCGTCAGCAGCTTCTGGTCCTCCAGGTACCGGATCTTCGAGATCGAGATGTCCGGGAACTCCTGCTTGAGCGCCTTCGTCACCGCGCCGATCGTCATCGCCTTCTCGCGCGGCGGTGCCGTGGCGTCGTCGGCGGGCAGCTCGATCTCTGGGTGGTCCATGACGGTCACCGCTGCAGGAACGTCAGCTTGTACTTGCCGATCTGCAGCTCGTCGCCGTCCTCGAGCCGGTGCGACTCGATCCGGCGGCGGTTGACGTAGGAGCCGTTGAGCGACCCGAGGTCGTCGAGGTACAGCGCGCCGCCGCGGCGGACCAGCAGCGCGTGGTCGCGCGAGACGGTGACGTCGTCGAGGAAGATGTCGGAGTCGGGGCGCCGGCCGATGGTCATCCGGTCGCGCGTGAGCGGGAACGACTCGCCGGTGCGCCCGCCGCCGGAGCGGATGACGAGGACCGATCCCTCCGACGCCGCCTCCTCGAGGTCGACCGGGATCAGCTCACCGGTGTCGCCGACGCGGTACGTGGCCGTGATGGGGTCGGTGGCATCGCCGCCGCGCTCGGCCGCGCCGAGGAACGCCCCGCACTTCTGGCAGTAGTTCGCTCCGTCGTTGTTGACGAAGCCGCACTCTGGGCAGTGAAGCGCCACTGCGCCTACGCGGTGGGCTCCTCGCCCGTCCGGCCCGCGAGGATGTCGGTCAGGCGGCGGACGTCGTCGCCCGTGATCACGTCCTCGCCGCCCTCGTGCTTCTTGCGCAGGCGGTTGACGAGCTCGGCGCGGAGGATGTCGATCTTGCCGTGCAGGATCCGGCGCTTGTAGGAGATGTCGACCTCCTCCTCGGTCAGCTGCTGGATGAGGTCCTTCAGCTCCTGGTCGGAGAGCGAGCCGAGGTCGGGGAACGTGTCCATGCGATGACTCCTACTTCAGGCGCGGAGGGCGAAGGGTGGGCAGCATAGCCCATGGATCTGGACCGTCAAGTTGAGATTGAGGGTTCTCGGATCTGGCGGTACGCCGATCGGGCGTAGAGGAAGGATGCCCACAGCGCCAGGAAGAGTCCAACGTAGAGCAGCACCGCGGCGAGCGTCTCGAGGCCGCAGAGCGCGAAGAAGACGGCCGACATCAGCGGCCAGACCGACCACCGCCCCGGCCAGTTGATCTTCAGCTCGACGCCGCGGCGCACCGCCCACTGGCCGATCAGCAGCATGAGCGCCTCGCGCGCGGCGAGCACCGCGATCGCCCACCGCGGCAGCAGCTCGAAGCGCCAGCAGACGACGACGCCGGCGAGGATGATGAGCCGGTCGACGACCGGGTCGAGCATCGCGCCGAGCCGGCTGTACTGGCCGGTGACGCGCGCGGCGATCCCGTCGGCGTAGTCGCCCCACGTGATGACCGCGAACAGGATCACCGGCAGCGGCTCGGTGCCGGTGTCGGTCGACAGCGCGACGACGAGGAAGACCGGGACGAGCGCGAGCCGCAGGTAGCCGATCGCGTTGGGGATCGTCCACGGTCGCAGCGGCTGGCCCGGCAGCGTCTCGGGCGGCGGCGGCCCCGTGCGGTCGAGCCCGCTGAGCCGCCGGAAGGTCAGGGGAGGCTTTCCCACAGCTCCCGCACCGCCTGCCCGCCGCCGCGCAGCGGCACGCCCTCCTCCGGGGTCTGGCGCCCGCGGCGGATCTGCACCTCGGCGGCCCCGGACTCGAGCGCCCGCTTGCCGACGGTGAGCCGCAGCGGGCAGCCGAGCAGCTCGGCGTCGGCGAACTTCTCCCCCGGCCGCAGCGGGCGGTCGTCGAGGAGCACGGACAGCCCGGTCGCCTCGACCTCCGCGGCGAGCGCCTCGGCGGCCGCCAGCTCGTCGTCCTTGCCGAGCGCCACCACGTGGACGTCCCACGGCGCGATCGCCTTCGGCCACGAGATCCCGTGCTCGTCGGCGTACTGCTCGATCGCCGCGGCGGCGATCCGGGCGGGGCCGATGCCGTAGGAGCCCATCCACACGTGGCGCTCGGTGCCGCTCTCGTCGAGGTAGGTGGCGCCGAGCGGCTCCGAGTAGCGGGTGCCGAGCTTGAAGATGTTGCCCACCTCGATCGCCGGCTCGATGCGGATCGCCTGCCCGTCGACGAGGTCGCCCGGCTCGACGGTGCGCACGTCGGCGCGCTGCTCGGCGCCGTCGACGGTGTAGACGGCGTGGTAGTCGGCGCGGTTGGCCCCGACGACGTAGCGGCCCGGGGCCACCGCCTGGTCGAGCAGCAGCGGCACGCCGTCCACCGGCCCCATGTACCCGCCGACGAGCCCGCGCTCGGCGAGCTCGTCCTCGCGCGCGGGCCGGAAGGTCTCGCGCAGCGCGTTCTGGAGCTTGATCTCGTTGACGCGGTGGTCGCCGCGCACCATGACGAGCACGAGGCCGCGCTCCTCGGTGACGACCGGGAAGGCCTTCAGGAGGGCGCTGGGATGGACGTCGAGCGTCTGCGCGAGCGCCTCGATCGTGGAGGCGCCGGGCGTGTGCAGCTCGCCGTCGATCGCGTCCGGCAGCGGCTGGGCGGGCTGCGGCTCGGCGGTGGCGACCTCCACGTTGGCGGCGTAGCCGGGCGCGAGCGCGACGTCGTTCTCGCCCGCCGGGCACGGCGCCATGTACTCGTGCGCGCCCGTGCCGCCCATCATGCCGACGTCCGACTCGACCCGGTACCACTCGAGCCCCGTGCGCTCGAAGATCCGGTCGTAGGCGACGATGTGCTTGCGGTAGCTCTCGTCGAGGCCGTCCGCGTCGCGGTCGAAGGAGTAGGAGTCCTTCATGATGAACTCGCGCGTGCGCAGCACGCCGGCGCGCGGGCGCGGCTCGTCGCGCTCCTTGGTCTGGAAGTGGTAGAGGATCAGCGGCAGGTCGCGGTACGACCGCACGACCTGGGCGACGTGCGCGGTGACCGCCTCCTCGTGCGTCATCGCGAGGACCATCTCGGCGCCCTTGCGATCCTCGAGCTTGAACAGCTCGTCGATGCCGTAGCGGCCGCTGCGCTTCCACAGCTCGGCCGGCAGCAGGACCGGCATGAGCATCTCCTGCCCGCCGACCGCGTCGAGCTCCTCGCGGACGATCTGGACGATCCGCTCGTGCACCCGCCAGCCGGCGGGCAGCCACGTCCAGAGGCCTGAGCCGAGCTGCCGGATCAGGCCGGCGCGGACCATGAGCTTGTGGGAGAGCGCCTCGGCGTCGGCGGGAGGCTGGCGCTCGGTCGGGAGGAGGAGCTGGGACTGACGGTGCATGCGGGACGACAGCCTACGCGGGCGGCGCCGGCAGGAGCTCGCCCGGGCGGCAGCTCGCGCCTAGGGCGCCGGGTAGGCGACGTAGCGGAACGCGGCCCCGCGGCTGCCGGTCGCGGTGAAGCCGCCGTCGCGCACGGAGACGACGTTGGTGGGCGCGAGCCGCCGCCGCGAGCCGTCGGTGTACTGGACGACGACGAGCGACGAGGCCGTGATCCGCGGGTCCTGCACGGAGACGCGGCCCTTGCGCGAGAAGCGCAGCGTGCGCGGGGACGGGGCGACGCCCGCGTCGCTGCTCGGCGACACCGAGAGCCCGGGCGGGCCGGCGGGGCCGGCCGGCCCCTGGGGCCCGGCGACGCCGACCGGGCCGATCGGCCCGAACGGCCCCGGATCGCCCTGCGGGCCGGCGGCACCCTGCGGGCCGGCGGCACCCTGCGGTCCCTGCGGTCCCTGCGGGCCGGTAGGACCCTGCGGGCCGACCGGTCCGGCGGGCCCGCTCGACCCGGCCGCGGCGAAGAGGTCCCAGGACGCGTTCTCGTCGGGCGTCACGCCCGTGCTGCCGGCGACCGCGATCCACGCCGACCCGTCGTGCCGGACGAGGTCGCCGGCGGCGTACGTCGTCGACGAGGACCACGGGCCGCGCCACTGCGGCGCCGCGCCGCAGCGCGGCGAGTCCGCGCTGGCCAGCTCGATCTCGCCCTGCAGCGACCAGACGATCGCGGACGCGTCCGTCAGCGTCCAGGTCACGGTGAACGCGTCGGCGTGGATGCCGTTGGAGAACGACGTCGGCTGGCCGCGGTACGACGGCGACGGGCTGAAGTAGTTGTCCGGGCCGAGCGGGATCGTGACCGTCGACGACTCGCTGCTGACGTAGCCCCAGTGCGCGGTCGCCGACGTGCCGGCGACGTCGACGCAGCGCAGCTTCGGGATCACCGCCGCCTCCGCGGCGGACGGCAGCGCCGCCATCGTCCCTGCCATCAGCATCCCCACCAGCGCCCGCCGCATTCCCGGTACTCCCTCGTCTCGAATTCGAGCGCGGGAGGCTAGAGGCCGGTCCGCGGATCGCGGATCCGACATCCGTCCAGGTTCGCGGGCGCCGGCTCGAGCTCGCGCGCTACGCGCGGGTGAAGCGCCGCCCCGCCACGGGCGAGGACGCCTCGTCGACGAGCAGCTCGCGCACGTCGAGCGACTCGGCGGCGTCGGCCTCCTGCTTGGCCTTCTCGGCCTCGATCGCGGCCAGGCGCTCCGGCGTCATCGCCGTCGCGTCCTCCTCCTCGGCCAGCCACGCCGCGGCCTCGGCGGCGGCGGCCTCGTCGCGCACGACCTTCTTGCCGGCGGCGTAGTAGCGGTCGATCTCGGCGAAGAGCTCGTCGACGAGCCGGTCCGTCGGCACCTTCTTCAGCGGCTCGCCCTTCGAGTAGATCATCCCCATGTCCTTGGCGCCGGTGATGCCGAAGTCGGCATGGCGGGCCTCGCCGATGCCGTTGACCGCGCAGCCGAGGATCGAGACCTCGATCGGGTCCTCGTAGGCCTCCAGGCGCCGCTCGACCTCGGCGACCACCGAGTCCATGTCGAACTGCAGCCGGCCGCACGTCGGACACGCGATGAGGACCGGGCCGCGCTCGCGCAGCTTCAGCGCCTTGAGGATCTCCCAGGCGACCTTGACCTCCTCCTCGGCGTGGAAGGTCGACAGCGAGATGCGGATCGTGTCGCCGATGCCGTCGGCCAGCAGCGTCCCGAGGCCGACCGCGCTCTTCAGCGAGCCCGACCACTTCGTGCCCGCCTCGGTCACGCCGAGGTGCAGCGGGTACGGGATCCGCTCGGCGAGCCGGCGGTTGGAGTGGATGGTGTTCGGCACCGACGTCGACTTCATCGAGATCTTGAAGTTCGTGAAGTCGAGCCGCTCCATGAGCTCGACCGTCTCGGTCGCGGCGCGCACGAGCGCCTCCACCGGGTCCGTGTACTCCAGCTCGCGCAGGTGCTTGGGCAGCGAGCCGGAGTTGACGCCGACGCGGATCGGCGTGCCCTTCTCCTTGGCCTTGGCGATGACCTCGGCGACCTTGTCCGGCCCGCCGATGTTGCCGGGGTTGATCCGCACGCAGTGCGCGCCCGCGTCGAGCGCCTTGAGCGCCAGCGTGTGGTTGAAGTGGATGTCGGCGATGACGGGGATCGGCGACTCGCGGACGATGGTCCTCAGCGCCTCGACGTCCTGCTCGCGCGGCACCGCGCAGCGCACGAGGTCCGCGCCGGCGTCGGCGACGCGGCGGATCTGGTCCATCGTGGCCTGCACGTTGGCCGTCTCGGTCTTCGTCATCGTCTGCACGGCGACGGGGGCGCCGCCCCCGATCGGCACGCCGCCGACGTGGATCTGTCGCTCGGAAGCCATCTGACACCTAGTGTACGAACGCCCCGTGACCGCAGATCCCTCAGCCGTCTACGGCACCGCGCGCGGGCCGCTGGCCCGGATCGCCGAGCCCGTGGCCCAGCGGGCGCGCGCCGCCCGCCATGCCCGCTTCCTGCGGCTGACCGGCGTGGGCGGCCGGGACGGGGTCCGGATCGTCGACGTCGGCTGCGGCTCGCTCGGGCTGCGCGGCCTGGCGCCGGACCTCGACGTCACCGGAGTCGACGTCGTCGATCGCCCCGCCTACCCGGGCCCGTTCGTCCGCGCGGACGCCACCGAGCGCCTGCCGTTCGACGACGGCGCCTTCGACCTCGCCTACTCCAGCAGCGTGGTCGAGCACCTGCCGCCCGAGCGCCGCGCGGCCTTCGCGGCGGAGATCCGGCGCGTCGCCCGCGGCTGGTGGGTCCAGACCCCGGCGTTCTCGTTCCCGATCGAGCCGCACGCGCTGCTGCCGGCGGCCCACTGGCTCCCGCTCGGCCTGCGGCGCGCCTACTGGCGCCTCGGCGCGGCGGGCAGCTGGGAGGAGATCCACCTGCTGCGGCGTCGCGAGCTGGCGGCGCTGTTCCCGGAGGGCGAGGTGGTCGCCGAGCGCCTGGCCGGCGTGGCGAAGTCGTGGATCGCGGTGCGGCCGCCGGCATGAGCTGGGAGTCCGCGGTCACCTGCGAGGACTTCGAGCGGCTCGCCGAGGCCCGTCTCGCGCCCGGCCCGTTCGGCTACTTCGCCGGGGGCGCCGGGGACGAGCGCACGTTGCGCGACAACGTCGCCGCCTGGCGGCGCCTGCGCCTGCGGCCGCGGGTGCTCGTCGACGTCTCCGACGTCACCACCGCGACGACGGTCCTCGGCCACGAGGTGGCGATGCCCGTGCTCGTCGCCCCGACGGCGCTGCAGCGCATGGCGCACCCCGACGGCGAGCCCGCGATGGCCCGCGCGGCCGCCGCGGCCGGGACCGTGTTCACGCTCTCGACCCTCGCCTCGTCGCGCCCGAGCGAGATCGCCGCGCACGCGCCGGCCGCGGCGCCGCGGTGGTTCCAGCTCTACGTCTTCCGCGACCGCGCGATCACGCGGGCGCTGCTCGACGAGGCCCTCGCGCACGGCTTCGGCGCCGTCGTGCTCACCGTCGACGCGCCGCGCGCCGGGCGCCGCGAGCGCGACCTGCGCACCGGCTTCGCGGTGCCGCCGGAGATCGACATGCCCGCCGTCACGGCGGCGCTCGGGCGCGACAGCTGCCCCACCCCGGCCGAGTTCTTCGAGCTCGTCGACACGACGCTGACCTGGGATGCCGTCGCCGAGCTCGCGCGCGACCTGCCCGTGCCGCTCGTGCTCAAGGGCGTCCAGACGGCCGAGGACGCCGCGCTGGCGTGCGAGCACGGCGCCGCGGCGGTCGTGGTCTCCAACCACGGCGGCCGCCAGCTCGACGGCGTCGCCGCCACCGCCGACCTGCTGCCCGAGGTCGTCGACGCGGTCGCGGGCCGCATCGAGGTGCTCGTCGACGGCGGGATCCGCCGCGGCGCCGACGTGCTCGCCGCGCTCGCGCTCGGCGCGCGCGCCGTCATGGTCGGCCGGCCGCTGCTCTGGGCGCTCGCCGCCGGCGGCGAGGCCGGCGCCCGGCGGATGCTCGACCTCCTGCGCGCGGAGGTCGAGCTGGGGCTCACGCTCCTCGGCTCAGCCTCGCCGAGCGGCGTGACAGGCTCGCACGTCGCGCGACCTTAGGCGCGCACTCGGCGATCGGCCGCGTGTAGACCGGCGACATCAGGTCGTGCTCGTCGTCGACATGGGGATGGCCGACGAGGTGGCCGTACTCGTGGACGAGCACGGTGCAGAACTTCGCCCAGGTGAAGTCCATCTGGGTGTTGAACTCGATCGTGCAGTCGTGGTTCGTCTCGGGGTCGTCGTAGGGGCCGCCGGTGACCGTCCACGACGAGAGCGCGTTGACGTTCGGCTCCAGCCGCGTCCACTCGATCGTCACCACGCCCCCGCACGGGTCGGTGCCCCAGTACGCGCGCGCGATCTCCTGCGCGGCCGCCATGGCGGGCGAGCCGACGGCATATCGCTCGGCCGGCGCGTCCGGCGCCTGCGCGGCGGCGGCGGGAGCGAGCGTGACGATGGAGACTGCGGCGGCGAGCAACGCACCGCGGACGATGGCGATTGGACGCACCGGCGCCCTCCTCCTTTCGGCAGCTGGGCGGCCTCGGAGAGGTCCCTGGCTTTGCGAGCCCGCCTCGCGGCGGGGGTGCCTTTGTCGTGGATGGATTCAGTCAGGAGCGCCATCGACCGCTCCCGCCCGAACCTTGAGCGCTCGCTGCGGGCGCTGGCCGCTAGGCGTACATCGCCTCGATCTCGGCGGCGTACTTCTCGGCGATCGGCTTGCGCTTGAGCTTCATCGTCGGCGTCAGCTCGTCGCCGCCCGGCAGCCAGTCGCCGCCGACGACGTGGAAGCGCTTGATCTGCTCGACCCGCGCCAGCTTGGCGTTGGCGGCGTCGACGCCCTCCTGGACCGCCGCGCGGACCCGGTCGTCGGCCGCCAGCGCGGCGAGGTCGGCCGCCTCGATGCCCTGCTGCTTCGCCCACGCCGGGGCGAAGTCGGCGTCGAGGACGATGAGCGCCGTGTTGTACGGCCGGCCGTCGCCGATCACGGCGGCCTGCCCGATGAGCGGCGACGACGACTTGACCGTCGCCTCGATGTTCGCCGGCGACATGTTCTTGCCGGCCGCGTTGATGATGATCTCCTTCTTGCGATCGACGATCTTCACGTAGCCGTCCTCGTCGATCTCGGCGATGTCGCCGGTGTGCAGCCAGCCGTCCGCGTCGAGCGCCTCGACGGTCTTGTCGGGGAGGTTGCGGTAGCCGAGCATGACGACGTCGCCGCGCACCAGCAGCTCGCCGTCGTCGCCGAGGCGGACCTCGATGCCCGCGGTCGGCGGCCCGACCGTGCCGATCTTGATGCGGTCGGGCGGGTTGACGCAGCCTGCCCCGCACGTCTCGGACATGCCCCACAGCTCGGCGACCGGGATGCCGATGGCGTGGAAGAACTCGAGGACCTCGACGGGCGTCGGCGCCGCGCCCACGTTGACCGCCTGAGCCTGGTCGAAGCCGAGCTGCGCGCGCAGCGGCGCGAAGATCCGCTCGTCGGCCTGCCGGACCGCCGCGGCCAGCTCCTCGGGCACCCGCTCGCCGCGCTGCTCCAGGCGCACCTTGCGCAGCGATGCGTCGAGCGCCTGCTGGACGGGCGCGCGCTGCTCGTCGGGCAGGCCGCCGAGCATCGCCTCCATGCCGGCCTTGAGCTTCTCCCAGATCCGCGGCACCGCGAAGAACCAGGACGGGCGGACCTCCGGCAGGTAGGCCGCGATCTGGCGCGGGTCGTGGCAGCACGTGACGGTCAGGCCGTAGGCGATCGGCAGGTAGTGATGCGCGGTGCGCTCGGCGATGTGCGCCGCCGGCAGCCACGAGATCACGCGGCCGTCGCCGGGGAAGTCGATCACCGAGGTGACGGTGTTGACCGTCGCCATGACGTTGCGATGGCAGATCTGCACGCCCTTCGGCGGGCCGGTCGTGCCGGAGGTGTAGATGAGCGTGACGACGTCCTCGGGGCCGATCGCGGCGATCGACGCCTGCGGGTCGAAGCCCGGCTCGCCGTCGGCCATCACGTCGGCGAGCGCGAGGCAGCCGTCCGGCGGGTCGCCGTCGACCACGACGACGTGCTCGAGCTGCGGCAGGTCGGCGCGCGCCGCCAGCGCGTTGGCCAGCAGCGCCTGCTCGGCGACGAGGACCTTGGCGCCCGCGTCGGAGACGACGAACTGGATCTGCTCGGGCGAGTACGTGTTGTAGATCGAGAACGGCGTCGCGCCGAGCGTCATCGCCGCGAGGTCCGCCTGGTGGAACTCGGGCCGGTTGGACAGCAGGAGCGCGACCGTGTCGCCCTTGCGGACGCCGAGCTTCGACAGGCCGGCGGCGAGTGCGTCGACGCGCTCGCGCAGCTCCGCCCACGTCCAGCTGACGGCGTCGCACTGCGTGCGCACGGCGACGTCGCCGGGGCGGTCCTCCGCGGTGCGGCGGAACGCCTCGGGAACCGTGGTGGCATCCAGCGCGCGCGGGCGCGCAGCGGTGGTCGACGACGACATGGGCTCTCCTCCCCTCGCTCGGGGCGGAGGCTAACGGAAGCCGTCGGTCGTCAGGCGCGCCACGTCGTTGTTGAGCCCGATGAGGAAGAGGATCGCGACGAGCGCGAAGCCGACGAAGCCGGCGCGCTCCATGACGGCGAAGGAGATCGGCCGGCCGCGGACCTTCTCGGCGAGGGCCCAGAAGATGTGGCCGCCGTCGAGCGGCAGGAACGGGAAGAGGTTGATGACCGCCAGGGACAGCGAGATCAGGGCGATGATCTCGACCGCCTTCACCGTCGACATCTCGAAGCTCTGCTGCGCGCGCTCGTACGAGCCGACGACGCCGGACACGTCCTTGCGCGCCTGCGAGTCGTAGAAGAGCTTGCCGATCGTCTCGCCGGTCAACCGCGTGACCTGCCACATGCCGTCGAGCGACTTCACCACGGCCGTGCCCGGCGCCACCGGCTCGTAGTCGGTGAAGCCGAACGCGAAGCCGAGCCGGTTGCGCTCGACGCGCTCGTCGTAGATCGGCGTGATCTTCGCGGTGTGCACCTGGCCGTCGCGCTCGTAGCGGATCGTCGCCGGCGTCGTCGCCTCGCAGTTGGGCTCGGGGGTGCCGGCGCAGCGGTGCGAGTCGATCTGCTCGGGCATCTTCGCGACGCTCGTGACCCCGTCGACCGAGAGGATCCGGTCGCCGCGCTGCAGGACCTGCGCGGCCGGGGTGCCAGGCTCGACCTCGTCGATCGCCCGGGTCACCGTGTCGGACTGGCCCTGGAAGACGAGCAGGCCCCAGATGAGGACGAACGCGATCAGGAGGTTGACCGCCGGCCCGGCGGCGATGACGACGATGCGCTTCCAGACGGGCTGCTTGTAGTACGCACGATGGGCCACCTCGTCGGGCAGCTCCTCGTACGGGTTCATCCCGCTGATCTTCACGTAGCCGCCGAGCGGGATCCATCCGATCCCGTAGGTCGTCTCGCCGCGCGTCGTCCTGGCCCACATCTGGCCGAAGAACAGCGAGAACTTCTCGACGCGCATGCCGACGGCCTTGGCGGCGGCGAAGTGGCCGAGCTCGTGGAAGACGATCAGCAGCATGAAGCCGACCGCGGCGAGCACCCAGCTCATGACGCGGCGACCCCTCGCTCGGAGACGCGCTCGGCGGCGACCCGGCGCGCCTCGCGATCGGCGTCGTAGAGCGTCTCGAACGCGCGGATCGGGGCGGCGCCGAGCTCGGCGAGCGTCTCCTCGATCACCGCCGGGATGCCGAGGAACGGCAGGCGGCCGTTCAGGAAGGCGTGCACGGCGATCTCGTTGGCGGCGTTGAGCACGCACGGCGCGGTGCCGCCGGCGGTGGCGGCGTCGCGGGCGAGGCGCAGGCACGGGAACGCGTCGAGGTCGACCGGCTCGAACGTGAGCGAGCCGACCTCCGCGAGGTCGAGCGGCCGGACGGGGACGTCGACGCGCTCCGGGTAGTGCAGCGCGTAGCTGATCGGCACGCGCATGTCGGGGTGGCCGAGGTGCGCGAGCGAGGCGCCGTCGCAGAGCCGGACCATCGCGTGGACGATCGACTGCGGGTGCACGACGACGTCGATGCGGTCGTATGGCGTGCCGAAGAGGTGGTGCGCCTCGATGACCTCGAGGCCCTTGTTCATGAGCGTGGCGGAGTCGATCGTGATCTTGCCGCCCATCGCCCAGGTCGGATGCTTGAGCGCCTCCTCGACGGTCACCGACTCGAGCTGGGCGCGCGTGCGGCCGCGGAACGGGCCGCCGGAGGCGGTGAGGACGAGCGCGTCGACCGCGCCGGGGCCCTCCCCCGCGAGCAGCTGGTGCAGCGCCGAGTGCTCGGAGTCGACCGGGATGAGCTGGGCGCCGGTGGCCTCGGCCAGCGCCGTGACCAGCTCGCCGCCGACGACGAGCGACTCCTTGTTGGCGAGCGCCAGGTCGATGCCCTCCCCGAGCGACGCGACGGTCGGGCCGAGCCCGGCCGAGCCGACGAGCGCGTTGAGCACGAGGTCGGCGCCGGAGGAGACGACGAGCTCCACGAGGCCCTGCGCGCCGACGAGCACCTCGCCGTCGGTCCACGCCTCCGAGGCGCGCGCGGCGGCGTCGGGGTCGGCGAGCGCGATGCGACGCACGCCGAAGCGCCGCGCCTGCTCGACGAGCGTCTCCCACGAGCGCTCGGCGGACAGCCCGACGAGCTCGAGCTCGTCGCTGCGCTCGAGGATGTCGAGCGCCTGGGTGCCGATCGAGCCGGTGGAGCCGAGGATGAGCAGGCGACGGGGCATGCGCCGTCAAGGGTAGGGGCCGCGGTTGAAGCGCAGGTCAGCGGCCCAGCCGCCGCGCCAGCCAGAGCAGCCCCACGAGGGTCGCGCCGTCGCGGCAGGCGGCGATCGCGTCGTCGAGGCGCTCGAGCGGCCAGCGGACGGGCTCGATGCGCTCCTCGTCGTCCGGGTCGGCCTGGGCGGGCGCGAGGTCGGTGGCGAGGTACAGGTGGGTGAGCTGATCACTCAGGTCCGGCGCCGGGTGGAACGCGTGCAGGTGCTCCCACGTCGCCGCCCGCACGCCCGCCTCCTCGGCGAGCTCGTGCTGCGCCAGCTCCAGCGGCGACTCGCCCTCGCGGTCGAAGCGGCCGGCCGGGAGCTGCAGCATGTCGGGGTCGCCGGTGGCCTCGCGCGGCTGTCGGACGAGCAGGACGTGCGTACCGTCGTGGGCGACGACGTTCACCCCGCCGGGATGCCGGACGACGTCGCGCTCGACCTGCCGGCCATCGGGATACGCGAAGCGGTCGTGCGTGACCTCGACGACCTCGCCCTCGTGGACGCGCTCGCCGCCGACCTGCTCGAAGTCGCGCTCGGACATGGGTGTCGCCTACCCGATCGCGCAACTCCACCCCGCTCGGAGCGTTCTGATCGAACGACATGCCCGCCCTCCCTCGTCTGCTCCCCGCCGTGCTCATCGCCGCCGTGGTCTGCGTCTCGGCGACCACCGCGCCGGCGAGCGGCAAGCCCCGCCCGTGCCCCGCCGCCGGCGAGCGCGTCGTCGTGCGCTCCGACGACGCCGTGGTGGTGCGGCACCGCGCCAAGCACCGCCGGACGACCTTCGCCGGGTGCTCGCCGACGACGGGCAGGCGCGTCGAGCTCGGCACCGCGCAGGCGGGACGGCGCCGCGATGCGGTCGTCGGGCCGTTCGCGATCGGCGGGACGGTCGTCGCGTGGGGCACGTCGACGGCGGTCGAGAGCCGTCCCGAGACGGCGGACCTGCACGTCGTCGACCTGCGCCGGCCGCGCCGGCTGCGGGAGGCGATCGTCCCGCACGACCTGCCGATCCGCGAGGTCGCGGTCGACGCGCTCGGACGCGTCGCGGCGCTCACCGAGGTCGAGGCGGTGGTGCTCGACGGCGACATGCTGCGCCGGGTCGACGCCGGCGCACGCGGCACGCTCACCGGCCTGGCGCTCGACGGCGACGACGCCACGTGGTCGCACGCCGGCCAGCCCCAGCGCGCGCCGCTGACGCTGCCGTTCGGCGACTGCACGCCGGAGGAGGGCGCGTTCCAGCCGATCGCGGGTCCGCAGGCCGTCCTCGCCCAGCGCACCAGCGGCCTGGCCGACACGAGCCGCATCGAGATCGTCGCCTGCCTGCGCGGCTCCGGCGGCGGCTTCTTCGCGATCGGCGAGGAGCGCGGCGAGCTGGCGGGCACCGTGGCCGCTGCGCTGCGCCGCGACGCCTCGGGCGGCTACTCGGTCAACGCGGTCGACCTCACGACCCGCGCGGCGATCGGCGCGCCCGTGCCGCTCGGCCACGAGTACGACCCCTGGGCGCTCGCCCGCGACGGCACGATCGTCGTCGAGCGCGCCGGCAGGCTCATCGCCCAGCTCCCCGACGGCCGGGAGACCGAGGTCGCCGGCAACGCCGCCGGGACGCGCTTCATCCTCGTCGACGACCTCCTGCGCACCGTCGTCTGGGACCGCGGCTCGGCGGCGCTCCCCGCGGGCTGAGCACGCCGGCGCCGCGGAGATGCCGCCGATCAACGGCGGCCTACACCAGCGCCTGCCACACGTAGTAGCCGGCCACCGCGCTGAACAGCACCGCGTCGAGCCGGTCGAGCGCGCCGCCGTGGGCGCCGAAGAGCGTGCCGGTGTCCTTCGTGCCGGCGTCGCGCTTGAGGTACGACTCGAAGAGGTCGCCGATCGGCGCCACCACCGCCACGGCGAGGCCGAGCAGGAGCGCGTCGGTCCCCGGCAGCCAGTCCTGGTACAGGCCGGCGAACCACACGCCCGCCACCGCGGCGACCATCCCGATGAGCAGCCCCTCGACCGTCTTGTTCGGCGAGATCAGCGGCGCGAGCGGGCGGCGCCCGAACGCGCGGCCGCCGAGGTAGGCGCCGGTGTCGCCCACGAACGTCCCGACGAGGACGTCGATGACGATGCCGTCCCCGTGGGGCATGTCGCGCAGCAGCACCGCGTGCGCGAGCGGCAACCCGATCCACACCAGCCCGAGCGTGGTCACCGACACCCCCGGCGCGCCGGCCCGCGGCTGCAGCAGGCCGAGCCCGAAGACGACGGGGATCGACGCGACCAGCGCCGCGAGCACCGCGTCCGGCCCGCCGAGCTGCGCCGCCACGAGCATCCCGCTCAGGCCGAGGAACCCGGCCAGCCGCACGGGATGGCCGTGGCGCAGCATCGTGAACAGCTCCCCGAGGCAGAGGATCCCGAGGATGATCAGCGCGACGGTGAACACCCAGCCGCCCTGGGCGACGATCAGGATCGCGAAGACGATCGCCGGGATCGCGACCAGGACGCGCGCGCCCAGGTCCGAGCCGGTGTTGCGCCGCCGCGCTCGCGCCGCGCGCCGCTGAGAGGCGGGTCGCCGCGAGCGTGTCGCCATCAGCGCCCGCCGAAGCGCCGGCGCCGGGAGGCGAACTCGTCCAAGGACGCCTCGAAGGCGTCGCGCCCGAAGTCCGGCCAGAGCTCGTCGCGGAACACCAGCTCCGAGTACGCCGACTGCCAGAGCAGGTAGTTGCTCAGGCGTCGCTCGCCGCTCGTGCGGATGATCAGGTCCGGATCGTGCATCTCGGGTGCGTAGAGCAACTTCGCGAAGTCGGCCTCATCGCCTCCCTGGAAGCGCGCGGCGGCGTCAAGGATCTCCGCGCGCCCCCCGTAGTTGAACGCCACGAAGAACGTGATGCGGTCGTTGCCCGCGGTCAGGTCCTCGGCCCAGGCCATGCGCTCGACGAGCTCCGGGTCGACGCCCTCGCGGCGCCCGATGAACCGCATCCGGACGCCCTCGTCGTGCAGCTCCGGCGTCTCGACCTCGAGCCGTCGGCCGAACATCGCCATCAGGCCGGCGACCTCGTCCGGCGAGCGCGACCAGTTCTCCGTCGAGAACGAGTAGACGGTCAGCTCCTCGATGCCGAGCTCGACGGCGTCGCGCAGCCGCGCCTTGACGACGTCGGCGCCGGCCTCGTGCCCGGCGAGCACGGGCAGGCCCCGCGCCTGGGCCCAGCGGCCGTTGCCGTCGGTGATGATGGCGACGTACCGCGCCCGGGAAGGCGCGTCCATCACACTTCGAGGATCTCGGCTTCCTTGGCCTTGAGCAGGGCGTCGAGCTCGGCGATCCGCTGGTCGGTGAGCTTCTGCAGCTCGGTCTCGGCGCGGTGCTCCTCGTCGGCGCCCGCCTCGCCCTCGTCGCGCAGCTCGCGCAGGTGGTGCATCACGTCGCGGCGGACGTTGCGGATCTTGATCCGGCCCTCCTCCGCGATGTGCCGCACGACCTTGACGAGCTCCTTGCGGCGCTCCTCGGTGAGCTCGGGCAGCACGAGCCGGACCAGGTTGCCGTCGTTGGACGGGTTCAGGCCGATGTCGGACTCGTTGATCGCCTTCTCGATCGCCTTGATCGAGCTCTTGTCGTAGGGCTGGACGGTCAGCAGCCGCGCCTCGGGCGCGCTGATGGTCGCCAGCTGGCGCAGCGGGGTCGGCGCGCCGTAGTAGTCGACGGTGATGCGGTCCAGCAGCGACGGGTTGGCGCGCCCCGTGCGCACGGACCCGAAGTCGTGCTGGGTGGCCTCGACGGACTTGCTCATGCGCTCGCCGGCGTCGGCGAGCAGCTCATCGATCAGCTCGCTCATGATGTCGTCACCAGGGTTCCCACGCGCTCGCCGGACACTATCCGGTCGATGTTGCGCTCGTCGTCCATGTTGAACACGTAGATCGGCAGGTCGTTCTCCGCGCAGAGCGTCAGCGCCGTGGCGTCCATGACGCGCAGCTGGCGCGCGACCGCCTCCATGTGCGTGATCTGCGGGATGAACTCGGCGTCCGGGTCGCTCGCCGGA
>DASTRJ010000078.1:0-7289 GCA_035761245.1 Capillimicrobium sp. | reverse complement strand
GGAGGCGCAGCTCATGGCTTGCACCTTCTCACCACACCCGTTGCTCGCGCAAGGACCACGCCCCGGTTGGGGGGTCTTTCAGGAGACCGCGGCCAGGAGCTCGCCGGCCACCCGGTCGCTCGCCGCCGCCGTTCCGCCGAGCAGCCGCCGCGACAGCTGCGCGCGGCGGAAGTACAGCGGCGCGTCGTGCTCCCACGTCGCGCCGATGCCGCCGTGGACCGAGATCGTGATCCGCGACGCCGCGTCGAGCCCGCGGCCGGCGACCGACCGGGCCGCGGAGGCGGCGATCGGGAACTCGTCGGCGTTCGACTCGCCCGCCCAGCCGGCGTAGTAGAGGAGCGAGCGCCCGTTCTCGAGCACCCGCAGGACCTCCACGAGCTGATGCTTGATCGCCTGGTAGGAGCCGATCGCCCGCCCGAACGTGAAGCGCTCCTTCGCGTAGGCGACGCCCATCTCCAGCAGCGTCTCGATCGTCCCGACCGACTCCGCCGCGATCAGCGCCTGCGCGAGGTGCCACGCGTTCGCGGCGTCGGCCGGCGAGACGTCGAGCGCCGTCGCCGTCGCGCCGCCGAGCGACACGTGCCCGAGCGAGCGCGTCGCGTCGTAGCGCATGACCGGCTCGACCGGCGCCCCCTCGACCACGCTGACCGCGCCGCCCTCGCCCACCACGACGAGCACGTCGGCGCCGGGCGCGTCGACGACCCAGTGGGCGACGTCGCCGCCGGCCGGAACGCGCGCCTTGCCGGCGGGCGGCTCCCACGTCCAGCCGTCGTGCAGGTCGCTCGGCGGCATCGCCGCGACGATCGCCGCCCGGCGCTCGCCCGACGCGACCGCCTCGACGCCGTCGTAGCCGCCGCGGTCGAGGAGCCACGACGCCGTCAGGTGGCCGAGCAGCGGCACCCCGGCGAGCACGCGCCCGCACTCCTGCAGGACGAGCATCGCGTCGAACGGCCCGAGCCCGGCCCCGCCACGCTCCTCGCCGACGAGCAGGCCCGGCCACCCGGCCTCGCACGCCGCGCCCCACAGGTCCGGCAGCGCGCCGCCCTCGAGCGCCTCGCGCGCCGCCTCGACGGTCTTGTAGCGCGAGAGCGTCCCGCGCGCGGCCTCCCGCAGCAGCTCCTGCTCGTCGCTCAGCGCCAGGTTCATGCCGTCACCTCCCGCTCCTTCGCGCGCAGCTCGGAGAAGGGGATGCCCTTGTCGAGCCGCGGCTCCGGCGGCAGGCCCAGGACCCGCTCGCCGACGGTGTTGCGCAGGATCTCCTCGGTCCCGCCGGCCGACTTCAGGCCGGGCAGGAACGAGATCGCGTACGCCCATTCGCTCGACGCGTCCAGCGCGTCGGGGCCCATCACGTCGGCGATCAGGTCGGTCGCGGCGATCGCGGCGTTGACCGTCGTCACCTTGGCGAGCGCCGACTCCGGGCCGGGGATCCGCCCGCCCTGCAGCGCCGTCAGCGTGCGGTACGCGGTGAAGCGCAGCGCGATCAGCTCGGAGGCGAGCTCGCCGAGGCGCTTGCGCACGTCGCTGTCGGCGCGCGCCTCGGGGTCGGCGGCGATCGGCGCGGCGAAGCGGTCGGCGCGGTAGCCGAGCCCCTCGGAGCCGAGGCCGATGGTCAGGCGCTCGTACATGAGCGTCGTGAGCGCGGTGCCCCACCCGTTGCCGACGCCGCCCACGACGGCGTCGGCGTCGAGGCGGACGTCGTCGAGGAAGACCTCGTTGAACTCGGCCTCGCCGGAGATCTGACGCAGGCCGCGCACGGTCACGCCCGGTGCGTCCATCGGGACGATGAACATCGTCAGGCCCTTGTGCTTCGGCACGTCCGGGTCGGTGCGCGCCAGCAGGAGGCCGTAGGACGAGAACTGCGCGTTGGTCGTCCACACCTTCTGGCCGTTGAGCGTCCAGCTCCCGTCGTCGTTGGCCCGCGCGCGCGACTGCACCCCGGCGAGGTCGGAGCCCGCAGCCGGCTCGGAGAACAGCTGGCACCACACCTCGTCGCCGTGGAGCATCGGGCCGAGGTAGCGGCTCTTCTGCTCGTCGGTGCCGTGGGCGATGATCGTCGGGCCGAGCATCCCGACGCCGATGACGTCGAGGATGCCGGGGACCTTCGCCGCCGAGATCTCCTGGTTGACGATCACCTGCTCGATCGGGCCGAGTCCCTGGCCGCCGACCTCCTTCGGCCAGACGACGCCCGCCAGCCCGCCCTCGGCGAGCTTGCCCTGCCAGGCGCGGCGGGCCGCCAGGTACGCCTCCTCCTCGCCCTCAGGGGCGCGCAGCGGCGGCGCCTCGTCGCGGTGCTCGTCGAGCCAGGCGCGTACGCGGGCCCGGTATGCCGCCTGCTCCGGTGTGTCGTTGAGATCCACCGCTTCCTCTCCTTGGCTGACTGGCCAGTCGACGTATGCGGGACCATAGTCGACGTGGGTCGGTCCTCGCTGACGATGGCGCAGGCGGCGGTGGTCGCGGTGCTCGCCGCCCGCTTCGCGCGCGGTCGCCGGCGCCGGCCGCCGCTCGCCCCGGGCGCCCCCGCGCCGAGCGCGCCGGTCTCGGTCGTCATCCCGGCGCGCGACGAGGCGGCGCGGATCGGGCCCTGCCTCGCCGGCCTGCGCGGCGTCGACGCCGAGGTGCTCGTCGTCGACGATCGCTCGAGCGATGCCACCGCCGAGGTCGCCCGGGCGGCGGGGGCCCGGGTGATCGAGGGGCGGGCGCTGCCCGCCGGCTGGGTCGGCAAGGCGTGGGCGCTGCAGCAGGGGCTCGAGGCGGCGCGCGGCTCGTGGGTCGTCTTCCTCGACGCCGACACGCGGCCGAAGCCGGGCCTGGTCCCGGCGCTGGTCGAGCTCGCCGGCCGCTTCGACCTCCTCACCGCCGGCCCGCGCTTCGTCTGCGAGTCGGCGGCCGAACGGCTGCTGCACCCCTCGATGGCCGCGACGATCCCGTACCGTGCCGGACCGGCCGACGTCGACGGCTGGCAGCCGCGGCCCGCCCGCGCGCTCGCCAACGGGCAGTGCGTCGTCGTCCGCCGCGAGCCGTTCCTCGCCGCGGGAGCGTGGGCCCGCGTGCGCGATCAGCTCGTCGAGGACATCGCGCTGGCGCGCTCGCTGCGCGCGGCCGGCTGGCGGATCGGGTTCGCCGACGCCGCCGACCTCCTCGAGGTGCGCATGTACGAGTCGGCCGCCGAGACGCTCACCGGCTGGGGGCGCTCCCTCATGGGGCCGGGCCTCCACGGGCCGCTCCGGCAGGCCACGGACCTCGCCGTCCTCTGGATCGCGATGGCGCTCCCGCTGCCGCGGCTGGTGGCGCGCCGTGCCACGCCGCTCGACGCGGTGCTCGTCGCCGTGCGGCTCGGCATCCACGCCGCGCTGGCGCGCAGCTACCGCCCGCGCGGCCTCGCGTTCGCGCTCGCGCCGCTGGCCGACGCGCCGGTCGTCGCCTGGCTCACCTGGTGCGCCCTCCGTCCGTCGCGGACGTGGCGGGGGCGGACCTACGCGCGACGAACAGGACGCCGATCAGCGTCATGAGCGCCCCGGTCGCCGCGATGCGGCCGGGCGGGTCGAACGCGAGCTGGATCGCGGGGAAGCCGAAGACGGCGACGCGGGCGCCCCACGCGAACGAGCGCGTGAGCACGGTGACGACCAGGCAGGCGCCGAGCGCGGCGAGGGCCGCGGGCGGGCTCAGCGCGATCGCGCCGCCGGCGAACGTCATCACCGACTTGCCGCCGCGCAGGCGGGCGAAGAGCGGGAACGCGTGGCCGAGCATCGCGCCCGCGACGCCCGCGTACGCGCCGCCCACGCCGCCGAGCGCCAGCCCGGCCAGGCCCGCGAGCGTCCCCTTGAGCCCGTCGCCCGCGAACGCGGGCCACGCGCGGCGCGCGCCGAGCTGCTCGAGCGCGTTCCACGCACCGGGGTTGCCGTCGCCCGTCGCGCGCAGGTCGACGCCGTGGCGGCGCGCCACGAGCAGCGAGATTGGGATCGAGCCGAGGAGGTAGCCGAGGACGGCCGCCGCCGCGTACTCCACTCGTGCTCGCCTCCTTCCACCTCGTCCGCCACGCTCGCGCCACGGCGCCGGAGGGATTGTCCCGGATGGGGCTCGACCGCCCGCTGCTGCGGCGCACGTCCGGCCTCGCGTTCTGGCGGCTGCTCGGGACGGGTCGCGGGCGCACGATGACCCTGTCGGCGGACCTGCGCCGCTGGGCGCTCTTCGCCGTCTGGCGCGACGAAGCGGCGCTCGACGCGTTCCTCGCCGCCTCCGAGGTCGCGGCCGGCTGGGCCCGCCGCGGCGCCGAGGTCTACCACGTGCGGCTGCGACCGCTGCGGTCGAAGGGCGCCTGGGGCGGACGCGACCCGCTCGCCGGCGCGGCCGTCGCCGAACCCGAGCTCGGCGAGCCCGTCGCCGTGCTCACCCGCGCGGCGATCCGCCCGTCGCGCCTCGTCCCGTTCTATCGCGCGATCGCCTCGCCGGCGAACGACCTGCTCGGCCAGCCGGGGCTGCTCGCCTCGGTCGGGATGGGCGAGTGGCCGGTCGCGCGGCAGGCGACGTTCTCGCTGTGGTCGTCGCTGGAGGCCGCGCGCAGGTACGCCTACGCGCGGGCCGACCACCGTGAGGTCGTTCGGCGCACCCGCGCCGAGCGCTGGTACGCCGAGGAGCTCTTCGCGCGCTTCGCGCCCTACGCGAGCGCCGGCACCTGGGACGGCGTCGACCCGCTGCGGCCTACGGGATGAAGTACATCGGGTTGGCGACCTTGATCCGGTGGTCCGCCGCGCCGCCCTTGAGATCGGACCACTGGTCGCCGACGTTGACGAGGATGTCGTGGCCGCCGGACTCGATCTCCTCGCGCTCGCCCGACTTGTAGGGCACGACCGACGGCTCGCCGAGCGTGTCGTTCGGGCGCAGGATCAGCGTGTGCCGGCCGGTGTAGCCGGCGCGCTTCAGGTTCGCGATCGTGACCTCGCGCGCCGCCTCGGGGCGGCCGGTGACGAAGAAGACCTTCACGTGCCTGCGCAGCGCGAGCCGGTACAGCGCGCGCGTCGGCTTGATCGGCGGCAGCGTCCCGCTCGCCACGCAGGCGGCGCCGGCGGCCGGGTCGTCGAACGGCAGGTCGCCCGGCTTGCGGCACGGGTACTGGGTCAGCGACGTGTCGTCGATGTCGAGCACGATCGCCGGCTTCTCGCCCTTCGGCACGTCGTCGAGCTCGCGCAGCATCTGCCGGCGGGCCGTCGTCAGGGCGACCTTCACGTCGGCGGCCCACTCGCCGGACTCGTAGTAGTTGACGACGAACGGCCGCGGCTTCGGCGGCGTCGGCCCGGCGGGATCCCGGTCGGCGCCCAGGGCGACGGCGGCGGTGGCGACGAGCAGCAGCGCGACGAGCGCCGCGGCGAGGAGCTGGCGAGGCATGCCGGCGACCCTACCGGGCGCGGGCGCGGACGATCAGGCGATCCAGCGGCGCCCAGAACGTCCGGCGCGCTGCGGGGCGGGGAGAGAGCGGCGCGAGATGCTCCGACACGCGCGGGTCGCGGACCAGCACGAAGCGCTTCGCGCTTGCCGGCACCCGCGTCGCGCGGGCGACCGTGCGCCGCGCGGTCGCCGCGCCGACGACGGTGTCGCGGGCGCCGGCGAGCGCGAGGAGCTGCGTGCCGGCCGGGATCCGGGCGGGGTCGACCTCGGGGATCCCGAGCGGCACGCCCTTCAGTCGCCGGCCCGGGTAGATCGCGAAGACGGCCCGCGCCGGCGGCAGCCCGCGCCCCGCGGCGACCGCGGCGTAGTCGGCGGCCATCGCCCCGCCCGCGGAGTGGCCGGCCACGACCAGCGACCCGGGTGCGATCGGGGCGCGGCGCAGTGCCGCTCGCGTCCCCGCGATGGCGTTCGGCAGCGCGAGCCCGGGCAGCGAGACGGCGCCGGTCTGGTAGCGCGGGTAGATCACCTCGTTGCCCTGGCGGACCAGGTGGCGGATCCACGCCCGGTAGTAGGTGGGATCCACGCCGCCCCAGCCGTGGAGGAACAGCACGCCGGGCGGAGGCTGTGGGCCGCCGCGCGGGCGGAAGACCACGGCGGAGCGAGCGCCGTTGCCGACGTCGAGGCGCTCGATGCCGGTGACCGGCGTGCTCGTGGCCGGCGACGGGCCGGTCGTCGTGGCCGGGGCGGTGACCGTGGTCGCGACCGTCGCGCCGCCGTCTCCGCCGCCGCAGCCGGGCAGCGCCAGGGCCAGCGCGGCCGCCAGCCCGGCGAGCCCCGCCCGTGTCGTCACGCCGCCCCGATCTCGTTCGCGACGGTCCGGCCGCTGAGCATCACGAGCGGCAGGCCGCCGCCGGGATGCGTCGTGCCGCCCACGCGCCACAGCCCGCGCACGCCGCGTACGCGGTTCGGCGGCCGCCGCAGCGTCCCGAGCCGCCCATGCGGGGCGGCGCCGTAGATCGCGCCGCCGATGGCGCCGGTCTCGCGCTCGAGGTCCCACGGCGTGCGCCGCGCGCTGACCGCCACGCGCGCCGGCGAGATCCCGAGCCGCGCGCGCAGCGAGGCCTCGCAGCGGTCGCCCTCGGCCGCCCAGTCGACCCCGCCGCTCGGCGCGTTGACCAGCACGAACAGGTTCTCCCCGCCCGGCGGCGCCTCCCCGGGATCGGTGACCCACGAGGCGGCGAGGTAGAGCGTCGGGTCGCGCACCGGCCGGCGGGCGGCGAAGACGTCGTCGAGCTCGGCGTCGTAGTCGGCCGGGAAGCGGATCTCGTGATGCACGCGGTCAGGGTCGCGGTCGCGCAGGCCGAGCAGCAGCGCGAACGCCGACAGCGAGCGCTCCGCGCCGGTCGGCGCATCGCCGTTGTACACGACCACGTCGGCGTCGAGCCGCCCCGCCGTGGTCTCCACGCCGGTGACGCGGCCGCGTCCGCCGCGCCCGCTCGGCGACGTGCGGCCTCCGCCCGCGAGGGCGATCGCGTCGGCACGGACGCCGAGCCGCAGCTCGCCTCCCGCGTCGCGCAGCGCGCCGACGAGCGCCTCGGGGATCGCGGCCACGCCGCCCCGCACGTGCCACGCGCCGAACGCGTGCTCGACGTAGCCGGCCACCGCGAGCGCGGCGGGCGCCCGCCGCGGATCGGCGCCCGCGTAGGTGGCGAAGCGCTCCACGACCAGCCGCAGCCGCGGATCGCGCACCGTCGCGCGGGCCAGCGTGCGCAGCGTGTGCCAGGGGCGCACGCGCAGCAGGTCGCGCGGGTCGGCGCTGCGCTCGCCGGGCGCCGGCCGCCGCGGCGGCCACGGTGGGGGCCCGCACAGCACCGGCAGCGACGCGCGCCACATCGACGCGCAGGTGC